>NZ_JBFBCI010000004.1:0-244510 GCF_040683095.1 Sphaerisporangium sp. NPDC051017
GACGCTGGAGGGCCAAGAATCCTCCATCTCTTACGCAGCACCACATCAAGAAACTGCGCCTACACCAGCAGCTCCTTTCGGCGTTCGTGACACACTCAGGGTTTGATCGACGGCTGTGCCTTGGCCGCGGGCGTCCGAACTCGGCCCCGGCACATCCGCGCGTCAACTCCTGGCGGCCGAACAGCCACCAGGAGGCGGGTTCCCGCGTCGTGTACGACGCGTGCCGCCGCCGGAGAGTTCAACCGGCATGGGCGATCCGGTTGAGCCAGGCGCGCAGGAGTGCGGACTCTTCGGTGGTCAGCGCGTCCGTCTCGTCGAGCAGCGCGCGCAGCGCGATCGCGGCGCTTTTGACGCCCGGCCTGATCGGTCGGGGTTTGTCGACGGTGATCGCGGCGATCACCGCCTCCCGGGCGGCCTTCGAGAGGGTCAGGTCGGGTTCGTCCTCCGGGGTCGCGAGCAGGGTCAGTACGGTCCCGCAGCCCGAGGCGAACACCAGCCGCACAGCGAGGTGTTCGCCGACCCGGAGCCTGCCCGCCTGCGCGATGTTGTGGATCCGCGCGGCGAGCGGCGCGACGGTGGTGCGGGCCGCGAGGGAAGGACGGCTGGCTCGGGGGGTGCCGAAGACGACCGTGTAGAGCGCGGCGTTGGCCAGGCCGAAGCCGACGTGCTCGTCCCAGCCGAGCCGGAGCGCTTCGACCGGGTCGGCGTCCGGGTCCGGCTCGGGCCTGCCTGCGAGATAGAGCTCCATGCCGTGCGCGGCGACCGCGTCGATGAGGCCTTGCTTGTCGCCGAACAGGCGATAGATCGTCGGCGGTTGCACGCCCGCCGCGGCGCAGATCGCGCGGGTGGAGAGCGCCTCCGGGCCGCCTTCGGTGAGCAAGGAGGACGTCGCTTCGATGATCCGCCGGCGGGTTTTGGCCGCTGGGGCGGGAGACCTGGGTGCCACTCCCGCAATGCTAACCGTACGTCGTTAACGTTCGCACTCGGCTGTGAGCAGGCTCATCAGGCGCCGGTCATATTGACAAGATTTCCCGTTTGGCGTACGCATGTCCATGCATCGCTAACATAAAAACAATGTCACTGATAACAGTCCCTGGGAGGGCTCGATGATCACTAGGACCGGACTTCCCTGCCGCAGAAGCCACCGGGCTGCCAGATGCCCCGCCGCCGTCGAGAACCGGCGGGAGAACTGAGTCATGGCCGGACGTCTGGAGGGCAAGGTCGCCCTGATCACCGGAATCACCTCCGGCATCGGCCGGGCCGCGGCCCGGCTCTTCGCAGCCGAGGGTGCGCTGATCGCAGGCTGCGGAATGCGGCCCGAGGGCTTGAAGGAGACCGTTCGGCTCGTCACCGAGGCAGGCGGCACCATCGCCGGCACCGCGCCCGTGGACCTGGGGGAGCCCGCCGCGGTCACGGCGTGGGTGGACGAGGTCGTCGAGCGGTTCGGCCGCATCGACGTGCTCTACAACAACGCCGGCGGTCACGCGATGGGGCCCTTCGGTGCGGCGCCGGAAGAGGACTGGCGCGTGACGATGCGCAACGACCTGGACCCCACGTACCTCACGACCCGGGCCGTCTGGCCGACGATGTGCGCGCAGGGCGGCGGGGTCATCATCAACACCGCCTCGATCATCGCCTCGCGGGCCACGGCCGCACCGATGAGCGCGCACGGCGCCGCGAAGGGCGCGGTCGCGCTTCGGCATCGTCACGCGCTTCTACCTGCGAACCCACCCCAGGCCGCCGGTGACCATGGCCAGCGTTCACGTGTACCCGCTCGACGTATACGAGGAGTTGCTGACCTGGGCGATTGAAACGGGGCCGGACCTCGATCCGCGCGTGGAGATCCTCTTCCTCGCGACCAACCCGCGACTCCCGGACGGTCGGCCCGCCCCCGGGCCGACCGCCATCCAGATCATCACCTGCGCCATGGCCTCGACCGAGGCCGAAGCACTGGACATCCTGTCACCGCTCGACACCAACCCGGTGATCGACTCCGCCCTCACCCGCGCGACGTTCCCGGCCACCATGGACCAGATGTACGCCGCCGTCGACGCACTGGAGCCGTCCGGGCACCGCTGGCTCGCCGACAACATGTGGACCGATGCCGGCGCCGACGTGCTCGTCCCGCAGCTGCGCGAGCTGTTCACCACGGTGCCGAACGAGATCTCCCACGTCCTGTGGTACCCATGGCCCGGCCACCCGATCGACGCCGCGTTCTCCAACACGGGCCGCTTCTACATCGCCGCGTACGCCGGGTGGGACGACCCGGCGCAGGACGACGCATACGTCGGCTGGGTGACCGGCCAGATGCGGCGGCTCGAACCCCTTTCCAAGGGCATCCAGCTCGGCGATGAAAACCTCGTCAACCGGCCGTGGCGCTACCTCGCCGAGGACAACGAGCGACGCCTCGAGGAACTGCGCGAACAGTACGACCCCCACGGGCGGTTCTTCGGATACCTCAGGTTGTGACGGGCCGGTCCGACAGCAGCACCGTCCGGGCAGGCGACTGCGGCGGCGTGAGCGGTGACCATACCGTGGTACCGCCGGGTCCACCCGGTCACGGCGCAGCGCACGCAGGCCGACGGGACGATGCTCATTCTCGCCGGCCAGGGATAGATCCAGATGCTCGGCACGTTGGAGCCCGAGGCTGCCGCCGCCTATGTGCCATCGGCCCACTCCCCGCCGGCCGCGCGGCGGGGAGGGACGGGGACGCGGATCAGGTCCTCGGCGATGACCAGGTCGCCGTCGAAGTGGCGGCGGGCCTCCGCGGCGAAGGCGGTGGCGTCGGGGTAGCGCTGGCTGAAGTGGGTCAGGACCAGGCGGCGGACGCCGCTCTCGCGGGCCACGCGGGCCGCCTGGCCGGCGGTGAGGTGGCCGAACTCGTGCGCCAGGCGGGCGTCGGCGTCCAGGAACGTCGACTCGATGACCAGCATGTCTGCGCCCTCGGCGAGAGTGTGGACGCCCTCGCACAGGCGGGTGTCCATGACGAAGGCGAACCGCTGGCCGGCCCGGGGCTCGCTGACCTGCTCAATGGTCACCGTGCGCCCGTTCACGCGGATGCTTCCCTCGCGCAGCAGCTCGCCGACGCGGGGGCCGCTGACACCGAGGGCCGCGAGGCGGTCGCGCAGCATGCGGCGCCCGTCGGGCTCGACCAGCCGGTAGCCGTATGCCTGGACGGGATGGTCCAGGGGGTGGGCCTCGATCCGGCCGAAGGCGCCCTCGGCGATCACTCCGGGGGCGTGCACGGGCTGGGCTATGACGGTGGCGGTCTCGTGGTAGGAGCTGGCGTGCCGCAGGCGGGCGAAGTACTCGGCGCCCGAGGCCGGGAAGTGGGCGTACACCGGGTGCGGCACGCGGTCCAGGGACAGGCGCTGGACGACGCCGGGCACGCCGAGGCAGTGGTCGCCGTGGAAGTGGCTGATCAGGATGCGGGTGACGTCGGTCGCGGCCACCCCCGCCAGGATCATCTGCCGCTGGGTGCCCTCGCCCGGGTCGAACAGCAGGCCCGCGCCGTCCCAGCGGAGCAGGTAGGCGTTGTGGTTGCGGTTACGGGTGGGCGTCTGGCTGGCGGTGCCGAGGACGACGAGCTCGCGCGTGGACACCTGCGCCACGATAGACCCCCGGACGCTCCCGGAGCTCCAGGTTTTCCTGTGGCGGCGACACGCGGGGCATCGCCGGGCCCGCGGGGCCGGGTACGGGCGCGGGACTTTTATAAGCGTCTGCCCAGAAATCACCTAGGTGCACATAACGATGGAAATCTTCGACCTGTGATGTTCAGGCGCCCTGCGGACGGCCGTCGCGCGACGCCGCGAGGGAGGCGAGCAACGCGTCGATGGCGTCCAGCCGGCGATTCAGCGCGGCGATGTCCGCCTTGTCGGCGCTCTGCTCCTCCGGCCGCAGCGTGAGCACCAGATGCCCGGTCTCGGCGAGCTCGCCGACCTGGACCTCGCCGATCTCGTCGCCGTTCTGGATGCGCACGGCGTGTTCCAGCTCTCTCGTGGACAGCGCGAGGCGGCGCAGGTTCTCGGTCACGGGGCGGCCGTCACGGATGACGATCGTCGAGGTGCCCTGGACCAGCCGCGACACCCACGCGTACCGCACGGCCAGGTGGTTCAGCAGCTCGTTGGTGACGACGAGGGTGACCGCGCCGACGACGCCGCCCACCAGACTGTTGTCATTGCCGATCACCGCGTTCTGCACGACGTTGGACAGCAGGAAGATGACCACGAAGTCGAACGTGTTGAGCCCGGCCATGTCCCGCTTTCCCGCCACGCGGAAGACCACGACGATCAGTGCGTAGATCAGGACGGTCCTGAGCAGCTTCTCGGCCAGCGGGATCTGGAAGGTGAACATGTCGTGCCACACGGAGGTCTCCTCATCGGAAGCGTCGCGCCGATCCCCCCGCCGCGCGGGCGGAGGTCCGTACGGAGCGGACCCCGTACGAACCTCCCATCATGCTCTGCCTATTGCCTCGCTCCGCCCGGCGGTTCGGGGCGCCCCGGAGGGGACGCCCCGAACCAGCCCATGGCCGCGCCTCCGGCTCGGCGGGTTCTCAGGAGTCGAAGCCGAGTCCCAGCCGGTCGAGCGTGCGCAGCCACAGGTTGCGCCGCCCCTGGTGGGCGTCCGCCTGGGCGATCGACCACCGGGTGAGCTGGATGACGCCCGAGCGGATCGGCTCCGGCGGGAACGGTATCGGCTTCTCGCGCACCATGCGCAGCTCGGTGCGCTCGGTCGGCTCACCCTCCAGCAGGTCCAGCATGACGTTGGCGCCGAACCGCGTCGCGCCCACGCCCATCCCGGTGTACCCGACCGCGTAGGCGAGCCGTCCCTTGTGCGCCGTGCCGAAGAACGCGCTGAAGCGGCTGCAGGTGTCGATCACCCCGCCCCAGCGGTGCGTGAACCGCACTCCGGCGAGCTGGGGGAAGGTGGTGTAGAAGTGCGCGGCCAGGGTCGCGAACGTCGCGTCCCTCTGCTCGTACTCCTGCCTGACCCTGCCCCCGTTGAAGTACACCGCGTCGTACCCGCCCCACAGGATGCGGTTGTCCGTGGTGAGCCGGTAGTAGTGGAACTGGTTCCCGCCGTCGCCGACGCCCTGCCGGTTGTGCCAGCCCACCGACGCGAGCTGCTCCGGCGTGAGCGGCTCGGTCATCAGCGCGTAGTCGTACACCGGAACCAGGAAGTTGCGCAGCCGTCCGAGCAAGGGCGGGAACACCCCCGTGCCGAGCGCGACCCGGGCCGCCCGCACGCCACCGTGCGGGGTGATCAGCTCCATGGTCGTGCCGTCGTCGCGCAGCGAGCGCACCGGGCTGCGCTCGTAGATGCGGACGCCCAGCGACAGGCATGCCTCGCGCAGCCCCCACGCCAGGCGGGCCGGGTCCAGCATCGCGCAGCCGTCCCGCTCCCACTGCCCTCCGACGTAGGTCGGCGAGTCGACCTCGGCGCGGACCTGCTCGGCGTTGAGCAGGCGCATGTCCAGGCCGAGCTCGCGGGCGATGCCGGTCTCCTCCGCCATCGCGTCGAGCTGCCACGGCTCGGTGGCCACGTGCAGCTCGCCGGTGCGCTCGAACGCGCAGTCGATGCCGTACTTGGCGACCGTCCCCTCGATCTCGTCGAGGTTCTCCGCGCCCAGGCGAACGAGCGTGGAGACCTCGCGGGGCCAGCGGCTGAGGCCGTTGCCGAGCCCGTGGGTGAGGCTCGCGACGCAGAAGCCTCCGTTACGGCCGGAGGCCGCCCAGCCGACGCGCCTGCCCTCCAGCAGGACGACGTCGAGCGAGGGGTCGCGTTCCTTGGCCATCAAGGCCGCCCAGAGGCCGGAGAAGCCGCCGCCGACCACGGCCAGGTCGGCGGTCGTGCTGTCGAAGAGCCGCGGTAGCGGCTCGGGTTTGTCCGGACTGTCCAACCAGTACGGCTTACGCTCCGCGTCAGCCAGTGCTTTCAGCGGATCCACACATTTCACGTCCCAACGAACAGCGTCGTTTTTCCCTGGGCCGGGAACGCCGTGTTCCCGGTGCCAGGCGGGTGTTTCCCGTCTCTAGGTGCGGCGGCGCGAGGTCAGGGTGTTGACGACCGCGATGACCACGCCCACCGCGAAGATGAGGGTGCCAAGGATATTGACCTGCGGGGGCACGCCGATGCGGACCGCGCCGTAGATCCACAGGGGGAAGGTGATCGTCGCCCCGCTGGTGAACTGCGTGATGACGAAGTCGTCGATCGACAGGGCGAAGGCGAGCAGCGCGCCGGAGACCACGCCCGGCAGGATCATCGGGAACGTGACCCGCCAGAACGTGATCCAGGCGGAGGCGCCGAGGTCGCGCGCGGCCTCTTCCACCGACCCGTCCAGGCCGACCACGCGCGCCCGCACGGTCACCGCGACGAACGACACCGAGAACAGCACGTGCGCCAGCACGATCGTCGCGTACCCCGTCTGCACGCCGAGGCTGATGAACAGCGACAGCAGCGAGGCGCCCATGACCAGTTCGGGCGATGAGATCGCGGCGAACATCACCAGGTTGGTCGGCCCCTGCCCGCGGAAGCGGTAGCGGCCGAGGGCGATGCCCATCAGCGTGCCGAGCACGGTGGTGATGAGCGTGGCCAGCAGCGCGATGCTGATCGAGTTCGTGACGGCGGTGGTCAGGTCGGGGTAGTCCCCGAGTCGGCCCCACCACTTGAAGGTGAACCCCTGCCAGCTCACGTTCGACTTGCTCTTGGTGTCGTTGAAGCCGAACGCGATCATCACCGCGATGGGCGCGAACAGCCAGAGCAGGACGAGCCACGTGTAGACGTACAGCAGCCGGTCGCCCCACCGGGCGCGCGGGCGCCTCGGCACGCCCACATGCGCCTGCCGTGCCTCGGCGGGCAGGGCCGGGCTGAGTGAACCGCTCATCGCGCCGCCGCCTCCAAGACGTTCTCGGTGCCGAGGGCCTTGGCGTAGGCGAAGATGCCGATGAGCATCGCCGCCATGAGGATGAACGACAGCGCCGCGCCAGCCGGATAGTCGTTGTTCACGAGGTACTCCGTCTGGATGATGTTACCGATCATCGTATTCGCCGGGCCGCCCAGGATCGAGGCGTTCACGTAGTCCGCCGTCATCGGCACGAATGTCATCAGGACGCCCGCGAACACCCCGGGCAGCGACAGCGGCAGCACGATCCTGAGGAACGAGTCGCGGCGCGTCGCGTACAGGTCCTGGGCCGCCTCGACGACCCGCGGGTCCACGCGCTCCAGCGCCACGTAGATCGGCAGCACCATGAACGGCAGGTAGTTGTACGTCAGCCCGCCGATCACCGCCACCGTCGTCTGCAGCACGTGGAAGTCCGCGGGCAGCAGCCCGGCGTCCTTCAGCGGCTGAAGCAGGATGCCGTCGTCGGCGAGCAGGAACTTCCACGACACCGTCCGCAGCACGAACGAGACGAAGAACGGCAGCAGCACCAGCAGCAGGTACGTCGACTTGCGCGCGCCCGCCTTGAAGGCGATCCAGTAGGCCACCGGGTAGGCGAGCAGGATGGTGAGCACCGTCCCCGCCAGCCCGTACCCGGCCGAGCGCAGGAACTGCGTCTTGTACTCGCCGAGCGCGTCGCCGAAGCTCGCCAGGTGGAAGGTCTGGACGAAGCCGTTGACGACGTCGCCCTCCTGGGTGGAGACCGACGCCATGAAGACCAGCGGCACCACCAGGAAGCACAGCAGCCAGAGCCCGCCCGGGAGGATCAGCAGGTACGGCGCGATCTTCTGTCTCATGGCGTCAGCCCTGCGTGATCGGCTGGAAAATCCCCTCGAAGGCCTTCTCCTCGGCCGTGGTCAGGGACTTGTAGGAGCGCAGCCTGGCCATGTCGGACTCGGAGGGGAAGATCAACGGGCTGGTGGCGGCCATCTCCAGGGCCCTCTTGTCGTCCCCGCTCGCCTTGGCGGCGTCGGCCTTGATGATCTCCTGCGCCGAGGGCACGGGGGTGATGTAGGTGATGTACTCGGCCAGGTGCGCGGCGATCTCGGGCTTGTAGACGTAGTCCATCATCGCCAGCGCGTCGACCGGGTTCTGCGCGGTCTTGGGGATGCACATGTTGTCGGTCCAGATCGTCGCGCCCTCCTTGGGGACGACGAACTTGAGGTCCTGCCCCTCGGCGTTCTGCTGGTAGATGTCGCCGGACCAGGCCATGCACATCCAGATGTCCCCGCGGACCAGCGCGTCCACGTAGTCGTTCTCGTAGTACTTGCGGACGAGACCGGCGTCGCGCTGCTGCTGGAGCTTCTGCCCGGCCTTCTCCCAGTCGGCCTGCACGGACTTGTCCGGGTCGATGCCCAGCGCGAACAACGCGAAGTTCGCGATCTCCTGGGTGTCGATCATCATGCCGACCTTGCCCTTGTACTTGGGGTTCCACAGCTCCTCGATGCTGGTGATGTCCCCGTCGACGTACTTCGGGTTGTACGCGATGCCCGTCAGGCCCGACTGCCAGGGCACGGTGTAGGTGTTGCCCGGGTCGTAGGACGGGTTCTTGTACTTGGCCCCCACGTTGGCGTTGAACGTCGGCAGCTTGGAGTGGTCGAGCGGGACCAGGTAGCCGAGCGCCATGGCCCGGCCGAGGTGGATGCCGTTCGTGATCACCATCATGTCGAAGCCGATGTCCTGCCCGGCGGCGAGCTGCGGCTGGATCTTGCCGAACCAGGTGGAGTTGTCCTGGATGGCCTCCTGGTAGGTCACCTGGATGCCGGTGTCCTTGGTGAACGCCTCCAGGGTCGGGTAGGAGTTCCCCTTCTTCTCCATGTACAGCGGCCAGTTGGCCCACCGCAGGACGCCGTTCTTCTTCTTGTCCGCCCAGTACCCGGCGGCGGCGCTCGCTTTCGGAGGCTCGACCTTCTTCCCCTGGACTCCGCACGCGGCCAGGCCCAGCGCGGCGGCGGACAGCCCTCCGAGGCGCAGCGCGTCACGGCGGGTGAGGGAGGATCGGGTGCGGCTCTGCGTCAGGCCACGCAGGAACGCGAGATCACGTGGAGGGCTGGTCATGAGGTGGTTCGACTTCCAATCGCGTACGAGTGCTGCGGCTGCCATGACAACCAGACGGATTCGCCGCGCTCCGCCGTGATGCTGCTGTCCCGGGCGTTCTGCTCGAACACCGTGAATTCTGCACCGCTCGAAAGGTTGACGGCGTAGCTGTTGTAGGTGCCGAGATAGACCACCTCGGACACGACGCCGCGCACCGCGCTGACGTCCGCGGCCGGCTCCTCGCGGGAGATCCGGATCTTCTCCGGGCGGACGGTGACCTCCACCTGGCCGCCCTCGCGGGTCTGGCCGCCGACCGGCACCAGCACGCGCTCGCCCTCGGCGACGCGGATCACGGCCGTGCCTCCGCTGACGTGGTCGGCCGTGCCGCTGAGCAGGTTGGACGTCCCGATGAAACCGGCGACGAACGTGGTCGCCGGGCGCTCGTAGATCTCCCTCGGCCCCGCGAGCTGCTCGACCAGGCCGTCGTTCATGACGGCGATGCGGTCGCTCATGGTGAGCGCCTCGTTCTGGTCGTGGGTCACGTACACGAAGGTGATGCCGACCTCGCGCTGGATGCGCTTGAGCTCCATCTGCATGGCCTGGCGCAGCTTGAGGTCGAGGGCGCCGAGCGGCTCGTCCAGCAGCAGGGCCCGGGGGTTGTTCACCAGGGCGCGGGCGAGCGCCACGCGCTGCTGCTGGCCGCCCGACATCTGCCGCGGCCGGCGGTTCTCGCGGCCGGTGAGGTCGACGATCTCCAGCATCTCGCCGACCCGCCGCTTGATCTCCTGCTCGGGGACGCGCTTGCGCCGGAGCCCGAAGGCGACATTCTCCCACACGTTCATGTGTGGGAACAGCGCGTAGGACTGGAACACCATGTTCACGTCGCGCTTGTTGGGCGGCACGTTGGTGACGTCCTGCCCGTGCAGGCGTACGGTCCCCCGGGACGGGTCCTCGAACCCGGCGATCATCCGCATGGTGGTGGTCTTGCCGCAGCCCGACGGTCCGAGCATGGAGAAGAACTCTCCCTCGGCGATCGACAGGCTCACGCCCTTGACCGCCTGCACGACCTCACCGTGCGCGTGGTACTCCTTGACGACTCCGTCGAGTTCGATGGCGGGCACCGGGGAGATGTCGGAGGCGGCCGGAGCGGCCGCCTCCTTGCCCGCCTGGATATCGGTCATTCCAGGCTATCCCTCATCTGATATCTGAATCCGTGCACCGATACGGCGCGCGGGGCAGGTGGTCATTCACCGATGTAGTGCATGACGTGCTTCACGCGGCTGTAGTCGTGCAGGCTGAAGACCGACAGGTCCTTGCCGTAGCCCGAGTGCTTGAAGCCGCCGTGGGGCATCTCCGAGACGAACGGGATGTGGGTGTTCACCCAGACCACGCCGAAGTCCAGCCGCCGGGACAGGCGCATCGCCCGCCCGTGGTCGGACGTCCACACCGACGCCGACAGGCCGTACTTCACGTCGTTGGCCTTGGCGAGCGCGTCGGCCTCGTCGCTGAACGTCTGGATCGTGATGACCGGGCCGAACACCTCGGTCTGCACCATCTCGTCGTCCTGCCGCAGGCCGTCCACGACGGTCGGCTCGAACAGGTAACCCTTCTCCCCGATGCGCCTGCCCCCGGTGAGGACCTTCGCGTGGCCGGGGACGCGCTCCAGGAAGCCCTCGACGCGGGCGAGGTGGGCGGCGTTGTTGAGCGGGCCGTAGTACGCGTCCTCGTCGCCGTAGAGGCCGGTCTTGGTGGCCGCGGCCGCCTCGGCCAGGGCCGCCGCGAACGGCTCGTGGATGCTCTCGTGGACCAGCACGCGGCAGGCCGCCGTGCAGTCCTGGCCGGCGTTGTAGAGGCCCGCGCCCGCGATGGCCTCGGCCACGGCGGCGACGTCCTTGACGTCCTCGAAGACGACGACGGGCGCCTTGCCGCCGAGCTCCAGGTGCACGCGCTTCACGTCGTCGGCCGCGGACCGCGCGACCTGCACGCCCGCGCCCACCGAGCCCGTGATCGCGACCATCGACGCGGACGGGTGGCCCACGACCAGGGCGCCGGTCTCGCGGTCCCCGGCGACGACGTTGAAAACGCCCGCGGGGAGGACCTCGCCGACGATCTCGGCCATCTTCAGGGTCGAGACCGGCGTGGTGTCGGACGGCTTGAGCACCACCGTGTTGCCCGCGGCGAGCGCCGGGGCGATCTTCCATACCGCCATCATCAGCGGGTAGTTCCACGGGGTGACCTGCCCGATCACGCCGATCGGCTCGTGGCGGATCACCGAGGTGTGGTCGGCCAGGAACTCGGCCGAGCTCGGGCCCTCCAGGGTGCGCACGGCGCCCGCGAAGAAGCGGAAGTGGTCGGCGGCGGGCGGGATCTCGTCCTCGGCCATGCGCGCCCGCGGCTTGCCGGTGTTGAGGCACTCGGCCTCGACAAGCTCCTCGGCCCGTGCTTCTATGGCGTCGGCGATCTTCAACAAGTACCCGGCACGCTCACCCGGCGTCGTCTGCCCCCACGACTCGAACGCGGCGACCGCCGCGGCGTAGGCTGCGTCAACGTCCTCCTGACGGGAGACCGGCGCCTGAAGGTAGGCCTCCCCCGTGCTCGGATCGATCACATCGGAAAACCGACCGCTCTTGGCATCCACGAGCTCGCCGTTGATGAAGTTCTGGAGACGGGTGGTCAAAGCTCGACCTCCTCGTGAGTGGGCTGAGTTGTCGCGACTCTGACAGAGGTCGGACGCCACGACAAGGGATTTCGTCGCGAATATATCAAATTGCTACGAAATCGCTTGACAGGGCGCGGTGAACTGACAACATGTCGCACCAGGACGGCAACATCACCGGAACGGCCACGTAATCAGCTTGCTGTAGCCGTCCGGTCGCAGGGAGGACGCACGGAGATGACCACGCCGCCGAAAGCGCGACGGGACAACAACCACAACGACGCCAGGCCGGGGCCCGTGGTTCTGGACGATATCTCCAAGCGCATCATCGAGGAACTCCAGGAGGACGGGCGCAAGCCCTACGCCGCCATCGGCAAGGCCGTCGGACTGTCGGAGGCCGCCGTGCGCCAGCGCGTCCAGCGGCTCCTCGACGCCGGGGTGATGCAGATCGTCGCCGTGACCGACCCGCTCACCCTCGGCTTCCCCCGCCAGGCGATGATCGGCATCAAGTGCGAGGGTGACCTGGAGACGGTGGCCGACAACCTGTCGTCCATCGACGAGATCGACTACGTCGTGCTCACCGCGGGATCGCTGGACATCATGGTCGAGGTCGTCTGCGAGGGCGACTCCCACCTGCTGGAGATCCTCGGCAAGATCCGCGCCATCCCCACCGTCCGTGCCACCGAGACGTTCGTCTACCTCAAGCTCCGCAAGCAGTCCTACTCCTGGGGCACCCGCTGACCTCCTTCCCCACGTTCCTCCAAGCGCCTCGCGGCGGCCCGGTTCACCCCGCTGACCTGCCCTGACGCCTTCGCCGGCCAGGCTACCCGGCCCGCGAGACGGCTCGGACGCGCGGCGGCCCGGGACGCCCGGCCGGCCTCAGACGCGCTGCGCCCGCTCGGCCGTCAGGACGTCGCGGCGGTCCAGGATGTCGGCCACCTCGGCGAGGAAGGCGTCCACCTGGGGCACCGCGTACCCTGCCCTGAACAGGACCGTCGCGAACCTGGCCGCCCTGACCTGGTCCCCCGTGAGCGGAAGATCGGTCGTGCCGCGCAGGGTGGCCACCACGCGGTCCAGGAAGATGTCGACCTGGCCCTCGTGGTATCCCGCTCCGAAGCGTCCCCGGCGGAAGAGCATCCGCTCGACCTTCGCCGCCTGGGCCTCCAGCCAGGCCGCGGCGAGCGCCTCGTCGGCCGACGGCGCCTCCTCGGCCGACTGGCCGACGTGGAGGCTCCCCACGGCCTCCGGCTCCGGAGGGCCGTACCCGGCTCGCGCCGGGGTCCAGGGCACCCGCTCGTTGCGTCCCAGGGGATCCCAGGCGCCCGCCACGGGCGCGACGACGTCCTGCGGGTGGAGCGGCCTGCCCTCGGCGGCGGCGATCCGTCGGCCTCCTCCCTCTGAGCGCACCGCGGGCATCCCGGGCAGCGTCGGGGCCTCCTCTTCTTCGTCCGGTTCGTCCGTCAGCCCCGCGCTCGTCCCGCCGTAGGCGAGTTCGGACGCGGGCACCGGCGCGGCGTGGAACGTCTGCCCTCCCGGGTACCGGCGAGGCTCCGGGATGCCGGGCAACCTCGCCAGGCCGCCATCGCCGGGCCCTGCCGTCGCCGCCGTCGTCATGGCGGTCCCGGCGATCCCGGCGATCCCGGCGGTCATCGCGGGACGAAAGGGCAAGGTCTCCACGGCCACCACGAAGGCGTCCAGCGCGTAGTCGACCGCCATCTCGTTGTAGCCGCCGCGTTTGGCGCCGAAGCCCGCCATGCGGATCTCGTCCGCCGTCACCGGAGGGCCCTCCAGCGCGCCCCGGCCCAGGGTCGCCTCGATCCGCCGGATGAGAGCATCGACCTGCCCGGGGTTGTATCCGGTGCGTAACGCAAGTACACGTGGAAAGCGGTTCAAACCGCGTCCTCCCGGTTCACAGCCCCCGCATACGTATCCTCTTTACCATTCTTATTGGATGACTTAAGGAAATCCAGGGAGTCAGCCCTAGGGGAGTAAGCTTCCTGATCTATGCGGCTCGCGAACCTCTCCTTCCGCTACGCCCGCCGCGCCCCATGGGTGCTCCACGACGTGCGTCTCGACCTGCCACCCGGCACGGTCGCCGAAGTCACCGGCCGCAACGGCGCCGGCAAATCGACCCTCCTGAGACTCCTCGCCGGCACGACGCGCCCGACCCGGGGCACGATCGCCGACCGCCCGCCGATCGTCGGATACGCCCCCGAGATCTTTCCCGTGGGCCAGCCGTTCACGGTCGCCGCCTACCTCGCCCACATGGCCGCCGTCCGGGGCGTGCCCGCGTCCGCCGTCGCGCCGTGGGCCGAGCGCCTCGGCATGACATCCCTGCTGGACATTCCGCTCGGCGACCTCTCCAAGGGGAGCGCGCACAAGGTGGGGCTCGCGCAGGCCCTCCTCGCGCCGCCCGGCCTGCTGGTCATGGACGAGCCCTTCTCCGGCCTGGACGCGCAGACCCGCGCCGAACTGCCCCGGATCATCGAGGAGGTCACGGGCGCCGGTGGCATCGTCGTCGTCAGCGATCACCAGAGCGGCCTGGCGGACCACCCCGGCCTCACCCGCCTCGCCGTCGAGAACAACACCGTCCGCCTCATCGCGCCCACCGACCGCGCCCTGACCGATATTTCCGATATATCAGGCAAAACCGTGATCGAGGTCCTGGTGGAAGCGGACGAGGCGGACGCGGTGGCCCAGAAACTGCGCGCCGACGGCTACGACGCCCACATCCGAGGACTGCCGGGATGAAGCCGACCTTGATGCTCGTGCGGTTCAAGACCGCCGCGTACCTGCGCTCCCACCGGATCGTCCAGCCGTTCGTGGGACTGCTGGCCATCCTGATCATCCTGTACTCGACGCGCGTCCTGGCCGGCCACGAACTCTCCTCGTACGGCGACTCCGCCGCCCTGCTGGTCCCGGTCTTCGCCTGGGCGGCGCGGGGCCTGCTCGACACCGAGCCGGACGTCCAGCGCCTCATCTCGGTGACGGCCTCCGGACGTCCCGGCCGCGAGGTGACGGCCGGCCTGCTCGCCTCGGCCGCGGTGAACGCCGTCCTCGCCTGCCTGGCCGTCCTCGCCCCCCTCGGCATCGGCTTCGCCGTCACGCCGGGCGGGGCGGTGGTGGCCGGCGGCCTGGCCCTGCACGCCCTCTCCCTGCTCACCGGCACCGCCCTGGGCGCGCTGTCCAGCCGCCCGATCCTGCGCGACCAGGCGACGTCCACGCTCGTCATGCTCGGCGCCTACGTCGCGATGCTCCTGATCAGCCTGGCCCCCGTCACGTGGCTGACCGTCCCGCTGATCAGCTGGATGCGCGACGCCGGGCGACCGGCCTTCCTGACCTCCGCCCTCCCCGGCCTCGCCGCCATCACCCTCGCGTGGTGCGCGTTGGCCTTCCTCGCGTACACCTACCTACGCCGCACCCGCCCGTAGCCCTTCCTTCCGAGACCGCCTCCTCGCCGGGACGTCCCGTCGCGAGGGGGCGGCGCCGTTTCGGCTTTGACTATCTCGAAATGCGAGACATACTCGCTCGTATCGTGGACACCAGCGTAGGCTGGCAGCGGTTCGGATCCCAGAGGAGTTGATCGGCATGTCCGCCGTCTACACGCACGGTCACCACGAGTCGGTGCTGCGCTCGCACACCTGGCGCACGGCCGCCAACTCGGCCGCGTACCTGCTGCCGCACCTGCGGTCCGGAATGTCCCTGCTCGACGTCGGGTGCGGGCCGGGGACGATCACGGCCGATCTGGCGGAGGTGGTGGCTCCGGGGCAGGTCACGGGGATCGACACCGCCGAAGGAGTCCTGGCGCAGGCCAGGGACGTCGCGGCGGGGCGTGGGCTGCGGAACGTCGTCTACGAGGCCGGAGACGTGTACCGGCTGGAGTACCCGGAGGGGTCGTTCGACATCGTCCACGCCCACCAGGTGTTGCAGCACGTCGCCGACCCGGTCGGCGCGCTGGTCGCGATGCGGCGCGTCTGCAGGCCCGGCGGCATCGTCGCCGCGCGCGACTCCGACTACGCCACCTTCACCTGGTATCCGCAGGTGCCCGCCCTGGACGAGTGGCAGGACCTGTACCACCGGGTGGCGCGCGCCAACGGGGGCGAGCCCGACGCGGGCCGTCGCCTGCTGTCCTGGGCTCGCCAGGCCGGGTTCAGCGACATCACCGCCTCCGGTGCGGTGTGGTGTTTCGCCACCCCGGCCGACCGCGCGTGGTGGAGCGGCCTGTGGGCCGAGCGCATCACGTCCTCGGCCATGGCCGAGCAGATCGTCTCGTACGACTTCGCCACCCGCCCCGATCTGGAGCGCATCGCGGACGGCTGGCGCGCGTGGGGAGCGTCCGACGACGGCTGGTTCACCGTCCTGCACGGAGAAATCATCTGCCGAGCCTGACGGACCACACGGCCCCCGACCCTCAGCCGGGGCCGCCGGCTGTCACCAATGCAATGACTCGTACGGCTGATCCGCTCACCTGGAGGCGTTAAGGACCTGCTCGAGGCCGCGGCGCGCGAGGGCATCGGCGCGTTCGTTCTCGGGGTGGCCCGCGTGGCCCTTGACCCAGAGCCACTCGACGGTGTGCCGAGCGGCCGCCACGTCGAGGCGTTGCCAGAGGTCCATGTTCTTGACCGGCTGCCTGCCGGCCGTCTGCCAACCGTTGCGCTTCCAGCCGCGTAGCCACTGGGTGATGCCATTGCGGACATATGTGCTGTCGGTGTACAGGCGGACGGTAACCGGCCGGGTGAGGATCTCCAGGGCCATGATGGCGGCCATGAGTTCCATGCGGTTGTTGGTCGTACCGACCTCACCGCCGTAGATCTCCTTCTCTGTGTGGCGGTAGCGCAACACCGCCCCCCAGCCGCCTGGGCCCGGGTTACCCCTGCACGCGCCGTCGGTGTATATGTCCACGACCCGACCGGCCACCTGCTCCTGGCCCTCCACAGCCGGCATGTCCTCCTACTCCATCGGTCTCGCGGTCAGCGCCTGTCATGCCATTATGCGGCCTGAACATGAGTCAAGGGCCGCCTCACACTGTCCCTTGCCGCTCGAGAAGAAATCGCGTTCGAGTATCCGGACGACCCTGTAGACATTCATCTCAATCAGTGACCAACAACTCGCATCTGCGGCACGTCGACCAAAAGGGTAATACGACTATACGACCACAGTTCATCTGCGAAGCCGCAAATGGTGAACAATTATATGGATACACAAATCTAGGCACACGGCAAAGCAGGCTCAAATTATGTTTTCTCTGCCGAGCCAGTCGACCGTGCAATAACTTTGGGAGCCGAACGCCCTCTCCCCAGGCAGGAGGCCTCCATGGACAGCCCCGACGGGCGTGTGCTGATCATTGTGATCGTCGCGACGATTCTGTTCGTCGTGGGACGTAATTTCCAGCGGACCGTGGACACCTGGGCGGGCTGGGGCAAAGCCATCCAAACCGCCAAAGAGGCCGCGGACAAAATCCCCGGAGCGAAATCCTCGGCCTGGGCGGCGGTGCGGCGCATGATTTTCATCGGCGCGGTGACGCTGGCCCTCCTGGCCCTGATCGTCAACGCCTTCAGATACATCTGAGGCCGGCACCTCCGCGATCGGATGTGCCGGCCAGGCTAGGACTCCGGGGTGGCGGCGGCGAGTTGGCCGCAGGCGCCGTCGATCTCGCGGCCGCGCGTGTCACGGACGGTGACGGCGACGCCGTGGGACTCCAGGCGGTGGACGAACGCGCGCTCGTCCTCGGGCCGCGAGGCCGTCCACTTCGAGCCCGGGGTCGGGTTGAGCGGGATCAGGTTGACGTGGACGAGCTTGCCCTTGAGCAGGCGGCCCAGCAGGTCGGCCCGCCACTCGTGGTCGTTGATGTCCTTGATCAGGGCGTATTCGATGGAGACGCGGCGCTTGGTGATGGCCGCGTAGTTCCAGGCCGCGTCCAGGACCTCGGCGACCTTCCAGCGGGTGTTGACCGGCACCAGCGTGTCGCGCAGCTCGTCGTCGGGGGCGTGCAGGGAGACGGCGAGCGTCACGGGCAGCCCTTCGTTCGCGAGCTTCTCGATCGCCGGGACGAGCCCGACCGTCGAGACCGTGACCCCCCGGGCGGAGATGCCGAGCCCCTCGGGGGCGGGTTCGGTGATGCGCCGGACGGCGCCGATGACCGCCTTGTAGTTGGCGAGCGGCTCCCCCATGCCCATGAAGACGATGTTGCTCACCCGCCCCGGACCTCCGGGCACCTCGTCGCGGGCCAGCGCGCGGGCGCCCGCGACGACCTGCTCGACGATCTCGGCGGTCGACATGTTCCGGGTCAGCCCGGCCTGTCCCGTGGCGCAGAAGGGGCAATTCATGCCACATCCTGCCTGGGAGGACACGCACATGGTCACCCGGTCGGGATAGCGCATCAGGACCGACTCGACCAGGGCGCCGTCGAAGAGCTTCCACAGGGTCTTCCGGGTCGTGCCGCCGTCGCAGGTGATCTCTCTGACCGAGGTGAGCAGGCCGGGCATCAGGCTCGTCACGAGGCGGTCGCGGGACGCGGCGGGGAGGTCGGTCATGTGCGCCGGGTCGGTGGTGAGCCGCTCGAAGTAGTGCCGCGAGAGCTGCTCGGCGCGGAACGGCTTCTCCCCCAGCTCGGCGACGGCCGTACGCCGCTCGGCCATCGTCAGGTCAGCGAGGTGGCGGGATGGTTTCGCACGCCGGGGGGCGACAAAGGTTAGCTCGGCGGACATGTCCTTCTCTTAACAGTTTGCCGGAAGCTGCACTACACAGCCCCTTGGTGTGATCTATTGCGATCCACGGCCGAACGGGAGACGTACACCGGAAAGGCGGAAAGGCGTTGGGCACCACCGATGTCGTCCTCACCGACACCAGCCCTTATGGCAGTCGCATGGTGACCGTCGAGTACGAGGGGGCGTCCTCGGTAGCTTACCTGCGCGGCGCCGACGGCGGGATCCACGGCGCCGTGTGGCTCGCCAACCATGGACAGGCGCCACCCTTCGTCGACATGGACCAGATCGGCCGGGGCCACGCTCCCGTCATGCCCGTGGCCAACACGCGCCTCCCGGAGGGCACGGCGCCGTTCACGGCCGCCGAACTGGAGGTGCTCTGGTTCGAGGAGGGCGACGGGGCGGCCCTGTTTCGCAACAGCGATCTCCTGGCGGTCATTCCCGGCTGGGCGGACCTGGAGCGCGGAATGCCCGGATACGCCAGGGACGCGGTCGGCGAGTCCCCGTTCGCGTGGTCCCTGGACGAGGCCCTGGAGGGGCTGGCGCCGCGGATCGCCAAGGCCCGTTCGTACTGGGAATGGCGGCACGGCGACGGCGCGTGGCAGTCGTTCCAGCAGTTCGTCATGAGCCACCTGGACACGCGGGTCGGCCCGCCGGCGCGGTACTGGGACATCGGCGGGGACCGACTCCCCACCGTGGGCATCACCGAGCGCCCGCAGAACGGCTACACGGTGCTGTCGACGGTCGGGATGAGCTGCCAGCGCATGCCGACCGTAGAGCAGTACATCGACCGGCCCGACGCCTACGCCCGCATCGAACTGGCCATCGCCACCCGGGGAGAGCCCGCGGAGGCGGCTCAGGTGTTCCTGTGGCTGGCGCGGTACCCATGGCACTCGATCACCTGGCTCGGGCATGGCCACACCGCCCGCTGGTACGGCGCCCCGGCGACCTTCCCGCTCGGCCGCGGCTACGAGGGCGTGCTGATGCTGGACACCGTCCCCGGGCTGCCCGATCTGTCGGGGTTCACGTTCGGGGGCGACGAGGTGCGCTGGCTCTGGCTGATCCCGCTGACCGACCACGAACTGCGGATCGCCGCCGAACGCGGGCACGAGGCCCTGTCGCTGTCGTTGCCCGGGCGGATCCTCTGAAGCCCTCTCAGCCTGGCAGGAAGGCCGCCAGGAGCAGCCAGATCGGGACGAGCGTCGCGAGCAGGGAGTCCAGGCGGTCCATCAGGCCGCCGTGCCCGGGGAGCAGGCTGCCCATGTCCTTGATGCCGAGATCGCGCTTGATGACCGACTCGACCAGGTCGCCGAGGGTGGCGCACACGGCCGCAACGACACCGATGATCGCGCCCTGCCAGTACTGGCCGTCGAGCAGGAACCGCATCAAAAGCGACCCGCAGATCACACAGGCGAGGATGGACCCCGCGAAACCCTCCCAGGTCTTCTTCGGGCTGATGATCGACATCTTGTGCCTGCCGAACAGGATGCCCGCGAAGTAGCCGCCGATGTCGCTGGACACCGTGACGGCGATGAAGAGCAGCACGCGGTCGGCGCCGTCCGGCTTGGCCAGCATCAGCGGCACGAACCCGGCGATCAGGGAGGGGTACACCGAGGTCAGGACGCTTCCCGCGGCGTCCCTGACGTAGCCGTCCACGCCCTTGAACATCCGCTCGCAGAGCATGATCAGCACGGTGATCGTGAACGCGCCCAGCAACCAGATCGGGCCGCCCCAGTACGCCCCGGCGAGCATCGCGGCCAGGCCCGTCAACTGGAGCTTCAGCGGTACCTGGATGTCCCGCACGCCGAACGCGCGGATCATCTCCACCACGCCGATGCCGACGGCCGCCCCGATCACCAGGAGGAAAAGGGCCTTCTGCGTGTAGAGGGTGCCGAGGACGGCGGCCCCCAGCGCTAGGCCCACGCCGATCGCGGCCGGGAGGTTGCGGCCCGTACGAATGCCGTTCGGCTTTCCGGCCGCCGGGACCGGGCCGTGGTCCCCAGGATCGCCCACCCCATCGTCGTGGGCGGTGCCGTTGGCCTGCGCCCGCACGAGCCCCGCCGGGCCGGAAGCCCCGATGTCGCCGCCTCCCGCGGAGGAGGTGTCGGCGCCCCCCTCAGGGCCTTCCACACGGCCGCCTGGAGCCGCGGGCGGACGCGCCCCGGACCGCCGACCTGGTGCCGGCCCGGTACCGTCCGCCGTCGTACCTTCCACAGTTTCCCACCCTCGTACCGCCGGCCACGCTCGACGGCCCACTACGCCTGGCCCGCCGCGACGGCGGGAAGGGAGCGCGATGGGCCCGGCGCGGCGAGGCGCCCCACCCGCGGCAGGCACCGGAGTGGCAGCGCCCCTACCTGACCGTGGCTGATGCGCGCTCAGACCTCGAGCAGCTCGGCTTCCTTGTGCTTGAGAAGCTCGTCGATCTTGGCGACGTGCTTGTGCGTGAGGTCGTCGAGCTCCTTCTCGGCGCGGCGGACCTCGTCCTCGCCCGCCTCGCCGTCCTTGACCATCTTGTCGAGGGTCTCCTTGGCGTGGCGGCGGATGTTGCGCACCGAGACCCTGCTGCTCTCGGCCTTGTTCCGCGCGACCTTGATGTACTCGCGGCGGCGCTCCTCCGACAGCTCGGGGAACACCACGCGGATCACCGCGCCGTCGTTGCCGGGGTTCACCCCGAGGTCGCTGTCACGGATGGCCTTCTCGATGGCGACCATCGAGCCCTTGTCATAGGGCTGGATGATGACCATGCGGGCTTCGGGGACGTGGAACGAGGCCAGTTGCTGCACCGGCGTCGGAGACCCGTAGTAGTCAACATTGATCTTGTTGAACATTGACGGGCTGACCCGGCCGGTGCGGATCGCCGCGAAGTCCTCCTTGGCGACCGCGACCGCCTTGTCCATCTTCTCCTCGGCTTCGAAGAGGGTTTCGTCGATCACAGCGGCTCCCTATTTCCCTGCCGGACTCACCAGCGTGCCGATCTTTTCACCGCGGACCGCCCGCAGGATGTTGCCCTCGCCCATGAGGTCGAAGACCACGATGGGCAGGCCGTTGTCCATGCACAGGCTGATCGCCGTGGCATCCATCACCCCGAGGCCCCGCGTGAGGACCTCGCTGTACTCGAGCTGGTCGAAGCGGACGGCGTCGGGGTTCTTTCGGGGATCGGAATCGTAGACCCCGTCGACCTGGGTGCCCTTGAGCAGCGCCTCGGCACCGATCTCCAGCGCGCGCTGGGCGGCGCAGGTGTCGGTGGAGAAGAACGGCGAGCCGAGGCCCGCACCGAAGATCACCACACGCCCCTTCTCCAGGTGGCGGATCGCCCGCCGGGGCAGGAAGGGCTCGGCGACCTGCTGCATCGTGATCGCGGTCTGGACGCGGGTCTCGATGCCCCGCTTCTCCAGAAAGTCCTGCAGGGCGAGACAGTTGATGACCGTGCCCAGCATGCCCATGTAGTCGGCGCGGGCGCGTTCCATGCCGCGCTCGGACAGCGCGGCGCCGCGGAACATGTTGCCGCCGCCGACGACGACGGCGACCTGGACGCCCTCGCGCACCGCCTCTGCGACCGAGTCGGCGAGCTTGGCGACCACCACGGGGTCGATTCCGAGCGGCTCGGCGCCCGCGAACGCCTCACCGGACAGTTTCAGCATGACGCGCTTCCAGCGAAGCGGCCAGTTGTACGACTTGAACGACGAAGCCGCCGACGTAGCGGGTCGTTGGTTCTCCTGCACGGCGGCGGCCTCCTCGTTGACGGTTCTCAGCTGGTCAGCTTCCTTTGGGCTAAGCCTATGCCTGACCGACCTTGTAGCGGGCGAAGGCCAGGACCTTCACACCCGCCTCAGACGCGTACTTGCCGATCGTCTTCTTGGGGTCCTTGACGAACGACTGCTCGACCAGCGTGAAGTCCTTGTACCAGCCGTTGATGCGGCCGTCGACGATCTTGGCGATCGCGGCCTCCGGCTTGCCTTCCTCGCGGGTCATCTGCTCGAAGACCGTACGCTCCTTCTCGACCACGTCGGCCGGGACGGCGTTCGGGCTGAGGTACTTCGGAGCCATCGCCGCGGTGTGCTGGGCGATGTCCTTGGCGACCTCGGCGTTCGGGCCGTCGAGCTGGATCAGCACGCCCACGGCCGGGGGAAGCTGCGGGTCGGTCTTGTGCATGTAGGACACGATGTAGCCGCCGTCCAGCACCGTGAACCGGCGGATCTCGATCTTCTCGCCCAGGGCCGCGTTGGCCTCGTCGAGGTGCTCCTTGACGCTCTTGCCGTCGATCTCGGAGTCGAGCAGCGCCGGCACATCGGACGGCCGGGCGGCGAGGATGTGGCCGACGACGAGGGCGGCCAGCTCCTGGAAGCGCTCGCCCTTGGCGACGAAGTCCGTCTCGCAGTTCAGCTCAAGGAGGGCGGCGAGGGAGTCGCCCTCGTGCTTGACGGCGATCAGGCCGTTGGAGGCGGTGCGCGTCTCGCGCTTGCCGACGTCCTTGGCGCCCTTGACGCGAAGGAAGTCGACGGCCTTGTCGAAGTCGCCGTCCGACTCCTCCAGGGCCTTCTTACAGTCCATCATTCCGGCGGCGGTGAGCTCACGAAGCCGCTTGACGTCGGCCATGTTCACGGAAGCCATTGTCTTTTCCTCGTCGAGATGTCGTCGTGGATCGGGTGGGTGCGCCGCGTCAGGCACACCCACCCGGAAGGAGCCTTGCCGGCCGGGCGGACGATTCCCGCACGACCTGAGGCGAGACTCAGCCCTGCTGGTCGGTGCCCTCGGCGGCCTCGGCGGCGGCCTCCTGCACCGGAGCCTCAGCGGCCTCCTGCACCGGAGCCTCGGCGGCCTCGGGGGCGGCCTCCTGCGCCGGAGCCTCGGCGGACGCCTCGGCGGCGGGCGCGGCGTCCTGAGCGGTGGCTTCCTCGTCCGAGCGCGCGAGCAGCTCGCGCTCCCACTCGGCCAGCGGCTCGGCGGCGGCACCGGACGGCTTGTCGTCACCGCGCGTCGCACCGGCACGGGCCATCAGGCCGTCGGCGACCGCGTCGGCGATCACGCGGGTGAGCAGGCTGACGGCGCGGATCGCGTCGTCGTTGCCCGGGATCGGGTAGTCGACCTCGTCGGGGTCGCAGTTGGTGTCGAGGATCGCGACGACCGGGATGCTCAGCTTGCGGGCCTCGCTGATCCCGATGTGCTCCTTCTTGGTGTCGACGACCCACACCGCGCTGGGGACGCGGGACATGTCGCGGATGCCGCCGAGGGTGCGCTCGAGCTTGTCCTTCTCGCGGCGGCGCATCAGGAGCTCCTTCTTGGTGAGCCCGGAGCCTGCCACGTTGTCGAAGTCGAGCTCCTCGAGCTCCTTCAGACGCTGAAGCCTCTTGTGGACGGTGGAGAAGTTGGTGAGCATGCCACCCAGCCAGCGCTGGTTGACGTACGGCATGCCGACCCGCGCGGCCTGCTCGGCGATGGCCTCCTGGGCCTGCTTCTTGGTGCCGATGAACAGGATGGTGCCGCCGTGGGCGACCGTCTCCTTGACGAAGTCGTAGGCGCGGTCGATGTAGGACAGCGACTTCTGCAGGTCGATGATGTAGATGCCGTTGCGCTCCGTGAGGATGAAGCGCTTCATCTTCGGGTTCCAGCGACGGGTCTGGTGCCCGAAGTGAACACCGCTCTCGAGCATCTGCCGCATGGTGACGACGGGGGCCATGTGTATGGTCCTCCTGGGTAGAGCGCCGTTGAAGACGCGTGTCTCGGTTGTGCGCGAAGGCCTGCGGCCTTCGCCCTGACGCCCTGAGTCGTCCTATCCGGGTCGGCGACCCGGACCGAGAGGACGATTCGCCTGTGGGCGTGCGAAGTCGGCCCGCCTGACGAGCCATCAAAAAGTGTACCCGGAACCCGACCTCCCCCCGGCCACACGAACGCCCGCCCTCCCCCACCCGGCCATCCGCCGACACCCTCCTTGAGCTCCCTCCGCACCAAGCCTCCCTCTAAGATCACCACCCTCCGTAGCGATCATCACCCCCGGAGTGACGCCCTCACCGATCAGGCCTCAGCACGGCCGCACCTCACCGGATCCCGACCGAAGACGATCACAGCCCGCGAGAGGATTCCGTCCGGCGGTCGCTCGCTGCGGGGTGGGTCACCACCATGCGGGCGGGTGCTCACCACGGCCGGGGGGCGGCGAGGTCCAGCGTGGCCTGAGGTCGCCGATGACACCTGGCGCGCGGACATAGGTCAGCCGTCCCTGCGGGGTGTGCATCGTCTCCAGAAGGTCCGACGCGTCGGGCTCGGCGACGTTCCGGCCGTCGACGCGGCCCAGCCCGTCCAGCCATTGGGCGACGCGGGCGAGGGACAGCTCCACATGCCACGAGCCGCCCTCGGAACGGCGGCGCTGGAGGCCGGCCAGAGCTCCGAGCGCGGCGAGCCAGCCTGTGGCGTGGTCCAGGACCTGGGCGGGCAGCGGGACGGGGCGGTCGCCGTCCCCGCCCTCGTGGGCGATTCCGGTCGCCATCTGCACCAGGCTGTCGAAGCCGCGCCGTCCTGCCCACGGGCCGCGCGTCCCGTAAGCGGATATGTCGACACATACGATGCCCGGCCTGATCGCGGCGAGGTCGTCCGGGCCGAGCCCCAGCGCGACCAGCGCCCCCGGCCGGTACGCCTGAATGAGGACGTCCGCTCCGGCGACGAGTTCCCTGAACGCGGCGACTCCCTCGCGCGTCCGAAGGTCGATCTCACACGATCGCTTGCCGAGTGCCGTGCTCACGACCAGCCCCGGTACCTCAGGCAGATGCGCGGCGCCCACCCGGAGCACGTCGGCCCCGTAGGCGGCGAGCGCGCGGCTCGCCACAGGCCCGGCGATCACCCTCGTCAGATCGAGCACCCGAACCCCTCCAAGCGGCCCCCCACCCACCCCCGCGGGCGCGACGTCTGCCCCAGGCTCGGTATCCGCCCCGAGGCCGGTGTCTGTTCCGGGCAGACCGGGGGCGGCCCGTGAACCGTGATCGTCCATGCGTCCGATCACCACCAGCTGCGTGTCCGCCACGGCGGCACTCTGTGGGTGGGCCTTCCACTCGGCACGGCTCCGCATCGCGGCCGCGCAACCCCCCGCCTCGGTGACCGCCTCCTCCACGTCCAGCGCCGTCCGGCCGGCGCACGCCTCGGCGACCGCCGCTTCGTCCGCGTCGAGGGGAAGTCCGAGCGCACGCAACGCGGCATCCCGGTGGTGGTCGAAATTACCGTGCAGACGGACCCACCCGTCAGCCGTGCGGTAGTCCCCCGACAACGGCGCCCACAGAGCCGCCACCTCACCGCCCACCCGGAAGTACCGCTCGTCCCGGAAGGCGATCGCCGCCTCCCGCATGTCCACGGTCACCGCCCCCGACCGATCACGACGCCGCGCTGCGGCCACCGTCGGCCCAGGGACAAGGGGCCTGTCACCTGGCCCTAACTCCGACGATCCACCCATCACGCTTTGGTGAGGAGAGCCGCCCGTCATGCCTGGCTCCGCAGGCCGACCGGTCATACCTGGGCCCGCAGTTACATCACCTGGGGGCGGACGGGTGCCTGTTCCGCCTAGGTCCCGACAACTGCCTGCCACGCCTGGGCCCAGAGGCCCGTGAGCCGCCTCTGGGCCGCGAGGTCCGTCCGACGGGCCTGTGTTCGGGGATCCGTCGGCGGCGTTCGCCCCGGACGGCGAGCCGTCCGGACTTCCCCCAGATCGCCAGAACAACGAGACGGCCGCCGTCACGGCGCCGACCGTGGCGGCTGCCGCCGTCCCCACCCGGAACACGGAGGGCAGCACCGGATCCTCACCGGTCACCTCGACGGCCGGAAGATCGAGACCAACTCCCGCGCCCAGATCCCGGACGATCTCGGCGATGGCCTTTCCAACACCCCGCCCCGCCATCCCGGCGCCCTCCATGCCCCTCCCCACCTTCGGCTTCCCCTGCCGCCCGGGCGCTTCTGGTCATCCACAACCGGGCGCGCGTTTCGCCGCACGAGTCCGAGTTGTTCGCTTCCATCTTCAGGACTTGTCCACAGAATCGCGTTCGACCGTCTACGCACCGGCCCTATGCGTCAGTGTGCTCGCGTGCCTCAGGTCTCAATTCGCCTCACGGCGGTGTTCCTCGTCACGGTCACCGTTGCCGTGGCAGCCACGGCGGGCCTTCCATGCCTGGCGTCCGCCGTTCCGGCCGTGGCCGCCGTCCCTCGGCATGGTCATGAAGCCGAGGCTGTCATGGGTAGCGCATCGGTGCCGCCACCGCCCCGCCCCGTCATCGGACACCGCCCCCGAGAGGTGACAGAGCCGGATTCAGGTGCCCGTTCCCCGTCCACCCCCGCCGCGCCGGGCCGTTCAGCAGCCTCTCTGATCACGCCGGACGGTTCACCTCCCCCTCTGGCCGCGCTGGGCCGTTCGCCATCCAGATCAAGCACGCCGGGCCAGGGCGTTCAAGCTCTTCCGGCGCACGCCGTCGGCCCAGCGCCTCCAGAGCGGCCCCGCTGGCGGCTGCCGCTCGACGTCCCCTACCGGCGGGCCCTGCGTCGCTTCTCCCCACCGGCCCAGCCGTGGTACGCGGGTCATCGCGGAGTCGACCTCGACGCGAGGCCAGGGCAACGGGTGAGAGCGGCCGGTGACGGCATCGTCGGGTACGCGGATCCCCTCGCGGGCCGTGGCGTCGTGATGATCATCCACGCTGAGGGCCTACGAACGACCTACCTGCCGGTTCGCGCCTCGGTCCGGCGCGGGCAGGTCGTGCGCCTCGGCGACGTCATCGGCTCGGTGGAGCCGGGCAACGGCCACTGCCCCACCTCATGCCTCCACTGGGGCCTGATCAACCGGACCCGCTACCTGGACGCTCTTCTCCTGATCGGCCTCGGCCAGGTACGCCTCCTGCCAAGATGGTCACCCTCTCCTGGTCCCGACGCGACGCCCCTGGCAGATCCGCCGCTCGGACCGCCATAACGCCGTGAGTGGCCACGACTCCAGGAGCCGCTCGCCACGGCCCGGTGATGACGGGCGAGCGCGTGTAGATGTCTGCGGAGGGTGATCAGTCCGTGTAGCTGACGCTCAGTCCGTGTACTCGACGATGACGAGAGGGATTTCGCGTTCGGTTCGCGTCTGATGGTCCGCGACGCCGGGGTTGGCCGCCTGGAGGACGGCGAACAGACGCTCACGCTCCGCCCCTTGGGCAGTCGTGGCCACGCCCTGGAAGGTCTTCAGCACACCGGCGTCGGTCCTCAGCTCGATGGTCACATGGGGGTTGGCGACCAGATTGTGGTACCAAGCTGGGTGCGACGGAGCCGCCATGGCGGACGCCCAAAGGGCGATACGGCCAGGGCCGTCGGTCAGGAAGCCCAGGGGCGTCGTGCGTGACCGGCCGGTGCGGGCGCCGGTGGTGGTGAGCAGAACCAGCGGCACGTCCTTGAGCATGTCGTTCTTGACCTGCCCGTTCCCGGACCGGAACTCCTCGATGATCGAACGGTTGAAGGCCAGTTGGTCGTGAGGTGTCGACATCGGATGCCCCCTGAGGTCTTGATCGCTCCAGGCCCCACGCTACTCGCTCCCCGGATTTTTTCATTCGCAGGCGGCCGGCTGTTCACGAACCACCGGCCACGCGTCGGCCACGGGACGTGCAGGCCCGCACGCTCGGCGTCCGTCCCGCCGCGCCTGCGACGATCAGCTTGCCGCTCTGGGGGACGAGCACCCCGTCCGCCTCGCGGTCCAGCAGCGCCATGCGAGCCGCCCGTTCGGAGGCGTATCCGGTGACCGCGAAGGCCCCGGGCCTGGCCTTGGCGACCGCCGCCTCGACAGTATCCACGTAGGTCAAGCTCCGCCCCTCTGCCGCTGGCATTGGTGCCGATCCCCGAGCGCGCGGCCGATGATCACTCGTACGAGTCCCCAGGTTGCCGTCCCTCCCGCCAACACCGGAAGCCCCACGCACGACAGTGGCCGCGTAGGTCAAGCTCCGCCCTTGTATCGTCGGCGTTGGTTCGATCCCCCGAGCACGCGGTCAATGCTCACTCCTGCGAGCCCACGCCGGCGCCTAGGGATGGCCGAGCGGCGACCAGCGCACCGACGAGTCCGCCAACGACCGCGATGCGCATGCTCGTCCCCCTCATCCCAACCATGGCGTGAAGGTCCACGAAGATCCCTCGGCGCGCCACGCGTGCAGGTCATGGGTCAGCCCCGCACCTCACGGCCAGTCGACCACGCCCGTCGGCCTGGCGCGGCCGTTCTCCCACGTCAGCGCATCAGAACAACCTGCTGACGCACTGAACTACCTGCCCGCCATCGCGGTTATCCACAGCTCGGCGGGGCTCCGCCCGTCCGTGCGTTCTCCTCCCGCCCCAGACCGGAACGCTGAGCTGCAGGGATGCCATGACTACCCCTTCCATTCTCCCCTCGAATCCGAACGCGACTCGGTCCGTTGTCCCCAGAACCCGGTTCTACGGCCAGCGCGGCGGGCGAAGTGCGCGAAGGTCGCTGCCGGAGGTGGTCACATGGCCACGGCACATGAGCTCGGAAGGTACGGCGAGCAACTCGCCGCCGATTATCTACGGGCAGCCGGTTTCAAGATCATTGATCGCAACTGGTCCTGCCATGAGGGGGAGATCGACATCCTCGCCCGCGACGGA
This sequence comes from Sphaerisporangium sp. NPDC051017, assembly GCF_040683095.1. Taxonomy (NCBI): domain Bacteria; kingdom Bacillati; phylum Actinomycetota; class Actinomycetes; order Streptosporangiales; family Streptosporangiaceae; genus Sphaerisporangium; species Sphaerisporangium sp. NPDC051017. The sequence continues at coordinate 28,940 of NZ_JBFBCI010000004.1, forward strand.
TCCGCCCTGGTGGTCGTGGAGGTCAAGACTCGGTCGGGCAGGAGCCACGGCACCGCGTTCGAGGCCGTGACCCTGGCGAAGCTGGCGCGCCTGCGCACTCTGGCGGCCCGCTGGCTCAACGGCCAGACCGAATGGTTCTCCGCCATCCGCATCGACGTGGTGGCGCTGGAGCGCTTCGCCGGCGAGTTCTCGATCCGGCATGATCGGGGGGTTTCGTAAATGGCCGTCGCCCGCACGCGGTGTGTCGCGCTGGTCGGCGTCAGCGGTCACGTCGTCGAGGTCGAGGCCGATGTGGGTCAGGGCATCGCCGGCGTCAGCCTGATCGGCATGCTGGACACGGCGCTGAGCGAGGCCCGTGACCGTGTCCGTTCGGCCATCGTCAACAGCAGGTTCGCCTGGCCCGACGCCCGGGTCACGATCAGCCTGTTCCCCGCCAGCCTCCCCAAACGGGGCAGCCTTTTCGATCTCGCCATCGCAGTCGCGCTGCTGGGCGCGGCCGGCCTCGTCCCCCGGCAACCGATCTCCCGGCCGTTCTTTCTCGGAGAGCTCGGGCTGGACGGAACGGTGAAGCCGGTCCGCGGCATCCTGCCCGCCGTGATGGCCGCGGCGGAGGCCGGTGCCGGTTGCGTTGTCGTGCCGATCGCGAACGCCGCCGAAGCCGGGCTCGTACCAGGCGTGGACGTCGTGCCGATCCTCACGCTCGCCGAGCTGGTCGAGTGGCTGCGCAACGGCGATCCGATGAGCAAGCCGACTCTGGCGAGCGCGGGCGACCCGATGGCATCGACGGATTCACTTCCTCCCGGCGATTCTCCGCTCGATCTGGCGGACGTCGCCGGCCAGGCCACGGCGCGGCGTGCGCTGGAGGTCTGCGCCGCGGGGGGCCACAACCTCTGGATGCTGGGACCGCCCGGCACAGGGAAGACCATGCTGGCCGAGCGGCTCCCCACGCTCCTGCCCCCTCTGGACCGTGACCAGGCACTGGAGATCACGGCGATCCATTCGGTAGCCGGTGCCCTTCCCGCCGGGCGGCCGTTGCTGACGCGGCCACCGTTCATGGCCCCCCACCACACGGCCACGATCGCCGCCATCGTGGGAGGCGGAAGCGGGGTGATCCGGCCGGGGGCCGTCTCGCTCGCGCACCGCGGGGTTCTGTTCCTCGACGAGGCGCCCGAGTTCCCGGCACGGGTGCTCGACTCGCTGCGGCAACCCGTGGAGTCCGGCAAGGTGATCGTCGCCAGGGCGGCGGGAACGGTGTGCTTTCCGGCCCGTTTCATGCTCGTGCTCGCCGCCAACCCCTGTCCCTGCGCCCAGTCGTCCACTCCCGAGAACCCCTGCCAGTGCACACCCACCCAGCGGCGGCGTTACCTGGCTCGCCTGTCCGGGCCGCTGGTGGACCGCATCGACGTCAAGGTCCGCCTCGCGCGCTCCACCCGGCGCGAACTGCTGGCGGACCGGCAGTTCATCGAGCCCAGCGCCGTCGTGGCCGAGAGAGTGGCGCTGGCACGGGAACGCACGCTCAAGCGGCTGGCCGGAACACCGTGGCGGTGCAACGCCGAGATCCCCACAGCGTCCCTGCACGCTGACTTCCGGCTGCCTGCATCCGCGATGGCGCCCCTCTATCGCTGTCTCGACACCGGCGAGCTCAGTGCCCGGGGCCTGGACCGGGTGATCCGTGTCGCCTGGACCCTCGCGGACCTCATTGGCAAGGACAAACCTGACATCGCCGAGAGCACCACCGCCCTCGGCCTATGGCTGGGGGCCGAATGAACACCACACCATTCCCCGACGAGACCCACCCGGACCGCCAGAACCGCACCCCCGCGGCGCCGCCGACGGCGACCGCGAGTACCGCTCCTGAGAATCCGGCTGGCTGCGCGGCGCTGGACGATTCGGCCGGCGCGCATGGGCCTGCCCAGGATGTGCAGGCCAAGGCTGAAGGCAGCGCGAAATCCGATCAGAGCACAGAGGCGGTGCCCAACGCCCGCGGCGCGCCGGCACCCGATGACCTCGCCGCGACAGTGCCCGACGACCACGCCGCGAGCGCACCCGACCAGCGTGCCGTGACGGTGTCCGAAGGTCTTGTGGTGGCCGGCCGTGCGGTGACCGATGCGGTCGAGCGGAAGGCCGTCGCGAACCCGGGCGATCTTTCATGGGACGCGGTGCGGCTGGCCCGGGTCACGTTGATGCGTGTGGCGGACGCCGGAGACGCGGTGATGGGCCGCCTCGTCGCCGCGTACGGACCTGAGGGCGCGCTCGGCCAGGTACGGCGTGGTCACCTTGATCCGAGCTTCGTCGAAGAGTTGACCCGCGAGCGAGGCCGCACACCGGACATCGCCCGCATGCTGAGTGGATGGCGGGCGCGGCTCCTGGTCGCCGACCCGGTGACCGACCTCACCGAGGGGCAGGACCTGGGTGCCCGCCTGATCGTGCCGGGTGATCTCGAATGGCCCACCCAACTGGACGACCTGGGTCCGGAGAAGCCTTTCGGGCTGTGGCTCCACGGCGACGCGGATCTCCGCTTCTCGTGTCTTCGGTCGGTGGCCGTGGTCGGCTCCAGGGCCGCCACCCCGTATGGCACGCATGTGGCGGCGGAGTTCGGCGCCGATCTCAGCGAAGGAGGGTGGACCGTCATCTCCGGTGGTGCCCACGGAGTGGACGCGGCGGCGCATCGAGGAGCCCTGGCCGGCGAGGCCCGGACGATCGCCGTGCTGGCCTGTGGCACGGACATCGCCTACCCCGCCGCCAATCAGGATCTTTTCGCGGCCATCCGGGCCAGGGGCGTGGTGGTCAGCGAGTCGCCCATGGGCGTCCGCCCGACACGGCTGCGCTTTCTCGTCCGCAACCGGCTGATCGCCGCACTGTCCCGGGGAACGGTCGTCGTCGAGGCGGCCGTGCGCAGCGGAGCCCTCAACACGGCGAGCCACGCCGTCGCCCTTCGGCGTCACCTGGCCGCCGTGCCCGGCCCGGTGACCTCAGAGAACTCCACCGGCTGCCATCGGTTGATCCGCCGGGCGGAAGCGGTCTGCGTGACGTCGGCGCGGGAGGTCATCGAGCTGGTCGGGGCGATCGGAGACGATCTCGCGCCGGAGCCCAGAGGCCCGGTCCTCGGCAGGGACGCCCTGGATGAGGACACCCGCAAGGTCCTGGAAGCGGTCCCCGCGCGCGGAGGAACCGGTCCCGCGACCATCGCCCTCGATGCCGGGCTCGACCTGATGACCACTCTGGCCTGTCTGGGAGGCCTGGCCGCCGCAGGCTACGTCGAACGCGCCCCCCGAGGTTGGCGTCTCCGAAGATCAACGCCCGCCCCATGACCCAGCGCCTCCGAAGACCAAACCCCCACCCATGACCCATTAATCCACTCCCCCGGCGAGCCCGCTCCGACGACTTGCCGTGCGTCGGGTGCTGGGGACGAAGCTCGGGTCGTCGGGGCGTGGCGCGGGTGCCGGTGACTGCCGCCGGTGCCGCGCAGGCAAGGGAGAGGGTAGAAGCGAGCGACCCGTACCCGGTGCTACCCGGTGACCGTGCCACTCGAGGCCGTGAGTTGATGTGCGTGAGTTGATGTTTGGGGCCGGGGGCACCGATGTGCGTTACCGGTGTCCTGCGGGTGGGTTACCGGCTGGTGCGGTCTGGTGGGGGGGTGAGTTGCCGGTGCAGGCGTGTGGTGCCGGTGTTTGGGGTGCCGGATTGGTGTAGTGACGCCTGCTGTGGGCCTGCGAGTCGGGTGTGGGCCTGCGCGTCAGCTGGAGAAGCCTTCCTTGGGCATTTCCAGGTCGGGCTTGGCCAGTTCTTCTACGTTGACGTCCTTGAAGGTGACGACACGGACGTTCTTGACGAACCTGGCAGGGCGGTACATGTCCCACACCCAGGCGTCCTGCATCTTCACGTCGAAGAAGACATCACCGTTCTCGGCGGTGCGCACGTCGAGATCGACGGAGTTGGTCAGGTAGAAGCGCCGCTCGGTCTCGACGACGTAGGTGAACAGGCCCACCACATCGCGGTACTCCCGGTAGAGCTGCAACTCCATTTCGGTCTCGTATTTCTCGAGATCCTCTGCGCTCATCCCGGCCCTCCACTTTCCTTCCTCCCCCGGTGCGGCCGCTCAGGCGACACCGGCCCCCATTTCATTCTCGCCTATCCCGGCCCCCGCTCCGGACCGCGCCACCGTGTTCACGGTTACGAATGAGAACCGATGATGCGGGCTGGGTCCATGGGCCGCCAGAGCGCGACGGTGCCCCGCCGTCACGTACCCCTTGTGGTCGGCGAAGCCGTACTGAGGGTAGAGGTCGTCCAGCGAGGTCATCATGCGGTCTCTCGTCACCTTGGCGACGATGGACGCCGCGGCCACGCACGCCGAGACCTGGTCTCCCTTCCACACCGCCAGCGACGGGGCGGGCAGGCCAGGAACCGGGAACCCGTCGATCAGAACGTACCCGAGATCGCACTGAAGACCTGCGACGGCCCGCCGCATCCCCGCGATGTTGCACTTGTGCAGGCCGCGCGCGTCGATCTCCTCCGGCGGGATCGTCACCACCTTCACCGAGCGCGCGGTCGCCATGATGCGTTCGTGAAGCTCCTCACGCCGGGCGGGGGTGAGCGCCTTGGAGTCGGCCAGGCCGTCGATCTCGGCGCGCAGGACCACGGCCGCGACCACGAGCGGCCCGGCGCAGGCCCCGCGGCCCGCCTCGTCGACACCGGCGATGGGCGACAGGCCCCGCCGTGCGAGCGCGCGCTCATATCCGTACAGACCAGAATCGCGGCGCACGATGCTGGGTCGCGGACGGTAGAGAACAGTCATAAGCCAAGCGGCACGGAACCCCGCCGCGAAGGGATCAACCCGCGGGACGGTCGGACCCCCCGGCCGGTGAACGGCGATGCGAGCACGACCATGGGCCAAGCCTACGCCCGAAACGGCTACGGGGGTACGCTATCGCCCCTTTGAGAACCTCCCCGGCCCCCTCGCTGCCCGGCCTGCACGTGCAGCCACCAGGGAGAACGGCCAAGACCGGCGCACCTGAGGGCGAGATCCCTCCGGCTACGTCAACTGCACGACCTTCCATCCCACGCCACGCCGAGGCCATGGCCGTGCCGGGACGACGCGAGGTGGGGGCACAGATGGGCGCCGCCACGCGACCGGCTCGACACATGTCCGTTGACACTCCACCTCCGGCCTGAAGTGAAGACCGGGGCACCGCGGACGATCCTGGGAGCACGGGATAGGGATGCGGGCGGCCACACGTCCGGTCTGCGCGGCCTATCCGGACCCTTCGTACGCGCTAGCGGATCTTGGTGAAGGTTTCCGGGACCGGCAGCGTCGTCAGGCGCGAGAACGGCCAGTACACCGCGAAGGCCCTGCCGATGACATCGCTGGTGGCGATCGTTCCGTGGGAGCCGTTCTTCATGAAGGCGCGGGAGTCCTCCGAGGCGGCGCGGTGGTCACCCATGAGCCACAGACGGCCCTTGGGCACGGTGACGTCGAACTTCTCCTGCGACGGGAAGTCCTGTGGGTTGAGGTACGACTCCTCGTCGAGGGGGACGCCGTTCACCGTGATCCGGTTCTGGGCATCACAGCACTTCACATGGTCGCCCCCGATACCGATGACCCGCTTGATCGTGGTGGCGCCGTCCCAGCCCTTGAAGACGACGACCTCGCCGCGCCCGAGATCTCCCGTGAGACGGTTGACGATCACCCTGTCGTTGATGAGCAGCGTGTTCTCCATGGACTCCGACGGGATGAAGAACGAGTCCAGGACGAAGACGCGCACCAGCAACGCGACGACGACCCCTCCGAGCACGAGCAGCACGGACTCCCGCCACCCCGACTTCTTGCTCCTCGCGCCGGACTTGGCGGCCTCGGGCTCGTCGGACGACGGCGCATCCGAGCCGGACGCCGATCCCGGACGCTCCTCCGCAGCGCCCGGCCCAGAGGCCGCGGTGCCGTTCGAGCCACTGAGGTCAGGCGCGGAGGCGGCAGAGCCAGGCGAGCCGGGCGCACCGGCACCGCCGGGGTCAGGAGTACCGGGGTCGGGCTCGGGCTTGTGCTCTGTGACGCTCATCGGAACTTTGGGGCGGATTCCCGGTGAGGCGCCGGGAGGGGTTCACGGCCCCGTCTCCTTCAAATCTCTCGGGGATGGACGGACGGCTCCGCGCCTCTCGGGCGTGGAGGAACGTTTCGCACTCACTGCACGGAACAACGGTTCCGAATCATAGGGGTGGAAAGGGTGCCGAATGTCCGAAGTCACCAGAAACACCCCCGCATCGAGCCTGTGGCCGGCCCAAGGGTCTCCCCAACCGACTCCTCACCAGGAGAACACGGTTGGGGGTGGGCTGATCAAGAGGTGTGGCCCTCGGCGAAGGCAGCGGCACAGCCGGGAGCTTGCCAGGTCTGGCCGCCGAGCAGCACGACGTGGATGAGGTGGCGGCGGGACGTGGGTGGGAGTTAGAGGGTGGTGGGGAGTTTGGGGTTGGTCAGGTAGCGGCGGCGGAAGGCTACCAGGGGGAAGGCGCCGGCGAAGCCGAGAAGCAGAGGGGACGAGGACTCGGCGAAGGCCACGGCCTTGAGGGCGGGTTGGGTGAAGGTGTCCGGGATCGGGAGGGTGGTCGCGCGGCCGAAGGGCCAGACGATGACGAAGGCCCGCCCGACGACGCTGTCCTTCGGGATGGCGCCGCCGCCCGGGTCGCCCTGGTGGGACCGCGAGTCCAGGGACACGGAGCGGTGGTCGCCCATCACCCACAGGCGGTCCTTCTCGACCTTGATCTCGAAGAACTTCTGGGACGGCTGGTCGTCCGGGTACAGGTAGGCCTTCTCGTCGAGCGGGACACCGTTGACCGTGATCCGCCCCTGGGGATCACAGCACTTCACCGTGTCGCCGGGCAGGCCGATGACGCGCTTGATGTAGTCCTTCTCGCCGGGGACGACGCCGAACGCCGTGCCCACCCAGCGGAAGAAGCCGGCGACCGGGTTGGACGGCTCGGGGACGTCGATCTCACTGGCCCAGGAGTCGACGCCGGAGAAGACGACGATGTCGCCGCGCTCGATGTCACGCGTGTGGTAGACGAGCTTGTTGACCAGCACCCTGTCGTTGACGAGCAGGGTGTTCTCCATGGACTCCGAGGGGATGTAGAACGCCTGGACCACGAAGCTCTTGATGATGAGCGCAAGCAGCAGCGCCACCACGACCAGCACCGGCAGCTCGCGCCAGAACGAGCCCTTCTTTTCCTTGCCGCTCTTGGCAGCCGGCTTGGTGTCTTCCGCGACCACGTCTACCTCGTCCTCGACGGGGCGGCGCGGCCCGCCGGCCCCCTGGCCATCGCTAGTCATCGCTGTCGAGCCTAAATGATGCCCGCTCCACGCCGGGTCGCCGACTCGGCTTCACGTCCAAAGAACTGGGCACTTCCAGGGGGTTGACCTGTGAGGCCGCCGGTGGACGACGGAACGTTCCAGCTGGGCTCCCGGCCCGGCGGGGCCGCCCGAGCAGGCCCCGGCAGAACCCCATCAAAATGGCCCGCATCCCTGGTGGGATGCGGGCCACCTGTACGTGAAGGCTACTTGCTGGTGGGCAGAGCGTCGCGCTTCTCGCGGATGCGGGCGGCCTTGCCGCGCAGGTCGCGCATGTAGTAAAGCTTCGCCCTGCGGACGTCACCGCGGGTCACGACATCGATCTTCTCGATGACCGGGCTGTGCACCGGGAAGGTCCGCTCGACGCCCACGCCGTAGCTCACCTTGCGGACGGTGAACGTCTCGCGGACGCCGCTGCCCTGGCGGCGCAGGACGAAGCCCTTGAAGACCTGGATGCGGGACCGGTTGCCTTCGACGACGCGAACGTGGACCTCCAGCGTGTCGCCCGGGCGGAAGCTCGGGACGTCACTGCGTACGGCGGCCTTCTCAAGCTCCTGGATCAGCGTGTGCATGGCAGCGGTTCCTCGATTGAAGCGAGCACCCGGAGGTCCGCCCGGCCATGCGCGTAGCACGGCATCGAGGTGGACACGAGCGCTGGGCTGAATACGTCTGGGAGGCCGGGCGTCGCTCTTGCCCGAGCCGGCCGCGCGTCGACCATGGACGGGCCGACGGCAGCAGTTCAGTTTGCCATATCTTCCGGCGGGAAGCGAAACGAAGCGTCGTCGAGGACCTCGCGGTCGCGCTTGTCAAGGGCTCCGGGGCCGAGGCGCGCGAGCAGTTCGGGCCTGGTGGAGGCGGTGCGGCGCAGCGCCTCGTCCCGCCGCCAGCGGGCGATGGCCCCGTGGTTGCCCGACAGCAGGATGGGCGGCACCTCGTGGCCGCGCCAGACCGGGGGCTTGGTGTAAACCGGGCCTTCCACGAGGGAGGCCATGGCGCCGGGGGCGAAGGAGTCGTCGGCGACGGAGTCGGCGTTGCCGAGCACGCCGGGCAGCAAGCGCCCGACGGCCTCGACCATGACCAGCACCGCCGCCTCGCCGCCCGCGAGCACGTAGTCGCCGATGCCGACCTCGTCGACGCGCAGGCGAGAGCCGTATTCGGCCATGACGCGGGCGTCGATGCCCTCGTAGCGGGCGGGCGCGAACAGCAGCCAGGGCTCCTTGGCGTATTCGAGCGCCACTTCCTGCGTGAACGGGCGGCCGCTGGGCGTCGGCACGATCAGGCGGGGCGGCGCGGTGGCTGCGCCGGTGATCGCGTCGATGGCCTCGCCCCACGGCTCGGGCTTCATGACCATGCCCGGCCCGCCGCCGTACGGCGTGTCGTCGACGGTGCGGTGGACGTCGTGGGTCCAGTCGCGGAGCTGGTGCACCCGGATGTCGAGGATGCCCCTCTGACGCGCCTTGCCGATCAGCGAGACGTCCAGCGGGGCGAAGTATTCGGGAAATATCGTGATGATGTCCACCCGCATGCCCGCGTCCCGCCCAGCCCCTGGGAACGGGGACAGGTCCGCCGCCACATCGGGCGTCACGTCCAGGCGCAGATCAGGCCCCTGGTCCGGGCTCGAGTCCAGGCCCATGTCAGCTCGCCTCGTTCAGGTCGAGCAGCCCGGGCGGGGCGTCCACGATGGCACGGCCGGCGGCCAGGTCGATCTCGGGCACCAGGGTCTTGACGAAGGGGACGAACACCTCGCCGCCTCCGCGCCGCACCACCAGCAGATCCTGCCCGTGGTGGAGGACGTCCGTGATCTCGCCGACGGGCTCGCCCTCGACGGTGACCACGGCCAGGCCGATGAGCTGGTGGTCGTAGAACTCGTCCGGGTCCTCCGGCGGGGGGACGTCACCGGAGTCGATCACCAGCATCGTGCCGCGCAGCGTCTCGGCGCCGTCGCGGCCGATGACGCCCTCGAAGCCGAGCAGCAGGATGTTCTTGTGCCAGCGCGCGGTCTCGACGACCAGCGGGCCGGCGTCCGCGGGGTCGGTCGCCAGCGACGCGCCGGGGGCGAAACGCATCCCCGGGTCGTCGGTGCGCACCTCGACCGTCACCTCGCCACGGATGCCGTGCGGGCGGCCGATGCGGCCGACGACGAGTTGCACGTCGCTGCTCCTTCCAAACTCGTTCTGAACTTGAGGAGCCCGGGAGGGCGCCGCAGAATCGCGACAGGGGACCGCCCGGCTGCCGGGGGTCCCCTGTCCAGAGGGCTGGTGCCCTCTGAGCCTCGTTACCGGGCTTCGTTCAGGTCGAGCAGGTCGACCCGTACGTACTTGCCGTCGGCCAAAGCGTTCATGACGGTGCGAAGCGCCTTGGCCGTGCGGCCGCCACGGCCGATGACCTTGCCGAGGTCCTCGGGGTGAACCCGGACCTCCAAGACACGCCCGGTGCGAATGCGACGGGCGCGCACAAGAACGTCGTCGGGGTGCTCGACGATGCCCTTGACCAGATGCTCGAGGGCTTCCTCAAGCACCTCAGACCTCGCCTTCCGGCTTCTCCTCCGCGGCCGGCTCGGCCGGAGCAGCGGGGGCGTCGTCGGCCTTCACGGTCTTCTTGGCCTTGCGGGCGGTGGTGGCGTTGCCGGTGCCGGTGTCACCGGACAGCGCCTCCTTGGCCGCGGCCTCATAGATGGCGTGACGGTCGGGCTTGGCCTCGGCGACCAGCAGAGGCGCGGGGGCGGGCTCGCCCTTGAACTTCTGCCAGTCACCGGTCAGCTTGAAGATCTTGAGGACCGGGTCGGTCGGCTGAGCGCCGACGCCGAGCCAGTACTGCGCCCGCTCGGAGTCCACCTTGATGAACGAGGGGTTCTCCTTGGGGTGGTAGAGGCCGATCTCTTCGATCGCACGGCCGTCACGCTTGGTGCGGCTGTCCGCCACCACGATGCGGTACTGCGGGTTGCGGATCATGCCGAGCCGCTTGAGCTTGATCTTGACTGCCACGGGTGTGGTCTCTCCTGGGCTTTGAGCGTGGGTGGACGGGCGTCTCGCCGAGTGGGGCACGACGGGATGACCGCCCGAGGGACAAGCGTGATCCGCGGGGGTGAGAGGGCACCCACGGCCACGGTGTTCCAACATGACATTCTGCCAGATGTTCCGACCGCTTTCCGAATCGGCGCGACCTCACACCGTGTCGGACCGCCACCCGAGCCAGACGCCCACCCAGACGCCCGCGCCAGATGCCCAACCAGACATCAGGCAGACGCCCGGCCGGAAAGCCTCAGCCGGACGCCCAAGCCGAGACACCCGAAAGGTCACACCCGGCACACGAGCCGGGCCGCCGCCGGAGGACTACCCCTGGCCGGGAAGGCGGAACTTGGACGGGTCGAAGCCGGGCGGGAGCTCCAGGCCGGGGGGCATCTGCCCGCCGACGCCGCCCAGGCCGGCGAGCCCCGACGGCAGCGGCTCGGAGGACCCGCCGCTCGCGGCGCCGGCCTTGCCGAGCGCGGCCTTGCGCGGGTCGCCGCTGACCCTGCGGCCCTTCTTGGCCTTCTTCTGCGCGGCCTTGCCGCCCTTGCGCCCGCCGGGCATGCCCGGGATGCCCATGCCCCCGGCGACCTGCTTCATCATCTTCTGCGCGTCGAAGAAGCGGGTGACCAGGTTGCTGACCTCGGTGACGGTGACGCCGGAGCCCCGGGCGATGCGGGCGCGGCGCGAGCCGTTGATGATCTTGGGTTCCTGGCGCTCGGCCGGGGTCATCGAGCGGATGATGGCGGCGACGCGGTCGAGGTCGCGCTCGTCGACCTGGTTGAGCTGGTCGCGCATCTGCCCCATGCCGGGCATCATTCCGAGCAGGTTCTTCAGCGGCCCCATCTTGCGGACCATCATCATCTGCTCGAGGAAGTCGTCGAGCGTGAAGCCGTCGCCGGAGACGAGCTTGCCCGCCATCTTGGCGGCTTCCTGCTCGTCGAACGTGCGCTGCGCCTGCTCGATCAGGGTGAGGATGTCACCCATGTCGAGGATGCGGCTCGCCATGCGGTCGGGGTGGAAGGCGTCGAAGTCCTCGAGCTTCTCGCCCGTGGAGGCGAACATGATGGGACGGCCGGTGATGTGCCGCACCGACAGCGCGGCGCCGCCGCGGGCGTCGCCGTCGAGCTTGGTGAGCACGACGCCGTCGAACCCGACCCCGTCCATGAAGGCCTGGGCGGTGGTGACGGCGTCCTGGCCGATCATCGCGTCGACGACGAAAAGGACCTCGTCGGGGCTGACGGCGTCGCGGATGTCCGCGGCCTGCTTCATCAGCTCCTGGTCGATGCCGAGACGGCCGGCGGTGTCGATGATGACGATGTCGTGCTGCTGGCGCCGGGCGTGGTCGATGGAGCCGCGCGCCACGCCGACCGGGTCGCCGACGCCGTTGCCGGGCTCGGGCGCGTAGACCGGGGTGCCGGCGCGCTGCCCGACGACCTGGAGCTGCTGGACGGCGTTGGGCCGCTGGAGGTCGGCGGCGACCAGGAGCGGGGCGTGGCCCTGCTCGCGCAGCCAGCGGGCGAGCTTGCCGGCGAGCGTGGTCTTGCCCGCGCCCTGCAGGCCCGCGAGCATGATGACGGTCGGCGGGTTCTTGGCGTACCGCAGCCGCCGGGTCTCGCCGCCGAGGATCCGCACCAGCTCGTCGTTGACGATCTTGACGACCTGCTGGGCGGGGTTGAGCGCCTGGGAGACCTCGGCCCCGCGCGCGCGCTCCTTGACATGGGACACGAAGTCCTTGACGACCGGCAGGGCGACGTCGGCCTCGAGGAGCGCGATGCGGATCTCTCGACAGGTCGCGTCGATGTCGGCGTCTGACAGCCTGCCCTTTGACCTGAGGGAGGAGAAGACCGATGTCAGGCGGTCGGAAAGCGTCTCGAACACGTGATGGCCAGCCTCTGTGTCACGGGTCGTCCGGGGTGAGTTGACTCGAACTCTCAGCCTATCCGCTCCTGAGGCCGGTCACGCGTACCCGGCCGCGGGGCGAGGGGCCGGGAACGCGTCAGCTCCTCCAGCCGGGCACCGAGACCCGCATCGTCAGAGCGTGCTCGACCAGGGCGATCAGCGTGCTCTTGACCGATTCCCGTTTGCGCGCGTCGGTCTTGACGATGGGGACATGCGGTCCGAGCGTGAGCGCGTCGCGCACCTCCTCGTCGGCGTACGGGTGCTGGCCTTCCCAGCCATTGAGGCCGACGACGAACGGCAGCTTGGCCTCCTCGAAGTAGTCGACCGCGGGGAAGCTGTCGGCGAGCCGCCGGGTGTCGACCAGGACGACGGCGCCGATGGCGCCGCGGACCAGGTCGTCCCACATGAACCAGAACCGGTGCTGGCCGGGCGTGCCGAAGAGATAGAGGATCAGTTCGCTGTCCAGCGACACGCGGCCGAAGTCCATCGCGACGGTCGTGGTGGCCTTGCGCGGGATGAGCCCCAGGTCGTCGATGCCGGCGCTGGCGTCGGTCATGACGGCTTCGGTGGTGAGGGGGACGATCTCGGAGACCGCCCCGACGAAGGTGGTCTTGCCGACGCCGAAGCCGCCCGCGACGACGATCTTCGTCGAGGTCAACCCGCCGCGGCTAGAGCCTGCGAAGTCCACTGAGTACCCTTTCGAGCAGGTTGAAGTCCGGCTGTCCGGCGTCCAGTTGCGGGTGGTGTAGCTGGACGAATCCTTCCGCGGCCATGTCCGAGATGAGGACCCGGGCCACGCCGAGGGGAACCCGCAGGAGCGCGGAGATCTCCGCGACGGAACGCACCTGGCGACACAGCGTGTTGATCGCCTGGTACTCCGGAATCAAGCCGGAAATATCTTGATAAGGAGGAATCGTGGAGTGCACCAGCGTCTCCATGGCGAGGTGCGTCCGCGGTGCCGAGCGCCCGCCGGTGACCGTGAAGGGCCGGACGGGCGAAGAAGGTTCCTGTTGGTAGGGCCGTAAACCGTCCTCCCAGCCCGGACCGCCCATGGAGTTCACCGCGGCGACGACGCCTGAAGCTCGGCGCGCACGGCCGGGGTAAGCACCTGACCGGCACGCTCGACCATCAGCGTCATCTGATAGGCGACCAGGCCCATGTCGCAGTCGGGCGCGGCGAGCACGGCGAGACAGGAGCCGTCGCTGACCGACATGATCAGCAGAAGCCCCCGCTGCATCTCCACGACGGTCTGCGTGACCGCCCCGCCCTCGAAAACCCGGGAGGCGCCCTGCGTCAGGCTGATCAGACCCGCGGCCACCGCCGCGAGCTGGTCGGCCCTGTCCTTCGGGAAGCCCTCGGAATAGGCGAGTGGCAGCCCGTCGGACGACACCACCACCGTGTGGGCCACTCCCGGCACCGACCGGACGAAGTCGGTGATCAACCAGTTGACTCCGCGGGCGGCCTGGCTCAGCTCTCTCACTTGTCCTCCTTATCGCCCTGGGTGCGCCGCAGGTCCGTGTTGAACGCCACCTCGTCCTCGTTGAGTTCCCCGCGGGCGACCGCCCGGCCCTGGCGGATGCCCTGCTGGAAGCTGGACAGCCGGCTGCGCGCCCGGTCGGGCGAGAGCGCGGGCATGGCGGGGACGGGCGAGGTGGCGTTCTCGGCACCTGTCGCGGACCCGGGCACCAGATTGGCCTTCGGAACCCGCTTGGGGAGGCCCGCCGTGGTGGTCCCGTCCCGGACGGGCTCCTGCACCACGGCCGCGGCCTGCCAGCCGGCGTCGGCGGGGTTCTGCTGCCAGGCGCCGGTGTCCTTCTCCTTGTCCTGAAGCGGGTCCGCGCGGCGGAACCAGGCGGACTCGACGGAAGCGAAGATCGGCAGGAACTCGTCCTCCTGTTCCATCGGGGAGGGCCGCACGGCCGGCAGGGGTCCGGTGACGGCGTCCAGGTCAGAGGTTTCGTAACGGCGGGGCCGCATACGGGTCGGCAACTCGCCGGGTCCCGTAGGAGGACCGCCGTACCCGCCCGACCCCGTGCCAGGCTGCGGGTTGCCGCCGCCGAACAGGCTCGGCCCGGTGCCCGGCCCGTTGAAACCGCCTGAGCCGGTCGAGGACCCGCCGAAGGCCGACCCCGTCGAGGGACCACCGAAGCCGGTGGGGCCCGAGACCGGCCCGAAGACGTCCGTGGCTCCCCCCGTCCCGCCGAAGCCCCCCGTACCGCCGGTGGGCGGCCCGAACGCGGACGGGCCCATGGCGTCGTCGAACGCGCCGGTCGCCGGCCCGCCGACGGAACCGGGGCCGCCGACGGAACCGGCGGTGCCCGGCCCGGCGAACCCGCCGCCGCCGGTGGTCGGGCCGAGGGGCCCCGTCCCGTTGGCGCCGAACGCGGCCGGGCCCGTGGGCGAGCCGAACAGCGCCCCGGCCTCGGCGTCGAACGCGCCGCCGCCCTGTGTGGCGGACGCGAACAGGTTCTGGCCGCCGGGCTGGCCGGACGCCGGCCACGCGGGGGCACCCGCACCCGCACCCGCGAACGCCTGCCCGCCGGACGAGCCGGTCGAGCCGGACGCGGAGGAGCCGCCCGCCGGGGTCGCGGGCATGCCCATGAGCGACTCGGGCAGCAGCACCATCGCGGTCAGGCCGCCGGCGTCGTGCCTGCGGAGCTGGACGCGGATGCCGTTGCGCAGCGCGAGGCGGCCGACCACGAACAGGCCCATGCGGCGCGACACCGACACGTCCACGACCGGCGGGTTGGCCAGCCGCCAGTTGGTCTGGGCGAGTTCCTCCTGGGTCATGCCGATGCCGGCGTCCGTGACGGAGATCATCACGCCGCCGCCGTCGATGCGGTTGGCCGAGACGGTCACCCGGGTCTCGCGCGGGGAGAACGAGATGGCGTTCTCGACGAGCTCGGCGAGCAGGTGGATGACGTCGTTGACGGCCTGGCCGACGATCGAGACGCCGGTCGGGACGTGCATGGCCACGCGCTCGTAGTTCTCGACCTCCGACAGCGAGGCGCGGGTGACGTCGAGCAGGGGCACGGGCTGGCTCCACCGGCGCGCGGGCTCCTGGCCCGCGAGGACCAGCAGGTTCTCACTGTTGCGCCGCATGCGGGTGGCCAGGTGGTCCAGGCGGAACAGGTCGCCGAGCCGCTTGTCGTCCTGCTCGCCCTGCTCAAGGCCGTCGATCAGGGTGATCTGCCGCTCGACCAGCGTCTGGGTCCTGCGGGAGAGGTTGACGAACATGGCGCTGACGTTGCTGCGCAGCTGGGCCTCGTCGTTCGCGAGCCTGATCGCCTCGCGGTGGACCTCGTCGAAGGCCCGGGCGACCTCACCGACCTCGTCGTTGGAGACGACACCGATGGGGGTGACCTCCGGCGGGCCCGCGGCGCCCTCCGACTCGCGCAGTTTCTGCACCATCTCGGGCAGACGGCGACCGGCGATCTCCAGCGCGCCGCCGCGCAGGCGCCGCAGCGGGATGACGAGGGAGCGGGCCATGACGGAGGTGATGACGAGGACCAGGATCATCAGCAGGACCACCGCGCCGATGTTGATGGCGGCCTGGTTCTGCTCGGTGCGGGCCAGCTCGGCGGACTGGTCGACGATGGAACGTCCCAGCGCGCGCTGGACGTCGTGCATGCGGTCCAGCCGCTCGCTGGAGGCGCCGAACCAGTAGTCCACGTCGCTGGTTCCACCGCCGAGGCCGCGCAGGAACTGGCCCTGCCGGACGAGCTCCAGCGCCCGGTCGACCAGGGCCGCGGCGACGTCGATCTTGGGGCCGCTGACGGTGTCCTGGTAGAGCTGGCCCTGGGTGAGCGTGGCACGGGAGAAGAACGCCTGCAGCTCGCTGTCCTGCCGGGCGCGCGCGGCGTCGAAGGCTTCGAGCTCGGCCGGGGAGAACTGCTGGACCGTCAGGCCGATGCTCAGAATGCCGCGCTGGCGGGAGGCCTGTTCGGCGGCACGGCTGAGGGAGGCCAGGGCGGAGGCGCTCGCGTCGAGGGTGGCGTCGGTGCTGCCGCGGCCGATCTCGTCGAACATCGTGAGCAGGTCGTCGATGGCCAGGGAGTACTTCTGGAGCGTCGGGAGCGCGGGGAGCTGGGAGTCGCTCACGGTCTTGCGCAGGGATCCGAGCTGCGCCAGCCGGTCGAGCAGCCGCTGGTAGGGCAGGCGCCCGCTGTCGCGCAGGGCCGGCTCGACGGTGGCGCGGTGGTCCTGGACGATCTGGACGAGCGCGTCGACGGCGTTCTGCTGGTCGCGCAGCAGCAGTCTGGCCTGGCTTCCGTGCCGGCCACTCGCGACGAACCGGACCGACAGGTCACGTTCCAGGTCGAGCTGGTGGGCGAGATCGCCCAGGGTGGTCACGAACTGCGCCACCGTGCGGACGCGGTCGTACTCGGCCGCGTTCTGGATCGATGTCGCCACCCGGAGACCACCGAATAGGACGGCCACCAGAGTGGGCACCAGGATGAGCGCGATGAGACGGGTGCGCACCCGCCAGTTACGCAGCGCGAGCGAGCTTCCTGCCGACTGACGCGGGGCGGCGGGGGCGTCCGGGGCGGAGGGCGATCGGTCTGCGTCCGGCTTGGCGCGGCGACCGCTCTCGATTGTTGCTGTCCTCACAGGTCGCAACCTCTCGCCAGCTGGTCTGCGTGGGGAATGGACGCACTTGACGTGTGTGACACAAGACAAGTGACGGGCAATCGGAGCACAAGCCTACGAGCACGATCAATAGCCGTGAGTTTTTAGACCGTTCCAAGAAATTATTCAGTTCCTGGAATGTGATTCGGTCTCGCATGTCAAGCTCACGTCCGCACATCCGGTCCGATGTGGCCAGTTCGTAGTCAAAGCCGTATTTATACCGTTCCAGAGCACCAAACGCCGCCATCAACTCACTATTACGGTCAAAGTGGACTTTCTTACGAGTTTCGTGACATAGGCGGCTTATCCGTGTTAGCGCCGATCTTCCTCCGCTAAGCTTCACGCTCGCCGTGCCGGAAACCGCTCACACGCAGGTGACACGGCACTCTTCCCCCACAACTAATAGGACACCTCAATGAGAAGCTTTAGGGGTCGTACCTTCATCGTCGGCGTGGCCGCGGCTCTCACGCTCGCGGCATGCGGCGGATCGAACACCGGTTCGAGCAATACCGGCGGCGGGCTCGAGAAGACGACGATCAACATCGGCGCGATGCCCATCGCGGACGTCGCCGGGCTCTTCATCGCCAACGAACGGGGCTTCTTCAAGGAAGAGGGGCTGACCGTCAACACCAAGATCATCAAGTCGGCGGCGGAGGCGATTCCCCAACTCCACAGCGGTGCCCTCGACATCGGCATCGGCAACTACTTCACCATCTTATCGGCTGCCGAACGGACCCAGGACAAGTTCCGTTTCGTCGCCGACATCTACCAGTCGAAGCCCGACGTCTTCCAGATCGTCGTCCCCAAGGACTCGCCGATCCAGACGGTCAAGGACCTCAAGGGCAAGAAGGTCGCCGTCGCCTCGAAGAACAGCATCGCCGAGCTGGCCGTGGCCAACTCGCTGCGCACCGCCGGACTCGACCCCAAGAACGACGTGCAGTGGGTCCCCATCCCGTTCCCCCAGATGCCGCCGGCCCTGAAGAACGGTGACGTGGAGGCCGCCTGGCTGACCGAGCCGTTCCTCACCGGCGTCCAGCAGGAGCAGGGCGCGCGCAAGATCGTCGACACGATGACCGGCGCCATGGCCGACTTCCCGATCGCCGGCTGGGTCGCGATGGACGACTGGGCCAAGAAGTACCCCAAGACGATGGCCGCCCTCCAGCGCGGCCTGCTCAAGGGACAGCAGATCGCGGCCGCCGACCGCAAGGCGGTGGAGAAGGTGCTCCCGTCCTACACGCAGATCAAGCCCGAGGTCGCCTCGGTCATCAATCTGGGTTCCTACCCGACCACGCTCACCCCGGCCCGCATCCAGCGCGTCGCCGACCTGATGCTCGAGTACGGCTACCTGACCAAGAAGATGGACGTCACCTCCCTCCTGGCCCCGCTGCCTCAATGATCCGCGCCGCCCGAGTGGCCCGCGGCGCCGCCGGCGTCGCGGTCCTGCTCATCGCCGCCGAGCTGGCCGGGCGCACGGGCCTCGTGGACCCCTCGATGGTCCCGCTGATGTCGACGGTGCTGGCCCGCGCCGCGGGGCTGGTCGCCGACCAGCAGTTCCTGGCCGACGTCTGGGGGACCCTGATCGTCTGGGCCGCCGGGCTGCTCCTCGCCGTGGCGATCGCCGTCCCCCTGGGCATGCTGCTCGGCAGCCTCCCCCGCGCCGAGACGGCCACGCGTCCCCTGGTGGAGTTCCTGCGCCCGATCCCCTCGGTCGCCCTGCTCCCGCTGATCACGCTGCTGATCCCGGACGACTCGGCCATCAAGATCACGGCGGTCGTGTACGCGGCGGCGTGGCCGTTGCTCATCAACACGATGTACGGGCTGCGCGACGTCGACCCGATCGCCAAGGAGACCCTGCGCAGCTTCGGTTTCGGGCGGTTCGCCGTGCTCGCCCGGGTCTCGCTGCCGAGCGCGGCGCCGTTCGTCCTGACGGGCGTGCGGCTCGCAGCCGCGGTCGGCCTGATCGTCGCGGTGAGCGCGGAGCTCATCACCGGCGGCACGGCGGGGCTGGGCGCCTTCATGATCCGCGCGGGTGCCGGCTTCCGCACCGACCTTGTCCTGGCGGCAACGCTGTGGGCGGGGGTTCTCGGCCTGGTGGCCAACGCCCTGCTCCTGAAGTTGCAGCGCAGGGCGTTCCGCTGGCACGCGGCGACGTCCGGGGAGGTCTCATGAGCGCCACCACCGCCCTCCTGGCCGCGGAGGGCACCAAGCGGAGGACCCGCGGGGGCCGCCTCGCCGGCCTGCTGACGCGGGTGTGGCTGATCCCGGTGGCCGTCGCCGCCTGGGAGATCGGCACCCGCCAGGCCGCGTCGACCTATTTCCCCCCGCCCTCGCAGATCGCCGCCCGCGCGTACGAGCTGTGGTTCTCCGGGCCCGCGTCGCACCTGTTCCTCACCGACGACGCGCTCGGCGACTTCCTGCCGAGCCTGGCCCGGATGTTCGGCGGGTGGGCGGCGGCCTGCGTGCTCGGCGTCGGGCTCGGGGTGGCGCTCGGACGCTCCCGCGCGCTCGCCGGGTACATCGACCCGATCGTCGAGTTCTGCAGGGCGATCCCGCCCCCGGCGCTGGTCCCGCTGTTCATCGTCATCTTCAAACTCGGCACCGAGATGCAGGTGGCGACGATCGTCTACGGGGTGATCTGGCCCATCCTGATCAACTCCATCGACGGGGCCCGCTACGTGGGCCGTCTGCACATGGACACGGCGGAGGTCTTCGGGATGGGACGGGCCCAGCGGCTCTTCCGGATCATCCTGCCGGCGGCCGGTCCGAAGATCTTCGCCGGGCTCCGGCTCAGCGTCTCCCTGGCCGTGATCCTGATGGTGCTGTCCGAGCTGGTCGGCAGCACCGACGGGATCGGCTACCAGCTCGGCACCACACAGATGAACTTCGACCTGGCCGGCATGTGGAGCGTCATCGTCCTTCTCGGCGTCCTCGGGCTCGTGTTGAACGTGTCCTTCCTCGCCGTGGAGCGGCGCGTCCTCTCCTGGCACCGGCGAGCCCGGCAGACAACCTGAGGAAGCGGGAAGCATCGTGCTCGACGTCGTCAACCTGAGGCACACCTACGGCCAGGGGCCCTCCGCCCACCACGCCCTCGGCGGCATCGACCTGAAGGTCGCCGAAGGCGAGCTGGTGAGCGTGGTCGGGCCCTCCGGCTGCGGGAAGTCCACCCTGCTCCGCTCCATCGCGGGGCTCATCCAGCCCACCCACGGGCACATCCGCATCCAGGACGGCCACGTCACCGGCGCGCCGGGCGAGCTGGCCGTCGTCTTCCAGGACTACAGCCGCTCGCTGTTCCCCTGGATGACGGTCGGCGAGAACGTGGCGCTCCCGCTGCGCCGCCGGGGATTGGACCGTGCCGCCCGGCGCGCCGCCGCGGCCGAGGCGCTCGCGGAGGTCGGGCTGCCGGACGCGGCGGCGAAGTACCCGTGGGAGCTGTCGGGCGGCATGCAGCAGCGCGTGGCGATCGCGCGGGCTCTGGCGTACCGGCCCACATTGCTGCTCATGGACGAGCCCTTCGGCTCGGTGGACGCCCAGACCCGTGAGGACCTGGAGGATCTGGTGCTGAAGGTGCGAGAGCTGCACCGGATGACGATCCTGCTGATCACGCACGACATCGACGAAAGCGTGTACGTCGGGGACCGCGTCGTCGTCCTCACGAAGTCACCGGCGCGGGTCGCGGGAGAACTGGCCGTCGACCTGCCCTTCCCCCGCGACCAGATCGGCACCCGGGAGCTGCCCGCGTTCGTGCACCTGCGCGCCGAGGTCGGCCGCCTGGTGCGCGCCAAGGAGCAGCTCCCCACCTTCCATGCCTCCCAGCAGGCATGATCCCCCCGGCACCCTTCGGGGGCCGCATCTCACGACTGGAGTGCACATGACCGAGCCTTCGAGCACCATCACCGAGATCATCGCCGGTGGCTGGCGCCTGTCGGCCCTGAAGACCATGGTCGAACTCGACTGTGCCCGCCACCTGGCCGAAGGGCCTCTGACGGTGTCCGAGCTGGCCGGGCGCTGCGGGGCGCACGCGCC
The DNA here is from genome assembly GCF_040683095.1 of Sphaerisporangium sp. NPDC051017. NCBI lineage: Bacteria > Bacillati > Actinomycetota > Actinomycetes > Streptosporangiales > Streptosporangiaceae > Sphaerisporangium > Sphaerisporangium sp. NPDC051017. The sequence continues at coordinate 49,838 of NZ_JBFBCI010000004.1, forward strand.
CTCGCTCGGCCGGATCCTGCGGACGCTCGGCGCGGTGGGCGTGGTCAGGACCGTGGACGTCGACACCTACGCCCTCACCGAGGCCGGCGCGCTGCTCACCGAGGACGCCGAGGGGTCCATGCGCAGCGCCGTGCTGACCAACATGGACCCGGTGCTCTCCTCCGCCACCAACGAACTGCTCACCGAGACGGTGCGCACGGGGCGGTCGGCGTTCACCGAGCGGTACGGCGTCCTGTACGACTACCTGTCCGAGCACCCCGAGCTGGCGTCGGTGTTCAACAACTTCATGACCGGCCGCGCGCTCCCCATGGCGCGGGGCGTCGCCGAGCGGTACGACTTCTCCTCGATCGGGAAGCTCGCCGACCTCGGCGGCGGGCGCGGGCACATCCTGGCGGAGGTGCTCCGGGCCAACCCTGACCTGCGGGGCCTGCTGTTCGAGCTGCCGCACGTCCTGCCGGACGCCCGCGCGGCGTTCGACGAGTGGGGCCTGACCAACCGGTGCGAGTTCGTGAGCGGCGACTTCTTCTCCGCCGCGCCGGAGGGCCCCGACGCGTACCTGATGGGCAGCGTCATCCACAACTGGGACGACGCCAACGCGCTGCGGATCCTGAAGGTGGTGCGCGCCGCGATGTCCGCCGACGCGCGCCTGCTGCTGGTGGAGATCGTCGTTCCGGACGACGACACCCCGCACTACGGCAAGGACCTCGACATCCGGATGATGGGGCTGTTCGGCCAGGGCCGCGAGCGCAGCCGCTCCGAGCACACCGTGCTGATCGAGAAGGCCGGCATGACGGTCACGGACGTGATCCCGCTGCCGTTCCACGCCAGCCTGATCGAGGCCCGGCCCATCTAGAGCCGATCCAGACCCGGACCGGCCGCCGGTGGCGGTTCCCGGCAGGGAGGTCAGCGGCCTCCCCAGCCGGGAACCGCCACCCGCATGGTCAGCGCGTGCTCGACCAGCGCGATGAGCGTGCTCTTCACCGAGTCTCGCGAGCGGGCGTCGGTCCGGACGAGCGGGATGTGCGGGGCCAGCGTCAGTGCCTCGCGGACCTCCTCGTCGGCGTGGGCGTACCGGCCGTCCCAGCCGTTGATGCCGACGACGAACGGGAGCTGGGCCTCCTCGAAGTAGTCGATCGCCGGGAAGCAGTCCGCCAGCCGCCGCGTGTCCACCAGCACGACCGCGCCGATCGCGCCCCGCACCAGGTCGTCCCACATGAACCAGAACCGGTGCTGACCCGGCGTCCCGAACAGGTACAGGATCAGATCCTGGTCCAGGGACACACGTCCGAAGTCCATCGCCACGGTCGTGGTGGTCTTGTTCGGGGTCAGCCCGAGATCGTCGATGCCGGCGCTGGCGTCGGTCATGACCGCCTCGGTCGTGAGGGGGACGATCTCCGACACCGCCCCCACGAACGTGGTCTTGCCGACGCCGAAGCCGCCCGCGACGACGATCTTCGTCGACGTGAGCGCCCCGCCGCGGCTAGAGCCTGCGAAGTCCACTGAGAACCCTTTCGAGCAGGTTGAGATCCGGCTTGCCCGTTTCGAGCTGCGGGTGGTGCACCTGGACGAGGCCCTCGGCCGCCATGTCGGCGATCACGATCCGGGCCACGCCGAGAGGCATCCGCAGAATCGCGGCGATTTCGGCGACCGACCGCACCTGACGGCACAGCGTGCTGATCGCCTGCTTCTCCGGGGTGAGCACCGACAGATCCTGGTGCGCCGACGTGGCGGAGGAGACGAGAGCCTCCATGGCCAGGGAGGTCCTCGGCGCGGTGCGCCCCCCGGTCATGGCGTAGGGCCGGACCAGCGAGCTCTGCTCCACCGGTTCCGGCGCGGGAAAGGGCGCGGCCGCGCCGGGGAACCGGCGTGGGTCCTCGATCTGCGCGTACGACGAACCGCCGCTCAGCGGGTCGCCGTCATCCGTCCAGCCACGACGTGCCATGGCGTCCTCCTGTCATCGGCCTCTCACCTGGGTTGAGACGCCTGGAGTTCGGCACGCACAGCCGGGGTAAGCACCTGACCGGCACGCTCGACCAACAACGTCATCTGATAGGCCACCAGGCCCATGTCACAGTCGGCGGCGGCGAGCACGGCGAGACAGGAGCCGTCGCTGACCGACATGATCAGCAAAAGCCCCCGCTGCATCTCCACGACGGTCTGCGTGACCGCCCCGCCCTCGAAAACCCGGGAGGCGCCCTGCGTCAGGCTGATCAGACCCGCGGCCACCGCCGCGAGCTGGTCGGCCCTGTCCTTCGGGAAGCCCTCTGAGAAGGCCAGGGGCAGTCCGTCGGCCGACACCACGACCGTGTGAGCGACGCCAGGGACGTTGTTCACGAAGTCGGTGATCAGCCAGTTGACGCCACGGGCCGCCTGGCTCAGCTCCCTCACGAGTCCTCCTTGTTGCGTTCACCGTTTCCATTGGCGGAAAGGTCGTCGTTGAGCTCGCCGCGGGCGGCGGCCCTTCCCCTGCGCACGCCCTGCTGGAAGCTCGACAGCCGGCTGCGCACCCGGTCGGGCGAGAGCGTGGGCTGCGGCGAGGCGAAGACGGACGGCCCGGGGTCGGCCGAGCCGGGGACGAGGTTGGCCTTCGGCACCCGCTTGGGCAGCCCGGAGGAGGTGATGCCTCCGAGCGAGGGGTCGCTGGCCGCCTGCGCCGCCTGCCAGCCCGCGTCACCCGGGGAGGACCAGGACCTGGCCTCGGCCGGCCGCATCGGGGCGGCGGGCTCCTCGTACGCGGCCTCCGGCGCGGCGGGGGCCGGGCCCTCCTCCCGCGGAACCGCCTCGAACGTGCTGGTGTCCTGCTCGACGACGTCGCTGCGGCGGAACCAGTCCGACTCGACGGCGGCGAAGATCGGGAGGAACTCCTCCTGCACCTCGTCCAGCGGCGAGGTGTGGACGGCGGGCAGCGGGCCGGTGTGGTCCATGTCCGGTACGGCGCCGAACGTGCGGGCCGACCTTTCGAGCGGACCGGTCGCGGGGCCGCTGAGGCCGCCGGCGACGGGGCCCGTGCCGGGGCCGGAGCGCCCGCCGGTTGCCGGGCCCGTGTGCCCGCCGGAGACGGCGGGCCACGACGCGGTGTCCTGGTCGGCCGGGTCGGGCCAGGCGGACTCGGGCTTGGCGCCGCCGGGCGGCGGGACCTCCGAGGGCCACGGCGTGTCGAGCGGCGGGTTGGGGTTGAAGTAGCGGTCGAACGGGTCCTGGTCGCCGGTCGCGTCCTTCTCGCCGCGCGGGCGCTCGAAGGGGTTGTCGAACGCGCCGGGCGCGCCGCCCTGACCGGCCGGGGTGGCGAACGGGTCGCGTCCGGGGCTCTGCGTGCGCTCGAAGGGGTCGCGCTCGAACGGGCCGGGCTGGAAGGGACCGCGGTTGACCGGGCCGGGGCCCGCGGAGATGCCCGGGTCGTCGGCTCCGAACACCGGGGCGCGCATCCCGCGCGAGCCGGAGCTCTCGAAGGCGCCTGGGGTGGCGAACGGCGAGCCGCCGCCCGGCCCGCCGAACTGGCCGGTGACCGGCGCGGCGACGTCGGCGGCCGGCATGCCCGCGTACTGGGGCGCGCCCGGCGCGGACAGCAGCGACTCGGGCAGCAGCACCATCGCGGTCAGGCCGCCGGCGTCCTGCAGGCGGAGCTGCACCCGGATACTGTGGCGCAGCGCGAGGCGGCCGACCACGAACAGGCCCATGCGGCGCGACACCGACACGTCCACGACCGGCGGGTTGGCCAGCCGCCAGTTGCAGTCGGCGAGCTCGTCGGAGGTCATGCCGATACCGCTGTCGCTGACCGAGATCATCATGCCGCCGCCGTCGATGCGGTTGCTCGACACGATGACCTTGGTCTCGCGCGGCGAGAAGGAGATGGCGTTCTCGACCAGCTCGGCGACCAGGTGGACGACGTCGTTGACGGCCTGGCCGACGATGGCCGTCCCGGACGGCACCCGCAGGTCGACCCGCTCGTAGTTCTCGACCTCCGACAGCGACGCGCGGACGATGTCGACGATCGGGACCGGCTGGCTCCACCGGCGCGCGGTCTCCTGGCCCGCGAGGACCAGCAGGTTCTCACTGTTGCGCCGCATGCGGGTGGCCAGGTGGTCGAGCTTGAACAGGTTCGCGAGACGGCCCTCGTCCTGCTCGCCCTGCTCCAGGCCGTCGATCAGGGTGAGCTGGCGCTCGACCAGCGTCTGGCTGCGCCGGGAGAGGTTGACGAACATCGCGTTGACGTTGCTGCGCAGGCGGGCCTCGTCGCCCGCCAGGCGGATCGCCTCGCGGTGGACCTCGTCGAAGGCCCGGGCGACTTCTCCCATCTCGTCGCGCGAGGTGACGCCGATGGGCACGACCTCCGCGGTCGGGGAGCTGTCGGTGCTCTCGCGCAGCCGCTGGACGGTCTCGGGGAGCCGGACGCCGGCGATCTCCAGCGCCTCGGCGCGCAGGCGGCGCAGCGGGCGGGTCAGGGAGCTCGCCACCGCGACGGTGATGATGAGGACGAGCAGCAACAGCACGACGATGACGGCGCTGGAGATCAGGACCTGGCGCTGCGCGTCCTCCTGCAGCGTCTGGCTCTGCTGCACGACCGAGCCCACGAGGCGCTCCTCGACCTTGCGCATGCGGTCGGCGACGGCCGAGAAGGAGGTGTACCACAGCGTGGTGTCGTCGCGGCGGGTCTGGTCGAGGTCCTGGATCTCCTTGTACTGGCGGAGCTGGGCCAGCGCCAGGGCGCGCATCCAGTCGGCCTTGTCGACCTGCTGGCCGCGCACGGTCTCGTTGTAGAACTTGACGTCGGCGGGCGTGGCCTCGGCGAGGAAGGCCGCGGTCTCGCGCTCCTGAGCGCTCCAGGAGCCGGGGAAGTTGACGAAGTCGTCGTAGTCGAACCCGCCGCCCGTGGTCCCGCGGGTGGCGAGGCCGACGGTCATGATGCCGCGCTGGCGCGAGACCTCTTCCTTGGCGCGGCTGAGCGCGCCGAGGGCGATGCTGTCACCGAACAGGCGCTGGTCGGCGCCGGAGGTGCCGAGCTCGCTCTGCATGGAGCTGAGGACGCCGACGACCCGGCCGTACATCCCGAGCGCGGCTCGGGGGGGGACACTGGTGTCCTCGACGATTCGGGCCCTGAGACCGGGCAGGCCCTCCAGCCAGCGGCGGATCTGCACGGCCTCGGCCCGGACACGCGCGGTGTGCGACTGGTCGAGGCTGGAGACCGCGGCGAGGACCGGCTGGCGGACCTTGTCGACGATCTCCTGCTGGGCGTGGACCTTCTTGAACCGCGCCGCCCGCCGGCCTTCGGCGATGTACCAGGCCGTCAGGTCGCGTTCCTTGTCGATCTCGTGGACCAGGACGTCGATCTTCTGGACCAGTATGGCGACGTCGGTGAGGCGACCGTAGTCCGAGGAGGTCGCGGCGGCGTCGACGAGCTGCGCGGCACCGAGGAGGACGCCGACGATCGTCGGGATGATGATGAGGGCCACGAGACGTGATCGGACACGCCAGTTCTGGAGCCGGAGCCGGCTGCCGGTCTTCGGCGTACGCGCCATGGATGGCCCCGACCGCTCCACACGGCCCTTTCGACCTGGGTTACCCCGGGGGTCTTTTGTCCTCACTGGTTTTCGCAACCTCTCACCGAGCCTGGCGTTCAGGGGGGTACGTCACGCGCGAGGCGCATGAGACGTCCGAGACATCCATCAGGCGAGGGTAATTGGAGCACACCCTTACCAGATCGGCCAACAGCACATTCATGGACAAACATCACCAAACAAGGCGTCCAGGGGATAAATCCCCCTTTTCGCTTCCGTAACTATGCGGGGCGAAATCCTTCACGGGGCTCGGAGGACGCGTGTTTGATCATCAGGTGGCGGGTGACCGAGTACTCTTGTACCGCTTCCTGGCTCATGTCCTTGCCGAATCCGCTACCCTTGACCCCTCCGTGTGGGGCCTCCGACGCGATCGGCAGGTGATCATTGACCCAGGTCACGCCCACGTCGAGGCGATGCGAGACCCGCAGCGCCCGCGCGACGTCCCGCGACCAGACCGACGACGCCAGCCCATACGGGGTGTCGTTGGCGAGGCGCACCGCTTCGTCCTCGCCCGAGAAGGGGATCACGACCAGCACAGGGCCGAAAACCTCGCCCCGCACGATTTCACTGTCCTGCGCCGCCCCCGCGACGAGCGTGGGCGGATAGTAGAAGCCCGGCCCCCCGGGAACCGTCCCGCCGCACAGCACCCGCGCCCCCGCGTCCGCCGCGCGCCGCACGAAGCCGTGCACCCGCTCGCGATGGCCCGCGGAGATGAGCGGCCCGATGTCGGTCGCCGTGTCCCACGGGTCGCCGAACGCGACGCCCGCGAGCGTCTCCCGCAGCGCCTCGACCGCCTGGTCGTACACCGCGCGCTCGACGTACACGCGGGTCGCCGCCGTGCAGTCCTGCCCGGTGTTGTACGTCGCGCCCATCGCGACACCCCTGGCCATCTCCGGCAGGTCGGCGTCCCCGAACACCAGCGCGGGCGCCTTGCCGCCCAGCTCCAGGTGGACGCGCTTGAGCCCGGTGCCCGCCTCGCCGGCGGCGCCGCGCATGACGGCCCTGCCGGTGGCGGTCGAGCCGGTCACGCTGACCATGTCGACGCCCGGGTCCGCGACCAGCGCCTGCCCGACCTCGGCGTCGCCGGTGACCACGCGCAGCACGCCCTCGGGAAGGCCCGCCTTCACCGCCAGCTCCGCCAGCCGCAGCGTGGTGCCGGGCGTCTGCGGGGCGGGCTTGATCACGACGGCGTTGCCCGCGGCCAGCGCGGGGCCGACCTTCCAGATCGCCATCACCAGCGGGAAGTTCCACGGCGCGATGGACGCCACGACGCCGAGCGGGCGGCGGATGAGCACCGAGGTGTACCCCGCGCTCAGCACGCCCGCGCCGCTGCCCTCCAGCGAGCGGGCCGCGCCCGCGAAGAACCGCAGGTTGTCCGCGGCGAAGGGCAGCTCGCCGTCGCGGAACACCGTCGCGGGCTTGCCGGTCTCGGCGACCTCCAGCCGGGTCAGCTCCTCGGCGTCGGACTCGACCAGGTCGGCCAGGCGCAGCAGCACGCGCGCCCGCTCCCCCGGCGTCGCGTTCGCCCAGTCCCGGTAGGCGTCCCTGGCCTCGCGTACGGCCCGCGCGACCTCGGCGGGCGGGGTGTCCTGCACCGGGGCCAGCGGTTCTCCGGTGGCCGGGTTCACGGGGGTCTTGCTCATGGTGCTCTTTCTTGTTGGCGCGGCCCGGTTGGTACGGCCCTGTTGGTGTGGCCCGGTCCCGCCGCGGTGGCGGGACCGGCGGGGGTGGGGCTCAGACGGCCGTGCCGCTGGTGGCGCCGGTCGCGGTCTCCTCGATCAGGTCGGCGGCCCGGCGCAGGCCGTCGCGGCCGCGGATCTCCTCGCCCGCCTCGGCCAGGCGCGCCCGCAGGGCGGTGTCCCCGAGCAGCCGGTCCAGGGCGGAGATCAGTTCCTCGTCGGTGAAGGTGTAGGTCGACAGGCGGACGCCGAGGCCGAGCTCGTGGATGCGCTGGGCGTTGTCGTACTGGTCCCAGAACAGCGGCAGCAGGATCATCGGCTTGCCGAAGTGCAGCGCCTCGGTGGTGGTGTTGTTGCCGCCATGCGTGATGACCAGGTCCACCAGGGGCAGCACCTTGGTCTGCGGGACGACCTCGGCGCCCCACATGTTGTCCGCCAGCTTGATCTCCTCGTGCAGCGGGCCCATGGAGACGATGTAGCGGTGCGGCGTGGTGGCCAGCACATCGATGACGCGCTGCATCAGCTCGACGTCGGCCGAGCCGAGCGAGCCGAGCGAGAAGTAGACCAGGGAGCCCTCGCTCGCCGGCGCCGACAGGGCCGCAAGCGACTCGGGCACCTCGAAGCTCTGGTCGGTCTCGCGCACCGAGGAGTCCAGGCGGTACCACGTGGGGCCGAGCGGCCGGGCGTCGGTGTAGTCGGCGATCTCGGGGTACACGTACAGGTTGCGGTCGCCCTCGTGGATGAACTCCAGTTCGGGCAGCGGCCGGGCGCCCTGCTCGACGACCCACTCGTTGAACGCGGTCCAGATCTCGCGGTGGGTGCGGTCGTACTCGGCGTGGAAGGCGTCCCACTCGCTCCGGTCGTCCGCGGGCAGGCCGCTGAAGACGGGCGCGACGTTCTCGCCCTTCACCTCCAGCGGGTTGCAGGAGACGATGCGCACGAACGGCTTGCCGGCGGTGAGCAGCGCCGGGAAGGTGATGACGTTGTCCTCGACGATGACGTCCGGGTTCACCCGCTCGATGATCGCCCTGAGCTGCGGCTCGCAGTACTTGGCGCCGTCGATGAGCGCGTCCCAGATCGGCTTGGTGACCGTCTCCAGCTGAACGAGCGTCGACTTGCGGTACTCGGGGGCGGTGTCGCGGATGAAGTCCTTCCAGAACTGGCCCGGGTCCTGCTCCTCCTCGGCGGGCGGGGCCAGGTCGACCAGGTCCTCCTCGAAGCCCATCGCGACGAGCTTGCCCTTCCACGACGCCTCGGCCGCGAACACCACGCGGTGGCCCCGGCGACGAAGGATGTCGCCGATGCCGATGCAGTTGTTCGTCGGCCCGTAGGCGCTCTCCGGCATGAAAAGTATGGTGGCCATCAGTACTCCATCGGATTTGAAGGACGATTCAAATACGTGCGGGCGGGGTAGGTCAAACTCCAGTTTCGTATGGCCTGGAGGGGAAGAGTGGTTTTACACTCCATCTTCAACAACGGGGCACAGGGGAGGCTGGCATGAGCTCGCGCAAGAGCCGGGCGGACCGGCGGGTGGACCTCATCGAGGCCGCTCGCCGGGCGATCCTCCGCTACGGCACCCAGGGCGTGCACCTCAACCACGTTGCCGAGGAGGCCGGGCTCACGTCGGGCGCGGTGCTCTACCACTACCCCGACCTGAGCGAGCTGCTGGTCGAGGCGCACCACGCCGGCATGGAGCGGTTCTACGAGCTGCGCGTCAAGCGCGTCTCCGGCCTCAGCGACCCCGCGCAGAAGCTCGTGGTCACCATCCGGTCCGGGCTGCCGGTCGGCCCGGACGACCCGGGCGTGCGGCTGCTGAACGAACTCGGCGGCGCGGCGGCGCGCAACCGGGTGTACGCCGTGCTGCTGACCACGCTGTACGACCGGCAGGTCGCGATGTACCAGTCCATCCTCGACACGGGCGCGGCCCTCGGCGTCTTCACGCTGACGGGGGACTCCGTGGTCATCGCGCGCAACCTGGTGGCGCTGGAGGACGCGTACGGCTACCGCATCACCGCGCGCCACCCCGTGATCGGCCCCGACGAGGCGGCCGAGCTCATCCTCAGCTACGCGAGGACGGTCACCGGCAACACGCTGCGGGTCCCGCTCAACTGACACCTCAACGGACACCTCGGCCTGCGCCCGGGCCGGGACGGCGGCGTTCACCGCGCGATCAGCACGGCGTCCGCGGCGGACCAGCCCAGCCCGACCTCGGCGCCGGCCGTCACGCGCGTCGGCCCCTGCGTCGCGACCAGCACCGGCCGTTCGTGGCCGGGCACGCGGACGGCGATGTGGGAGACGCCGCCGTAGAAGCTGACGTCGGCGACGACGCCGGACAGCACGCCCTCCGGGCCGAGCCGTACCGACTCGGGGCGGACGCCGAGCAGCGCGGGCGTCCCGGCGGTCAGGCCGCCCTGCGCGGGCAGGGTGCCGAGGCCGGACGCCGTCAGGCCCTCACCGTCTGCGACGCCCTCGAACAGGTTGTTGGCCCCGATGAACCCGGCGACGAACGGCGTGGCCGGCCGCTCGTACAGGCGCACCGGCGCGTCCACCTGCTCCACGCGTCCCGCCTGGAGCACGGCGATGCGGTCGGCGAGCGACATCGCCTCCTCCTGGTCGTGCGTGACCACGACGAACGTGATGCCCACCTCGTGCTGCAGCCGCTTGAGTTCGAGCTGCATCTCGGCGCGGACCTTCTTGTCCAGTGCGGACAGCGGCTCGTCCAGCAGCAGCAGCCGGGGCCGCTTGACGATGGCCCTGGCCAGCGCCACCCGCTGCCGCTGGCCGCCGGAGAGCTGGTGGGGACGGCGTCCGGCCTGGTCGGTGAGGCCGACCGTCGCGAGCACCTCGGCCACGCGCGCGGAGACCTCCGCCCGGGGCACGCCCTCGCGCTCCAGCCCGTACGCGACGTTCTTGGCCACGCTCATGTGGGGGAACAGCGCGTAGGACTGGAACATCAGGTTGACCGGGCGGCGGTGGGCCGGGCGCCCGAGCAGGTCGGCGCCGTCCAGGGTGACCGCGCCGGAGTCGGGCGTCTCGAAGCCGGCGAGGATGCGCAGGAGCGTGGTCTTGCCGCACCCGCTCGGGCCGAGCAGGGCGAAGAACTCGCCCTGGCGGATGTCCAGGGTGACGTCGTCCAGCGCGACGACGTCGCCGAACCGGCGGGACACGCCCTCGATGCCCACCAGCGTCCGGGGGACGGCGGGCGCCTCGGGAACAGCACTCATCTCAGGGACTCCGTCAGTCGGGTCATCCGCTGCGCGACGATGATCACGGTGAAGCTGACCGCGAGCAGGATCGTCGCCAGCGCGTTGATCTCGGGGGTGACCCCGAAGCGGACCATCGAGTAGATCACGATGGGCAGCGTCGGCTGGGTGGGCGCGGCGGTGAAGAACGCGATCACGAACTCGTCCAGGGACAGCGTGAACGCCAGCAGCGCGCCCGCCCCGATGCCGGGGGCCAGCGCCGGGAGCGTGATGCGCGCGAAGGTGGCGAGCGGCGTCGCACCGAGGTCGCGGGAGGCCTCCTCCAGCGAGGTGTCGGCGTGGCTGAGCCGGGTGCGCACGACCGCCGCGACGAACGCCATGCCGAACACCGTGTGGGCCAGGACGATCGACCACAGGCCGAGCGTCGCCTGCACCAGGTTGTAGAACACCAGCAGGCCGATGCCGAGCACGATGTCGGGAAGCACGGCGGGCAGCAGGCCGAGCGCGTCCAGCAGCCGCGACCGCGTGTAGCGGGCCATGCCCACGGCGAGCAGCGTGCCGAGGATCGTGGAAAGCACGGTCGTGCCGACGGCCACGATGAGGGTGTTGATCAGCCCCTCGCGGACCGTCTCGTCCCCGGCGAGGGTGGCGTACCACTTCAGGCTCGCGCCCTCGAAGACGTACGGCGACTTGCCGGAGTTGAACGACATCACGACCAGCACGACGATGGGCGTGTACAGGAAGACGTAAGTCACCCAGAACGGCACGTAGATCAGCCGGTTCCTACCCACGGCGGCCCTCCGTCCCCCCGTAGACGCGCGACACCCAGGCCTGCAGGAACAGCAGGACGATGAGCACGGCGATCATCGCGAGCGCGAGTGTGGACCCGAAAGGATAGTCGCGGGCCTTGAGGAACTGGTCCCTGATGAGGTTGCCCACCATGATGGACCGCCCGCCGCCGAGGATCTCCGGGATCACGAAGTTGCCGAGCGAGGGGACGAAGACGAAGATGCAGCCGGTCAGGACGCCCGGCATGGTGAGGGGCAGCGTGACCGACAGGAAGGTGCGGGCGGGCCGGGCGCCGAGGTTGGCCGACGCCTCGGCGAGCTGCGGGTCCAGCCGCTCGATGGCGGCGAACAGTGGGAGGATCATCAGCGGCAGGTAGGAGTACAGAAGGCCGGTGACGATCGTGCCCTGGTTGTAGAGCAGCTCCAGCGGCTTGTCGATGATCCCGATGCCGGTGAGCGTCTCGTTCACCAGGCCCGGCCCGCTCAGCATGATCACCCAGGCGTAGACGCGGATGAGGAAGTTGGTCCAGAACGGAAGGACGACGGCGACCAGCGCGACCGTCTTCCATTTGCGGGGCAGCCGGGCGATGGCGTACGCGGTCGGATAGCCGAGGAGCAGCGCGACCAAGGTGGTCACCGCGGCGATCTTGATGGACTCGAGGAGGACGTGAAGGTACAGCGGGTCGAACAGGCGGGTGAAGTTCTCGCCCGTCGCCTCGTAGATCACCCCGCCGAACCGCCCCCTGCGGAAGACGGTGTAGCTGAGGACGAGGGCCAGCGGCACCAGCAGCAGGACGATGAGGTATCCGAGCCCTGGTCCGAGGAAGGCCAGGCGCGCGCCCGCCGTCCCGAGGGCCCGTGACCGGCGCGAGGACCGGCGCGGCGGCCCACCGGCCGTGGGGCCGGTCACCGCGCCGGGTGGTGCGAGGTCGTGCTTGGCAGTCAAGGCAGCAGCCGTCTCAGTAACGTCTGGCCGTCACTACTGGTTGGCCGCGATCTCTTGGGCCAGGCGGGTGTACTTCGTCGAGGCCTCGCCGAGGTCGACGATCGACTCGCCCTGCAGCAGCTCGGCGGGGTTCATCTGGAGCGGGGTGTTCTTGGCGACCAGGTCGGCGTCGTTCTTGAAGACGAGGTCCATGGCGGCCTTGTTGGGCACCTTGTACAGGATGTTCTCGGCCACCCAGCTGTGCACCGACGGGTCCAGGATGAAGTTGATGAAGGCGTGCGCGGCCTCCTTGTTCTTGGACGTCTTCATGATGACCATGGTGTCCGACCAGAGGTCGCTGCCCTCCTTCGGCACCACGAACTTGATCTTCGGGTTGGTGGTCGGGCACCAGCCGTCCCACGCCTCCACCATCGCGGCCTCGCCCTTGTCCAGCTTGTCGCCGAACGTCGTGTCGTCGTAGGCGAGCAGCGTCTTCTTGGCCTTCAGGAGCAGGTCCTTGGCCTGGGCGAGCTGCTGGTCGTCGGTGGTGTTGATGGAGTAGCCGAGCTGCTTGAGCGCCGGCAGGGCCAGCCACCGCTCGGTGGTCATCATGGTGATCTTGCCGCGCAGGTCGGCGGGCGGGTCGAGGATGTCGTTCCAGCTCGTCGGCGGCGTCTTCACCATGTCCGTGCGGTAGCAGATGCCGGTGGTGCCCCAGGTGTAGGGGACCGCGAACTTGTTGCCCTTGTCGAACGAGAGCTGCGCCGCCTCGGGGTACAGGTTGGCGAGGTTCGGGATCAGCTCGGGGTGGAGCGGCTCCAGCAGTCCCTGCTCGTTGAGCGCCTGGGCGTACTGGCCAGAGACGAAGGCGACGTCGATGCCGCTGTCGCCGCCCGCCGTGAGCTTGGCCATGGCCATCTCGTTGGTGTCGTGGATGGCGACCTTGACGTCGAAGCCGAGCTTGGGGTTCTGCTTGACCCGCTGGGGGAGGTCCTTCGGGCTGTAGCCGTCCCAGATCGTGATGTTCAGGGACTGCTTGGTGAGATCCGCGTTGGGGTCGAGCTGGTCGGCCGCCGCGCTGGGGGCCGCTCCGTCCGCGCTCGTCTTGCTGCTACCACCACATGCCGCGAGTGCGAGTGCAAGACCGGCGGCGAGTGCCGCGGCCGGAAGACGACGGCTGTACCGGATTCGGGACACGGCCGCTACTCCTTAGGGTTCTGGACGTTCCGTGGTACGGGGGAAGACCGCAGTGCCTGACCTTCGCACGGCAGACCAAACCAGGAGTGTTGCAGTACATATCAACATGAGCAAGACTTTTCCGGACATTGTTAGCTCGTAGTTTGGTTGCCGAGTTGAATCCGAGTTCAACAGACGCCGACGGTCTCGCGTACGTGCGATGGCCGCCCATGGCGGGGGACGGCGCGACCGCGCGGCTCGTCGCGGCGCTCGCCCGCGGCGGGCGCCCCCCGGAGGGGCACGTCGTCCAGAACTTCCATCCGTTGCCGCACATCAATATCACGGCCCCCGAGCGGGGTCTCGACGTGGACCAGACCAACCGCTCGGTCATCGTGGACGAGCGGGTCGTCGTCAAGTGGCTCACCCCGCCCCTGCCGCTCCCCCAGCCCGCCCCCGAGGTCTACGCCCACCTGGCCGCCGTCGGCTTCACCGAGACCGCCCAGCCGTACGCGGCCCTGGTCGCGTGCCCGGCGGACGGGCCCGAGACGCTGGTCGCCCTCATGACCGCCTACCTGCCGGAGGCCCGGGACGGCTGGGAGTGGTGCGTGGACGAGGCCGAGGCCGGGCGCACCGCCTTCGCCGCCGACCTCGGACGGCTCGCCGCCGACCTGCACGCCGCCATGGCCACCCCCTCCGCGGCCGTCCCCTCCCCCGTCCGGCAGGCCGCCCCGGGACCACTGTGGGACGACCGCGCCCGCGCGGCCCTGGACGAGGCCCTGGAGCTGACAGATGGCCCCGACGGCGCCTGGCTCGCCGCGCGGGCGAACGTCCTGCGCGACGGGGTCTCGGCGCTCGGCCGGGCGGGCGGCACCCCGCTGATCCGCATCCACGGAGACCTGCACGTCGGCCAGACCCTGCGCTGGCGCGACGGGTACGCCGTCATCGACTTCGACGGCAACCCGACGGTCACCGGCGCCGACCCGTACCAGCCCGCCGCCCGCGACCTGGCGCAACTGCGCACGAGCCTGGACCACGTCGCCCAGGTGACCGTCAAGCACCGGCGGGCCGGCCTCCCGCGCATGCTGGCCTGGGCCCGCGAGGCGCGCGCGCTGCTCCTGTCGGCCTACCGCGACCGGCTGACCACGCACGACATGTCCTGGCTGCTCGCGGAGGAACTGCTCGACCCGTTCGAGATCGAGCAGGAGTGCCGCGAGCTGATCTACGCCGCCCGCCACCTTCCCCGCTGGCGCTACGCCCCCATGGGCGTGCTGCGCGCCCGGATCCCCGCCGAGGAGGACCAGTGAACCCCGAGCTGTATCTCGCCGACCTGGAGGCCAAGCCCGCGTCGCTGGAGGGGCTGGCAGAGGCGCTGGAGGGCCTCGACCCGTTCGAGGGCCTGCCCGCGGGCATCCGCAGGGTGGCGTTCCTCGGCATGGGCAGCTCCCGGTACGCGGCGGGCGTCGCGGCGCTGCGGCTGCGCGCCGCCGGGGTCGACGCCGTCGCGGAGTACGCCTCCGCCCGGCTGGGGTACCCGCCGGCGGAGGACACGCTGGTGGTGGCGATCTCCGCCACGGGCGGCAGCCGGGAGACCCTCGACGCATTGTCGCGATACCACGACAAATCACCCACGCTCGTGCTCACCAACACGCCCGGCTCCCCGGTTACCGAGGGCGTGGGCACGGTCGTGGAGATGCGCGCCGGCGAGGAGCGCGGCGGGGTGTCATGCCGCACCTTCCAGCACACGCTGGCGCTGCTGCTCGCCCTGGAGGCCCGGCTCACCGGCGTCAAGGCTGACGTCCCCGGGCTGCTGCGACGGGCCGCGGACGCCACGGCCGACCTGCTGGACCGCAGGGGGACCTGGCTCGCCGACGCGCTCGCCCTGCTCGACGGGCCGCACGGCGTCTACACGATCGCCCCGGCCGAACGGCTCTCGTCCGCCGAGCAGGCGGCGCTGATGGTGCGCGAGGGGCCGCGCCGGCCCGCGGACGCGTGCGAGACCGGCGACTGGGCGCACGTCGACGTGTACCTCACCAAGACCCTCGACTACCGGGCCATCCTGTTCCCCGGCTCGCCCTACGACGAGCAGGCGATGGACTGGGTGCGGCGGCGCGGCTCGACGGTACTGGCCGTCGGCCCGGCTCCCGAGGGCGCGCACGCCGTCAGGTACGCGGGCGACGACGACCCCGACGTGGCGCTGCTCACCGAAACGCTGGTGGCCGAGCTGGTCTCGGCGTCGTGGTGGGCGGCGGGCTGAGCCCGCGCGCGTGGTCCGGTACGGCGCTCGCCGTACCGGACCCCCTTCCCGGTTCGCGCGGCCTGACGTGCGGCCTCAGCTCGTGCGGCCGTACACCGACCTGAGGGTGAGCACGTACTCCACCAGCGTGATGAGGGTGGACTTCACCGCTTCCCGGGACCGGGCGTCGGTGCGCACGATGGGGATGTGCGGGGCGAGCGTGAGCGCCTCGCGGACCTCCTGCTCGGCGTGCGGGTAGTGCCCCTCCCAGCCGTTGATGCCGACGACGAACGGGAGCTGGGCCTCCTCGAAGTAGTCGATCGCCGGGAAGCAGTCCGCCAGCCGCCGCGTGTCCACCAGCACGACCGCGCCGATCGCGCCCCGCACCAGGTCGTCCCACATGAACCAGAACCGGTGCTGACCGGGCGTGCCGAACAGGTACAGGATCAGATCCTGGTCCAGCGAGAGCCGGCCGAAGTCCATCGCGACCGTGGTCGTCGTCTTGTTCGGCGTCAGACCCAGGTCGTCGATGCCGGCGCTGGCGTCGGTCATGACCGCCTCGGTGGTCAGCGGGAGGATCTCCGACACCGCCCCGACGAAGGTGGTCTTGCCGACGCCGAAGCCGCCCGCGACGACGATCTTCGTCGACGTGAGCGCCCCGCCGCGGCTAGAGCCTGCGAAGTCCACTGAGAACCCTTTCGAGCAGGTTGTGGTCTGGTTGTCCCTGGTTAAGCCGCGGCAGATGCAGGCGAACCAGACCTTCGTCGGCCATGTCGGCGATCAGCACCCGGGCCACGCCGAGCGGGACCCGCAGCAGTGCGGAGATCTCCGCGACCGAACGGACGGAGTGGCACATCATGATGATCGCCTCCTGCTCTGGCGTGAGCAGGGACAAATCATCACTCATTATCGGGGCCGAGGAGACCAGAGTCTCCATGGCGAGGTGGTAGCTCGGCTCGGCTCGGCCCCCGGTGACGGCGTACGGACGGAAGAGAGGCTCGTCCTCGGCCCCGTCACCCCCGAGCATCACCGGATCCTGGACGTCTGAAGCTCGGCGCGCAGGGCCGGGGTGAGCACCTGGCCCGCGCGCTCGACGAGCAACGTCATCTGGTACGCCACCAGCCCCATGTCGCACTCGGGGGACGCCAGCACCGCGAGGCAGGAGCCGTCGCTGATGGCCATGACCAGCAGGATGCCGTGCTGCATCTCGACCACCGTCTGGGTCACGCCACCGCCGTCGAAGACGCGGGACGCGCCCACGGTGAGGCTCAGCAGGCCCGCCGCGACCGCGGCGAGCTGGTCGGCCCGGTCCGGCGGGAAGCCCGCCGAGTTGGCCAGCTTGAGCCCGTCGGCCGAGACCACGACCGCGTGAGCCACGCCCGGTGTCCCGCTGACGAACTCCGTGATCAGCCAGTCGAACCTGCGTGCCTCGTGACTCAGCTCAATCACGAACCCTCCTTCTCACTACGGCCACGATCGGCGCCGGGCCGATCGGTCTCGCGGTCGCGTATGTCCGCCCGGCCGCGCTGGATGCCCTGCTGGAAACGGGACATCCGGGCGCGGACGACATCGGCGGAGACGTCCGGGCGCGGCGGGACCGGCGCCGCCTTGCCCTGGGGCTGCGGCGACGGCGTCCCTCCCACCGAGCCCGGCACGAGATTGGCCTTCGGCTTCCGCTTCGGCAGCCCGGACGAGGTGATCCCGCCGAGGGCGGGGTCGTTCACCGCGTCGGCGGCCTGCCAGCCGGCGTCGGCCTCCGAACCCCATGTCCCGCCGCCCGCGGCCTGCCGCGGCGCGGGCTCGGGCGTCCGGGGCCCGTCCGCCGGCTGCGACGACGCGGATCCCTCCGCTTCCTGCGCCCGGGAGGCGGCGATCTCCTGGGTGTCGGGCCGCCGGAACCACGCCGACTCGACCGACGCGAAGATCGGCAAGTATTCGTCCCCTCGTTCCAGCGGCGACTCCGGGACGCCGGGCGCCCTGCCGCCCGCGTCCCCTGGCTCGGTGCCCGCCCATCGTCCGGCCGGGCGCGACGGATCCGGCGCGCCCCTGACCGGCCCGGTGGACGGCTCGGGAAGATCGCGAAGCGCGGACATGGACGGGTCCGTCGAGGGCCCCACGGGCCCGAAGGGAGGCCCGGCCGGCGGGGGCGGCGCCTCGAACACCCCGCGCGGCCGTACGGGGGCGGTCCCCGGACCGAGCGGTTCCAGCGGTCCGCCCGCGGGGCCGGTCGGGGCCGCGCCCGGACCTGTGCCCGAACCTGTGCCTGGACCTGTGCCCGGGCCCGCGGGGCCGGGGCGGACCGGCAGGGGGCCCGTGGGCGCGGGGTCGCCGAACCGGCCGAAACGGCCGCCCGGCGCGCCGCCCGTCCCCGGGCCGAACGCTCCCTGCGCCGGGGTGCCCTTGAACGCCACGGGCGATCCGGCGCCGTTGAACGCCGACGACGATCCTGCGCCGTTCGCCGCCGGCGCGGAGGCGCCGTCGTTGTAGCCCGGGGCCCCGGCGAACGGGCCGGTCTCCTGGGCGTCGCCGCCCTGGGGCGTCACCGGCGAGCGCCCGGCGACCATCGAGATGAGCTGCGGCGGGAAGAGCACCATGGCGATCAGCCCGGCCGCGTCGCCCCTGCGCAGCTGCACCCGGATTCCGTGGCGCAGCGCCAGCCGGCCGACCACGAACAGGCCCATGCGGCGCGACACCGACACGTCGACCACGGGCGGGTCGGCCAGCCTGCGGTTGGTGTCGGCGATCTCGTCCGGCATCATGCCGATGCCGGAGTCGCTGACCGCCAGCAGGGCGCCGCCGCCCTCGATCAAGCTGCTCGACACGACGACGCGCGTGTTGCCCGGGGAGAACGCCAGAGCGTTCTCGACCAGTTCGGCGACCAGGTGCACGACGTCGTTGGCCGCGTGCCCGGAGACGGCCGCGCCGCGGTGGACCTTGACGTTCACCCGCTCGTAGTCCTCGACCTCCGACAGCGAGGCGCGCACGACGTCCACCAGCTTGGCGGGCCGGCTGCGCTTACGGGCGGCCTCGTGCCCGGCGAGGACCAGCAGGTTCTCACTGTTGCGGCGCATGCGCGTGGCGAGGTGGTCGAGCTTGAACAGGTCCGCCAGCCGGCCGCCGTCCTGCTCGCCGCGCTCAAGGCCGTCGATGAGGGAGATCTGCCGCTCGACCAGCGTCTGGATGCGCCGGGAGAGGTTGACGAACATCGCGTTGACGTTGCCGCGCAGCTGCGACTCCTCGGCCGCGAGCCGCAGGGCCTGGCGGTGGACCTCGTCGAACGCGGTGGCGACCTCACCGATCTCGTCGTGCGTGCCGATGAGGATCGGCTGGATGTCGGGCGTCTCGGTAGCGTCGCCGGACTCGCGCATGCGGCGCACCACGGCGGGCAGGCGGAAACCGGCGATCTCCAGTGCCTCGGAGCGCAGCTTGCGCAGCGGCCTGACCAGCGAGCGGGCGATCAGCACGGTGGTGGCGAGGACGAGCAGGACCAGCGCGAGGATGAGCACCACGGCGATGATCGCGTTGCGCCGTTCGCCCGACTCCAGCACCGACGCGCGGGCGGTGAGCGACTCGGCGACCCGCGACTCGACCTGCCTGAGCAGGTCGATGTTCTTGGTGCTGTCGTCGAACCACTGCTTGACGGCCAGCGCGCGCCCGTTGCCGTCCTGGATGGGCAGGTTGCGGCTGGCCAGGGCGATGGCCCACGACTTGGTGAGCTCGGCCCGGATGACCTGGGTGCCGCGCACGACCTGCGCGAGGTAGCGGCCGTTGTCCGCGCCGGCCTCGCCGGTGAAGGTGTTCATCGCGCTCTTCTGGCGCGACCGGGCGGCGATGAAGTCCTCGAGGGTGTCGGGGGTGAAGCGCTCGCCGCGCAGCAGGGTGCCGATGAGGGCGCCGCGCTGCTGGGACGCCTCCTCCTTGGCGTGCGCGAGGGCGCTGAGGCCGCGCGCGTCGCCGACCAGCTCGGGGTCCTCGGCGGTCTGGGTGACCTCGTCGTGCAGGCGCAGGATCGAGGCGATCACGTCGGTGTACTTGGCGGGCTGGCCGCCGGCGCGGACCACGGGCAGGCTGTCCAGGCGGTTCTCCACCTGCCTGGTCGCCTCGACGGCGCGCACGCCGTAGCCGGCGTCGACCTGCGTGAGGTCCTGCCGGACCCGGGTGATCGCGACGTCGACGGCGCGGCGCTGCTCTTCCAGCGCGGCCTTCTGCTGACGGTTCACCTGCACCCAGGTGGCCCTATCGCGTTCCAATCCCATTTCCATGGCGAGGTCGCGCAGACGCGAAGCGATCTCGGCCTCGGCGGCGATCCGCTGGTACGCGGCGACGCTGTCGATGGACGTCACGACACGCAGGGTCGCCAGCAGGACGCCGACGACCGTGGGCACGAGGATGAGAGCCGTCAGGCGGGCGGGCACGCGCCAGTTCCGCAGCGACAGCCTGGACACGCCACTCCGGCCGTGGTGGCCTCCGGAACCTCCCTGTCCGCCCGAGCGCTTGTGGCGCTTGAGGCGAGGGTCACCCGCCGTTCCGGGCTGGAGTGTGGACTTGATCCCGGTTCTCGTCGTGCTCACCGCGCCACCCCCCACGATCTTCCATGCATGGATGACGGCATGGCTGATAATTGCGTAAGCGGGGACAATTCGACCACAAGGTCACCAATGCCGTGGCCAGAACCCATCACACTGGACGTAATTGTTATGAACCTTGCCTAAATGACCTTGAAACCCCCGACCAGGCCGCGCGCGTCAGCGCAGTGCCGCGAGGACCTGGTCGCGAACCTGCGCACGCTGCGCGGCGTCGGTAATCGGCCGCCCCGACCGGTCGACCACATAGAAGACGTCGACAGCCTCCGCGCCGAGAGTCTCCACGCGCGCGGCGCGCACGTCAAGGTTGCATTCGCCGAAGGCACGGCCGATACGCCACAGCAGCCCCGGACGATCATGCGCGCGGACCTCGACCACCGTGGCCGTCTGCGAGGCGTCGTCCACCAGATTGACCCGTGGAGGAGCCACCGGAACCCGGGCCGGCCGCATTGACCTGGTACGACGCGCGAGCCGCTGTTCGATGTCCAACCGCCCGGCCAGCACCAGGCGGAGATCGGCCTCCAGCGTCGCGGGGTCCGGCGGGGTGCCGTACTCGGGCACCACCGAAAATTCGATGACGGCCGTCGAGGCCGCCGAGGCCGCCGAAGCGGCCCGCACGACCATGCGATGCGCCGCCAGCACGCCCGCCGCCCGCCACAGCAGGCCCGGCCGGTCCGGCGCCACAACGGTCACCGCGCCCCCATGCACGCGGACCGCGCCGCCACCGTGCCGGGCGAGCGAGGCCTGGCGCGGCGAGAGCGTCGGCGCGGGCGTGGGCGGCGTGCCCGACAGCACCGAGCGCACCCGGCGGACCAGCTCCGACACCAGCGACGCCTTCCACGCGTTCCACGCGGCGGGCCCGGTGGCGTTTCCGTCCGCCACCGCGAGGGCGGCCAGCAGCTCAAGCACCTCGCGCGAGCCGACCGCCTCGGCGACCCGGGAGATCGTCACCGGGTCGTCCAGGTCGCGCCGGGTGGCGGTCTCCGGGAGCAGCAGGTGGTGGCGCACGACGGTGGCGAGCGTCTCGACGTCGGCGGGCGGCAGGCCCATGCGGGCGCCGATGTCCCGGGCGACGATCTCGCCGGTCGTCGAGTGGTCGCCCGGCCAGCCCTTGCCGATGTCGTGCAGCAGGGCGGAGATGAGCAGGAGGTCGGGCCGCGACACCTCGCGGGTGAACGACGCCGCGCCCGTCGCCGCCTCGATCAGGTGGCGGTCGACGGTGAAGCGGTGGACGGGGTTGCGCTGCGGGCGGTGCCGCACCCGCTCCCAGTCGGGGATGAGGCGGACGATGATGCCCGCCTGGTCGAGCTCCTCCCACACCGGGACGGCCGCGCGCCCGGCGCCGAGCAGCGCCACCAGCGCGTCACGGGCCTCGTCCGGCCAGGGCACCGGCAGGGCGGGCGACTGCGAGGCGAGCAGCGACACCGTCGCGGGCGCGATCGGCAGGCCGGCCTCGGCGGCGGCCGCCGCGGCCCTGAGCACGAGAATCGGGTCGTTCTTGGGGCTCACGCCGCGGGCGAGGACGACCTCGCCGCCGTGCTCGACCACGCCGTCGGCCAGCGGGCGGCGGCCGCGAGGGGCCGGGCCCGAGAGCAGGCGGTCGACCGTGCGCCAGGTGGAGTCGAAGGCGTGGCTGATCGTGCGGCCGGCCTCGGCCAGGCGGCGCATCAGCGCCTCGGCGTCCAGCAGGCCGAGCGCGCCGGCCACGGCGTCCTGCTCCTGGAGGACCAGTCGGTCGGCGCCGCGTGCGGTGACGAGGTGGAGGCCGTGCCGGACGTCCAGCAGGAACTCGTAGGCCTCGCGGACGCGGGGGCCGGGAGCGGAGGCGACCCAGGCGGCGGCGACGGCCTGCATCGCCTGGACGTCGCGGAGACCACCACGGGAGTCCTTGACGTCGGGTTCGAGAAGGAAGGCCAGCTCACCGGAGGACTCGGCCCGCTTGTCCGCGGCCTCGCGCAACTCGGCGAGCCGCCGCTTGGAGTCGGAGCGCCATTCGGCGAGCACCGCCTCGCGGGCGGCGCGGGTGAGCTCGGGATCGCCGGTGACGTGCCGGGCCTGGATCAGGCCGAGCACCGCCTTCAGATCCTCGCGGGCGACCTTGGTGACCTCGTCCACCGTGCGCACCGAGTGGTCAAGGCCGAGCCCGGAGTCCCAGATGGGGTACCAGATGCGGTCGGCGATGCGGGCGACGTCCTCCTGGCCGTTGTGCAGGAGGACCAGGTCGAGGTCGCTGCCCGGGGCGAGTTCGCCTCGCCCCAGGCTCCCTACCGCGACCAGGGCCACGCCGGTCCCCGCGTAGGGTGCGCCGGCGCCGCCCGGCGGGGCGCCGGGCCCCGGCGGTGGCGCACCGGCGCGTTCGTCTGCGGAGGAGTACCCGCTCCTGGCCCCCCCGAGCCCGTTCCGGCCTTCCCGTCCGTACGACGTGGGACACGCCGTACGGAAGAGGTCGGCCAGCCAGCGGTCGATGTCGGCGGCGCGTTCCTTACGTGCCGCCGCATATGAGCGAGCGTCGCCTCTCATCATCCGGTTAGAGGGCCTCCGGTCCGCGTTCTCCCGTGCGGACCCGGACCACCGTGTCCACGGGGACGGACCAGACCTTGCCGTCACCGATCTTGCCGGTCTGGGCCGCCTTGACGATGACGTCGATGACGTCCTCGGCGTCATCCTCCTCGGCGAGGACCTCCACGCGCACCTTGGGCACCAGGTCGACCTGGTACTCGGCGCCGCGGTAGACCTCGGTGTGGCCGCGCTGCCGGCCGTACCCGCTGGCCTCACTGACCGTCATTCCCTTGATGCCGAACTGCTCCAGCGCCGCTTTGACGTCGTCGAGCTTGAAGGGCTTGATCACCGCCGTGATGAGCCTCATGCGTCTACCTTCTTCGCCGCTGATGGGACAGGACCGTTCACGGAGGCGGAGACGCCCGAGGCGTGAACGGAGCCGAGGTCGTAGCCGGTCTCGGCGTGGGTGGTGATGTCGATGCCGGTGACCTCGTCCTCTTCGGTGACCCGGAAGCCCATCGTCTTGTCGATGATCTTGCCGATGATCCACGCGAGGACGAACGAGTAGACGCCGACG
This sequence comes from Sphaerisporangium sp. NPDC051017, assembly GCF_040683095.1. Classification (NCBI taxonomy): domain Bacteria; kingdom Bacillati; phylum Actinomycetota; class Actinomycetes; order Streptosporangiales; family Streptosporangiaceae; genus Sphaerisporangium; species Sphaerisporangium sp. NPDC051017. The sequence goes on from NZ_JBFBCI010000004.1 coordinate 73,056, forward strand.
ACCACCGGCCCGAGGATCTGGCGTCCGAGCTGCGTCAGGCCCCCACCGTAGAACAGGCCCTCGGCCTGCGGGTCGAGGAACGGGTACGCGGCGAAGAACCCGAGCGAGATCGCGCCGATCGCGCCGCCGACCAGGTGGACGCCGACCACGTCGAGGGAGTCGTCGAAGCCGAGCTTGTACTTCAGGCCGACGGCGTAGGCGCAGACGGCACCGGCGATGGCGCCGATGACGATCGCCGCCCACGGGTCGACGAAACCACAGGCCGGGGTGATGGCGACCAGACCCGCGACCGCGCCGGAGGCGACGCCGAGGGTGGTGGAGTGCCCGTCACGGATCTTCTCTACGAGGATCCAGGCGCCGGCCGCGACCGCGGTGGCGATCTGGGTGTTCATGAACGCGAGGCCCGCGGTGCCGTCGACGGCGAGCTCCGAGCCGGCGTTGAACCCGAACCAGCCGAACCACAGGAGGCCCACGCCGAGCAGCACGAGCGTCAGGTTGTGCGGCCGCATCGGGTCCTTGCGCCAGCCGCTGCGCTTGCCGAGCACCAGGGCCAGTGCCAGACCCGCCGCACCGGCGTTGACGTGGACGACCGTGCCGCCCGCGAAGTCCTCGATGCCGAGCTGGCTGAGCCAGCCGCCGCCCCAGACCCAGTGGGCGACGGGGAAGTAGACGATGGTCGCCCAGATGACCGAGAAGACCACCCAGGCGCCGAACTTGGCGCGGTCGGCGATGGCGCCGCTGATCAGGGCCACGGTGATGATGGCGAAGGTCAGCTGGAAGGCGGAGAACACCAGGCTCGGCATTCCGGTGCCGTCGTCCTTGGTGGCGGTGTCGACGAGGCTCTGGAGGCCGATCTCCTTGAGCCCGCCGATGAACTTGTTCAGCGTCTCGTTGCCGTTGGTACCGAAGGCGAAGGCATGCCCGTAGATGGTCCAGGCGATGGTCACGGTGATGATGCTGACGAATGACATCATCATCATGTTCAGGACGCTCTTGGCCCTGGTCATGCCTCCGTAGAAGAACGCGAGGCCCGGAGTCATCAGCAGCACCAATGCGGTGGCCGCGAGCATCCAGGCTGTAGTGCCGCTATCGATCTTCATTCGATGCGACCCTCCTTACAAATGGCGTGTGGCCGATTTCTCCCGCAGTGGGCGCTCCAGGGCTTCATTGACCGGCTGCGCACTGACGTTGGCCGAAAGCGTGTTCTTCCGCCGTTTCAGGTCTCGACCAGGCGTGTTTCACGTACGTGAAACTCGCGGACATGAGGTTTCGGCCAGGTTTCGGAGGGTGGGACGATCAATATCGGCATGTCCCAAACCGCACGCCGCTCAGCAGCGTGCAGGACCGCGGGGCCGACGCCCTGGCGCCACCACCTGCGGGCATGCGGCGGCCACCCCGAAGGGTCGACCAGCCGAAAATGGCGAATAGGGGCCGAAAGTCACACGCAACCCGTGTCGGCCCCAGGCGCTACGCCGCCGTCTGCGCCAGCTTCCTGAGCCGGGCCAGAGCGTCACGCTCGATGCGGCGCGCCCGGTCACGGCCGATGCCGTACTTCTCACCGACCTCGGTGAGGGTGTGCTCCCGCCCGTCGACCAGGCCGTAACGCCACCGCAACATCTCGCGGGTCTGGCCCTCCAGGCCGAGCAGCCAGTCCTCCAGGCGCTCGCGCTCCAGCGTGTCCATCGCCTGCTGCTCGGGGTTCGCCCAGGTGTCGTCGGCGATCATGTCGCCGAGCTCGGTCTCGTCCTCGTCGCCGACGCCGAGCTGCAGCGACACCGGGTCGGAGGCCCAGCGGCGCAGCTCGCGGACCCGCTCGATGGGCAGGTCGAGGACGGCGGCGAGGTCGGAGTCGGTCGGCTCGGCGTCGAGCTCGGCCATCATGTCGCGGCGGACCCGCATCAGGCGGGTCATCTGCTCCCCCGCGTGGGTCGGCAGGCGCACGGGCCTCGCCTGCTCGTGGATCGCGCGGCCCACGGACTGGCGGATCCACCAGGTGGCGTAGGTGGAGAACTTGTAGCCCCTGCGGTAGTCGAACTTCTCGACGGCCCTGACCAGGCCGAGGTTGCCCTCCTGCACCAGGTCGATGAGCGGCATCCCCCGCCCGGAGTACTTGCGCGCGACGGCGACGACCAGCCGCAGGTTCGCCTGGATGAACTCGTCCTTGGCGCGACGCCCCGACACCGCGACCCGCTCGAGTTCCTCGTCCGTGGCGTCCGACGCCTTGGGTTCGGGCAGCCCGCTGTCCAGGAGCTGCTCGGCGAACAGGCCCGCCTCGATGCGCTTGGCGAGCTCGACCTCCTGCTCCGCGCTGAGAAGCGGCACACGCCCGATCTCGGCCAGGTAGGTGCCGAGAAGATCCCTGTCGGCGACCTGCTGTTCCTGCGTCCGATTCCCCGTCGGCATCGCCATTACGCTGGCACCTCGTCTCGCCACGCCCGCCGTATGTGCGGATCGGAGGGCGCCCCGCGGCAGCGCGACGTCCTCTCCCCCTCTTCTGCCTCGACCAACGAACAGTCCACGGCAAAGATTCCCTAAAGGGATACGACCGGAGAATGGTTTTAGACGTCATCCTCAGGGATGAGACCGGGCGCGAAAACTTCCGCGAAAAGGCAGTTGAAAGCGCGAAATCGCCTTTGACGTGAGGCCGCGGAAGATCAGCCGCGGATGGCCGAGATGGCGTCCGCGAGCAGCGTGCCGACGTCGCCGAGCACGTGGCCGCCCTCCACGACCACCCGCCTGCCGCCGGACACCACCGAGTGGACGTCGGCGGCCGTGGCCCCGAACACCACGCGCTCCAGCGCCGACTCGGCGCCCACCCCGGCGGTGCGCACCGAGTCCAGGCGCACGGACACCAGGTCCGCCCAGGCGCCGGGCACGATGAAGCCCGCGTCGGGGTGGCCGAGGGACGCCTGCCCGACCATGGTGGCCGTCTGGAGCAACTCGTCGGCCGTCCAGTGCCCGCGCTGCCCCGTGACCAGGCGCTCGTCCAGCTCGACGGCCCGCGCCTCCTCCAGCAGGTCGATCACCGCGTTGCTGTCGGTGCCGACGGTGACCGGCGAGCCCGCGTCGCGCAGCCGGCGCGCCGGGCCGATGCCGTCGGCGAGGTCCCGCTCGGTGGTCGGGCACAGGCAGACGTGGGTGGACGACCCGCCGAGCAGGGCCACGTCCACGTCGGTCAGGTGGGTGGCGTGGACGGCGGTCGTGCGCGGCCCGAGCACCCCGTGCTCGTACAGGACCTGCACGGGGGTCGCGCAGTAGGTGCTCACGCAGTGCTCGTTCTCGGTGCGCCGCTCGGACACCTGCGTGTGCAGCGGCGCCGCCCTGCGGTGGCCGAAGTCCGCCACCACGGGCATCTGCTCGGGCGGGCACGCGCGCACCGAGTGAACGGCGGCGCCGATCACGACGTCCTCCGTCTTGAGGTACTCCCCCGCCAGGTCGTCGACGCGCTCGGCCCAGCGGTGGGCGTCGCCGTCGCCGAAGCGGAGCTGTGTGCCGTCCAGGGGCGCGCCGATGCCGGCGGTGACGTAGCAGGCGTCCAGCAGCGTGATGCGGATGCCGGCGTCCCTGGCGCCCTCGATGAGCGCGTGGCCCATGGCGTTGGGGTCGTCGTAGTGCTTTCCGCCCTCGCCGTGGTGCAGGTAGTGGAACTCGCCGACACCGGTGATCCCAGCCAGGGCCATCTCGGCGAAGGTCGCGCGGGCGAGGGCGAGGTAGGAGTCGGGGTCCAGGGAGGCGGCGACGGCGTACATGCGCTCGCGCCAGTCCCGGAAGCTCACCGCGCCGGCCTCGGCCCGGCCGCGCAGGGCGCGGTGGAAGACATGCGAGTGGGCGTTGGCGAGGCCGGGCATCGTGAGCCCCGCCAGCCGGATCGCACCCTTGGGCGCCACGGCGACTCCGGGCACGACATCGGCGAACCGGCTGCCCACGACCCGGACGACCACGCCCTCGACGGCCTCCCCGGGGTGCAGCCAGGCCAGCTCGCACCAGTAGGTGACGTCGGACACCCCCTAAATCTCTCAGGGGAAAGGTCAAGGTAACCCCTGCTGGAGGAATGGATTCGTCCGGATCGGCGCGTCGCCGCCGGCCGTGCCGTCAGGCGGTCGGCCGCGCGGCCGGGCGGACCACGATCTCGGTGAAATGCGCGTCCCGCGACGCCGTCACCGCCGTGGCCACCGCGCGGGCCACCGACGCGGCGTCCAGGTACTTCTCGGGCTCGTAGGCGCCGCCCTCCTGCTCGCGCACGCTGCGCTGCAGGTCGGTGTCCACCCGGCCGGGGAAGACGCTGGTGACCCGCACGCCGTCGCCCTCCTCCTCCTGGCGCAGGGCGTCGGCGAAGGCCCGCAGCGCGAACTTCGTCGCCGCGTACGCCGCCCAGCCCGGGTTCACCCGCAGGCCCGATCCCGAGTTGATGAGCACGACCTGCCCCCGGGAGGCGCGCAGCGCGGGCAGCAGCAGGCGGGTGAGGTTCGCCACCGCGATGACGTTCACCTCGAACGACTCCCGCCACTGCCGCGCGGGCACGTCGGCCACCCGGCCGAGGTGGGCGGTGCCCGCGCTGTGGACCAGCACGTCCAGCCGGTCGATGCCGGCCACCGCCTCGGCGACCGCGCGCTCGTCGGTCAGCTCGACCGCCCACGGGCGGGCGCCGAGCTCGTCGCAGATCGCGTGCAGGGTGGTGCTCTCGCGCCCGCCGAGGATCAGCCCGTGCGTGGGGGCCAGCTCGCGGGCGACGGCCGCGCCCACGCCTCGCGACCCTCCGGTGATCAAGGCGATGGGTCGCGCGTCCATGCACGCCAGCCTAGTGGGCGCGCACCGGCAGGATCTTCGGCGCGCCCCGCCGCATCGACGAAACCGTGATCCTCGCCGGTCTTCAGTTGCGCGCGACTGGAATGGCTGAACCAGGCCATCAAAAATGCAGAAAAGGATGATTTGCCGTGATTTAAGTATTCGACCTCCGCCTGGAGGAGGTCACGACAATCAGACTCCCCCATGAGAGAAAAGCAGTCGTGACGCCGGGCGGGCGCGTACGGCCGGGTCGCGTCAGGGCCCCAGGAACACACCCATCTCGTCGGCCATCCGGTCGTGCTCGTCCAGCCGGGCCTGGGTGCGCAGCGGCGCCGCCTCGGCCATCGCCTCCAGCAGGAGCATCGCGACGGCCAGCGGCGCCGCGTGCGAGTCGCATACCGCCCGCCTGCGCACCGGCGCGGGCAGCACGACGTCCGCCGGGAAGGGCACGTCCATGCGGTCGGCGATCACCGCCGTGCGGAAGCCCAGCTTGGCGGCGTACTGCAGCGCGTGCACGACCTCGGCGGGATAGCGGGGCAGGACGACGGCCAGCAGCCACTCCGACCCGGCGCGGCGCGCGGCGTGCAGGCCGTCGGTCAGCTCCGAACCGCCGTGCACCAGCGGCCGCACGTCCGGGTGAATGCGCCGCGCGTAGTACCCGAACGTCGCGACGAGCCCCGACGACACGCGCAGGCCGAGCACGGGCAGCGGCTCGCACGCCGCCAGGGCCCTGCCCAGCTCCTCGATGCGGTAAGAGAGGCCGTCCGCCGGCCCGCCCGCGACGCCGTGACCCGAGGCCAGCCGGTCGCGCATGGCCGTCAGGTCGCGGATCTCGTTGTCGATCATCTCGCGCAGGAACCGGGCGCCACCGGCGTCGGCGTCCCGGGGAACGTGGCCGTTCTCGGGCGGCCCGTCGCCGGTCACCACGAGAGGACGCAGCGCGTGGCGGAACTCGGGGTACCCGGCGAAGCCCAGCGCCATCGCGAAACGGGTCACCGACGGCTGGCTCACCCCCGCCCGCTCGGCCAGCTCGACACTCGACAGGAAGACCGCGTCAGGCAGATGCTCACTCAGGTAATGCGCGATGCGCCGTTGAACCGGGGACAGCCGCCTCCCCCGCACCAGCCGTTCGAGCCCTTCCGCCACGTCCACCTCCAGCCCCGGGGCGCCAGCCCCGTGAACAGACCCCCGTGCCCGGCCCCCGCGTTCGCACGCATCCGCGAGCGACAACGCACCGAGCCGCCTTCCTCATCCGTGCTCATGGCGCGTCCTCGCCGCGCGAGGGCGCCCTTGAGCCGGCGATCCCTCGCGCCACCTGGTCGCGCGGGACCAGAGAGCCTCCCGTTTGCGTGTGTGATCCCCCGATCACCACGTGCCCTGAATAGGGGCATTCATGCGGTGTACCCGAAGCGTACCGGGAGGTGGGCATGGGTGCCGCGAATCTCGTCCTAGCCGTGCGATCATGGGGCGTTAAGCCCGATATATGCGGATATTCAGCGAAAGCAACGAGGACGCAACCCGCCACGGGAACGCGACACTACGCGTATCGCGTTCGACTGATCGTGAAATCCCCCTTGTCCCAGCCCGGTTCCATGCGGTTGCTTCTCTCCCACGTTCGTCCCTTCACGCGGACGCTCGTCCTCGGCGGCGTGCTCGGCCTGCTGGGCAGTGCCGCCGGGCTCGCCACGCCGCTCGTCGCCAAGAACGTGATCGACGCGTTCGGCCAGAACGTTTCACTCGCCGGCCCGGTCATCATGCTCAGCGCGCTCGTCGTCCTCGGCGCCGGCATCTCCGCGCTGGGCGGGTACGTGCTGGAACGCACAGCCGAGAGCGTGGTGCTGAGCGCGCGGCTTCGACTGATCCGGCGCATGCTGCGGCTGCGCGTGCCCGACGTGGACCGGCTGGAACCGGGCGACCTGCAGTCCCGCGTCACCGCCGACACCACCCTGCTGCGCGCGGTGTGCACGTCGGGCCTGACCAACGGCGTGACGGCGGTGTTCACGTTCGCCGGGTGCGTCACGCTGATGGCGATCATGGACGGCTTCCTGCTGCTGGTAACGCTCGCCGTCCTGGCGGTCGTCGGAGGCGTCAACATCTTCCTGCTGCCGCGCATCCGCCGCGCCACCAACGCCGCGCAGGTCGCGCTCGGCGAGGTGGGCTCGGCACTCGACCGCTCGCTCCAGGCGTTCCGCACGGTCAAGGCGTCCGGCGCGGAGGAGCGCGAGACGGCCGCCGTGGAGGGCGCCGCCACGACGGCCTGGCGGCGCGGGCTCAGTGCGGCGGGCTGGAGCGCGGCCGCCGGCACCACGACGTGGCTCGCCGTCCAGCTCGCCTTCCTGGCCGTGCTCGGCGCCGGCGGCGTCCGCGTGTCGAGCGGCCTGCTGGAGGTCTCCTCGCTGATCGCGTTCCTGTTGTACCTCTTCTATCTGACCTCGCCGATCGCCGAGCTCGTCCAGGCGGCGGTGCAGCTCCAGGCCGGGCTGGCGGTGATCCCCCGGCTGCGCGAGGTCGAGGATCTGCCCGCCGAGCCGTCCGGCCCGGCCGAGGCGCCGATCCCGATCGGGTCCGGCCCGGCGGGCGTGACGCTGTCCGGCGTGGACTTCCGGTACAGCGACGACCGCCCGCAGGCGCTGCGCGGGGTGTCCTTCGAGATCCCCGCCGGGGGCATGACCGCGCTGGTCGGGCCGTCCGGAGCCGGCAAGTCCACGATCTTCGCGTTGCTGGAGCGGTTCTACGAGCCGTCGGCCGGGAGCATCGTGGCCGACGGGCACGACATCCGCGACCTGCCCCTCGGCGCGTGGCGCTCCTCCCTGGGGTACGTCGAGCAGGACGCGCCGGTGCTGTCCGGCAGCCTGCGGCAGAACATCGTGTTCGCCGCGCCCGAGGCCACCGAGGAGGAGGTGGCCGAGGTCGTCCGGCGCACGCGGCTGGAGGACCTCGTGCGCAGGCTGCCCGAGGGCCTGGAGACGGCGGTCGGCCACCGGGGGCAGATGCTGTCCGGCGGGGAGCGCCAGCGCGTGGCCATCGCCCGCGCGCTGCTGCGCAGGCCGAGGCTGCTCCTGCTGGACGAGGCGACGTCCCAGCTCGACGCCGTCAACGAGATGCGGCTACGCGACGTGATCAACGAGGTCGCGGGCACGACCACGGTGCTGGTGATCGCCCACCGGCTGTCCACGGTGACGTCGGCGGACCGCATCGTCGTCCTGGAGGGCGGCCGGGTCCGCGCCGTGGGCACCCACCGCGAGCTGCTCACGCGGGACGACCTGTACCGCGAGCTCGCCACCACCCAGTTCGTGGCGAGCACCGAGGCCCTTCCCGGCTGAGGCTCGCCATCCCGCCCCTGCTCAGGGGGCGATTCCCTCGTCACGGGCACGGCCGGCGAAGATCGTCGGCCGGCTTTTCCCTTTCGGACCTATCCGGTGCCCCGGCGGCCCCGGATAGGGGATGAGGATCCCGGCCGGACCAAGGGCGGGGCAATTGCCACCACCGCAGGGAACTGCACGGCGATGTCGATTCGGCACCGCCGTAGGCGCACCAGAATCTGGTACACCGCGAGAACGTTCTTCCCTGATGGGACGGTGGGGCCGAATCGGCACCACCGCAGTTCACGCCCGGTGAACGTTTCCCCAGGTCTCGCGGTCCCGCCGGATCGGCGGCACCGTCACCGCCGATCCCGAGAAACCCCAGATCGTGCGGTGCCGCCACCGTGGCGGGACCGGACATGATGTCTCACTCGGCGCTGTGGGCGAGGTGTTCGCCGATGAGCCGCATGGTGCGCCGCTGTGCGGGATTCATGCCCTCCGTTACGAGGACTGTCAGCGAGTCGGTGTTCATCTGCTCACTAGGGCTGTCGGGGAAGTCTGGGAACGCCTTGTAGTGGGTGGAGAGGAACGCGCGGATCGTGGCGGTCGCACGGTCAACAAGAGAGTCGATCTCGTCTTCAGAGGCGTCGGCGGGTAGTTCCTGGAGCGCGGTGTTGACGTGGAGGAGTTCCTCGGGTGCATTTTTCAGGGCTTTGACGAAAGTGAGCGTGTCTTCCTTCGGCATCAGGTGAGTAAGAACGATTGCGACGTTGCGCGAGGCGGGATCGCCTCCGAGTGCCTCCATGGCCAGCAGCGCTTCGGGCGACAGATCGGGTGAGACCCCGAGACTGATCAGCTCATCGACCTCGGATCGGATGCGCTCAAGGTCGGCGATTCTGGTGTCGAGTTCCGCGCGTAATCCGCGCAGGGATTCCTGACCATCCTCTTCGGAATCAAGCATCCGAGCGACGTCGTCGAGGGTGAACCCGAGGCCAGTGAGGCGGGCGATGCGCAGCGCGAGTACGAGGTGGCGGGCGGTGTACTGCTTGTACCCATTCGCGAGCCGTTCAGGTTCGGGCAGGAGCCCGATGTCATGCCAGTGACGGATCGAGCGCAGCGTGACGCCAGCGAGGACCGCAAGTTGCCTGGTACTCCACGCCACGATCAGCCCTCCTTCGCTTCCACTGCTACATCAATTGTGTCCAACGACCGGAACGCGGGGGCGCACAGCGCGATGACGACGGTCACCACGATCACGGCCACGATCCCGATGCCCGCCGTCACGAGCCCGAACCCGGAAGCGATTGCGGCGATGGGAGCCGAGGTGAGGGCGGGTGCCGCAAGCATGAGAGCGTTCTGTGCACCGAGCACACGTCCGCGCATCTGATCCGGAGTCGCCTCGATGGTCGCCACCCCCAGCACCGCAGACATGGGGCCGCTGGTCAGACCGATGAACACGGCAGCCGCCAGCACCATCCAGGGCGCTGCCATCACGCCGATCACAGTGAACCCGATGCCAATGCCAACCATCCCGATCACGAACCAGGCACGGCGCGACACCTTCCCCGCAGTCGCCGCATACACGCCCGCGCTGAGAAGGCCACCGAGCGCGATACCGGTCGCGGCGAACCCACTGAGCTCGGGCAGGTTCTCGCTCGTGAAGTAGGCGGGCATGATCGTCGCCTGCAACGCCGCGATCACCGCGACGAACACCGCCGACAGCAGGCTCGCACCCAGCACCAACCTGTGCCAGAGCAGGAACCGCCACCCGGTCGCCAGGTCAGCGAACACCCCGCGAACACCGGCCTCCGCGGTGCGCGCATCGGTCGCGGTGATCTCTCCCGCGCGGGACGACATCGCGGACGACAGCAACGCCGCGGCAAGACTCATTCCGGCGGTGATGAACAACGCGGCAGAACTCACACCGACCAGCCACACCAGCAACCCACCCAGGCCAGGCCCGATCAGCATCAGCGCGCCCGACAGCGACTCGCGGACACCCACCAGCCGGTCCAGTGCGCCCGGCTTACCACCGTCGAGTTGGACGAGGCGGGGAAGCAGCGTCTCCCGCGCCGTCATCCCCGGCATGTCTCCGAACGAGCCGATCACACCCAGCACGATGAACCACGTCAGGCTCAACCCCCACAACGCATCCACAACCGGGACCGCGGCAACCGACGCCGCGGACAACACATCGCTGACAATCGACACCGTCCGCCGGTGCACCCGATCAACGACCACCCCCGCCAGCACCCCCACAACCGCCGCAACCGCAGCAGTCACCGAGGCAAGAACTCCGGCGGCGAGGATGTCACCGGTCTTCGCGAGCACCAGCAACGGGAACAACACCGACGCGATCCCATTCCCCAACAGCGACAGACTGTACGACCCCAGATAAACCCATGTACTTCGACTCATGAACCGATCACAAACTATGCCGCCACGGCACAGTCAAGTCAGAAGCCGAAAGCACCCAGTGAACACGAGTAAAGCGATTCCGACCACGGCGAGGCGTCCGGGTCTGGCACGTCCAGGTCCGGGTCCGGGGACGTGGCCGCCACGAGCGGCGGGGACGACGCGCGGTCGCCGGGCGGGGCTTCGTCCGGTCCGCCCGGCATCGGAGGCTCCGCGGCGCCGGGAATCGGCGGGCCGCTCGGGGATCTCGGCATGGCCGCGACCCTCACCGCCGTCGGCCTGCTGTTCGTCAGGCTCTCCTCCCGTCTCGACCGCCTGGCGACCGTCCACGCAGCCTGGGCGGGGCCTTCTGACGCCCGCCGCCCCTGCGACGTCGGCGAAGTGGGGAGATCCGCCGGGCGCCCGTAAGATCACGGGCATGAGGCCAACGCGTATCTGGATCCACGGGGGCGCGTGGATGCGGCGGCACGCGAGCGAGCGGTCGCGCGAGATCCTGTCCGCCCAGGGGCTCCACGTGGTGACGGCCACGCACCGGCTGAGCGACGAGGCCATCTGGCCCGCGCAACTGGACGATGTCCGGGAGGCCGCCCGCGCGGCCCGCGCCGAGCGGCCGGACGCGCCGCTGCTGGTGGGCGGCAGGTCCTCGGGCGGCCACCTGGCTCTCCAGCTCGGGTTGCGCGGCATCGACGCCCCCGACGACGTGGCCGGCGTCATCGCCGTCAGCCCGCCGGTGGACCCGCTCGCCGCCGACTGGCCCGAGTCCCGCGCCGCGGGCAGCCCGTGGTCGCGCCTGCTCGGCCACGTCCCCACCCCGCTGGACGACGTGACCGCCGACGCGACCCCCGCCAACCACGTGGGCAACGGCGTGCCGGTGCTGCTCCTCCACGGCGCCGACGACACGACCGTCCCCCGACCCAGGCGCTGGACCTGGCGGGCGCCCTCCTGGCCTCCGGCCACCCCGTCACGACGTACCTCACGAGCGGCGACCACGACCTCGACCTGGAGCGGGACGACGTCCGCCAGGTGATCGCGGCCTTCCTCTCCGTCCCGGCCCTGAGCGCGGCACGGGGCCACGCCGTCTCCTGACGCCCGTGGTCGCGAGACGGACGTCAGGCGCAGTTGGGGGCGTGAGGGGTCGGTCAGGAGCGGACGTACTTCGCGCGGATCTCGCGGGCGGTCTGCTCGATCTGGTCCTCTATCGGCAGGAGCCGGGCCTTACGGCAGGTCAGCGACGGCGTGTGGTGGAGTGCTCGCCGGTGTCCCAGGCCGAGGGCAGGTCGTGGCGGCCGGACACGAACTCCTGCACGGCGATCTTGACCTTGATCACCGGCCTGCGCCAGCGGTTCTCCCGGTGGACGGCCTTGGCCATCTTGGACGGGCTCGGCCGACGCGAGCCGGGGGCGAAGAGCCAGCGCGCCCACGGCGAGCCGGGACGCGCCAGCCGTACCGCGCCGACGATCAGGAGGATCGGCGCGAACAGGCCCGCGAGGCCGGTCCAGATCTTGCCTTTCATGAGGGTGACGACGGCGAGCACGAGGTTGCCGACGAGGAACAGGACGGCCGTCCACCTGCCGGCGGGGGACGGGTCGGGCTCCTCCCAGCCGAGGGGCCGCATGCCGAGCAGCAGGAGCACCGTCACGGCGACGGCGACGAAGACGGCGTCGACCGAGGTGCGCCCTTCCTCCGTCCAGTAGACGTCGCGCAGGTGCAGGATCAGCGCGAACTCGTCCAGGACGAGGGCTGCGCCGACCCCGAAGACGGCCGCCGTCAGCGCGTACCAGCCCGGGGAGAAGCCGGCGACGACCAGCCCGGCGACCCCGCCGAGGATCATCAGCACGACGCCGAACACGACGTGGTGGACGTGGACGTCGCCCACGCTGACGTCGCGGAACCAGCCCACCTTCGCGCGGATGAGCCGGACGTTCACGCGCGTGAACACGAACGTGACGATCAGCGCCACCAGGAAGCAGAAGAGCGGCAGCCGCCCCGTGTCGATGATCCGTTCCTGGAACCAGATTCCCACGAACATCCCCCATTACCGATGCTACGGCCCCCATTCGGGTGATCCCCGCGTTTCGCGGGCGCCGATCGTTTCCGTACGGAACGTCGCGTCCCGGAGGCCGGGCTCCCGGAACGCGTGAAATGTCAGGCTAGGAACGCCCGCAGCAGCGCCGCCGTCCCGTCCAGGTGCTCGGTGACGGCCCTACGCGCGGCCTCCGGGTTCCCGGCGAGGATCGCGGCGACGATGGCGGCGTGCTGCGCGGCGGCGTGGTCGATGTTCGGCCCGAGCACCGGGATGGCGTTGAGCAGGTCGGTCACCCGCAGCCGCGCGTCCGCGCACGCCGCCGCCAGCAGCGCCGACCCGGTCAGCTCGGCGACCGACAGGTGGAACGCCGTGTCCAGGCGCCGGTAGTCGGCGGGCGCGGCGTCGTTGACGTCCGCGAGCCGCCGTCTCAGCGTGGCCCGCTGCTCGTCGGTGAGGACTGAGGTCGCCAGGACCTGCGCGGCGCCGCACTCGACGGCCATGCGGAAGGTCAGCGCGTCCTCCAGCTCGTACGGGCCCATCGCGTTGACGGCGCGGCGCAGGTCGCCGTGGCCGCCGGCGAGCGGGGGCTCATAGACGACGAACGCCCCGCCGTAGCGGCCGCGCCGCACGTCCAGGTACCCGGCCTCCTGGAGGGAGCGAATCGCCTCGCGCAGCGTGACGCGGCTGATGCCGAGCTGGACGGCCAGCTCCCGCTCGGGGGGAAGCTTGTCGCCGGAGGGGACCACGCCGAGCTTGATCGCCTGGAGCAGTCGCTCGACGGTCTCCTCGAACGCGTTGCCCGCCCGGACGGGACGAAGGAGCGCGACGAGCTGCGGCTCCCCCATCACGACCTCCCTGTTCCCGATGCTGTTCCCCCTTCAATGGGTCGAGATTAGTCCAATTGAAGCCTCGGGTCGCCGAAACCGTTGACGCGGGGCCGCCGCTGGTGCTTGCATGCCTCCAATGGTCTGTTTCCAGACTTTTGGAGGGCGCGGTGCTCACCGTCGACCAACTGCGCGAGGACGTCTCCGCCGGCCGGGTGGACACGGTGCTCCTGGCCATCGTCGACATGCAGGGACGCCTCCAGGGCAAGCGGCTGTCCGCGCGGTACTTCCTGGAGGAGGTGCTGGAGCACGCCGCCGAGGGCTGTAACTACCTGCTCGCCGTGGACGTCGACATGAACACCGTGGGCGGCTACGGCATGTCGTCATGGGAACGCGGCTACGGCGACTTCGTGATGAAGCCGGACCTGTCCACCCTGCGCCGGGTGCCCTGGCAGGAGGGCACGGTCCTGCTGATGGCGGACGTCCTCTGGGAGGACGGCACCGACGTCGTCGCCTCGCCGCGCCAGATCCTGCGCGCCCAGCTCGCGCGGCTGGCCGAGCGCGGCTGGAAGGCGTACGTCGGCACCGAGCTGGAGTTCGTCGTCTACACCGACACCTACGAGAGCGCCTGGTCGAAGGCGTACCGCGACCTCACCCCGGCCAACCAGTACAACGTGGACTACTCGCTGCTCGGCGGCGCCCGGGTCGAGCCGCTGCTGCGCCGCATCCGGCTCGGCATGGAGGGCGCGGGCATGTACGTCGAGTCCGCCAAGGGCGAGTGCAACTTCGGCCAGCACGAGATCGCCTTCCGGTTCGACGAGGCCCTCGCCACCTGCGACAACCACTCGATCTACAAGAACGGCGCCAAGGAGATCGCGGCCCAGGACGGCATGTCGCTCACCTTCATGGCCAAGCCGAACCACCGCGAGGGCAACTCCTGCCACATCCACATCTCGCTGCGGACCGCCGAGGGCGCGCCGGTCATGGCGGGCGGCGGCGCGCACGGCCTGTCCACGATCGGCGAACACTTCATCGCGGGCCAGCTCGCCGCGCTGCGCGAGTTCACGCTGCTCTACGCGCCCAACATCAACTCGTACAAGCGGTACGTTCCCGGCAGCTTCGCCCCGACGGCGGTCAAGTGGGGCGTGGACAACCGCACCTGCGCCCTGCGCCTGGTCGGGCACGGCCCCTCGCTGCGCGTGGAGAACCGCGTGCCGGGCGGCGACGTCAACCCCTACCTGGCGGTATCGGCGCTGGTCGCGGCCGGGTTGCACGGCATCGACAACGGGCTGCCGCTGGAGGAGGCGTACGGCGGGAACGCCTACACGGCGGGCGCCGACACCGTGCCCACGACGCTTCGCGACGCCCTCGCCCTGTGGGAGTCTTCGAAGATCGCCAAGGCCGCGCTCGGCGAGGAGGTCGTCGAGCACTACGCGAACAACGCCCGCGTCGAACTGGCCGCCTTCGACGCGGCCGTCACCGACTGGGAACTGTTCCGGGGATTCGAGCGGATGTGAAATGAAGATCGTCAACCCTGCCACCGAGGAAGTCCTCGCCGACGTCGAGCTCGCGGACGCCGCCGAGATCGACCGCGCGGTGGAGCGGGCGCGCGCGGCGTTCCCGGCCTGGCGCGACGTCGCGCCCGGGGACCGCGCCCGGCTGCTGCGGCGCTTCGCCGACCTCGTGGACGCCCACGGCGAGGAGCTGGCCCGCCTGGAGCTGGCCAACTCCGGGCACCCGATCGGCAACGCCCGCTGGGAGGCGGGCAACGTCCGCGACGTGCTGCACTTCTACGCGGGCGCGCCCGAGCGCAACCACGGCAAGCAGATCCCGGTGCCCGGCGGGGTGGACATCACGTTCGCCGAGCCGCTCGGCGTCGTCGGGGTCATCGTGCCCTGGAACTTCCCGATGGTGATCATGACGTGGGGGGTCGCCCCCGCGCTCGCGGCCGGCAACACGGTCATCGTGAAGCCCGCCGAGTGGACTCCGCTGACGGCTTTGAGGCTCGCCGATCTGGCCCTCGAGGCCGGCCTCCCCGAGGGGGTGCTCCAGGTTCTGCCTGGAGCAGGGGAGGTCGCGGGGGCCCGCCTGGCCGAGCATCCCGGCGTGAACAAGATCGTGTTCACCGGGTCGACCGAGGTCGGCAAGATCATCGCCGCGAGCGCCGCGCGGACCGTCAAGCGGCTCACCCTGGAGCTAGGCGGCAAGAACGCCAACGTCGTCTTCGCCGACGCCGACATCGAACGGGCCGCCGCCACCGCGCCCGGAGCCGTCTTCGACAACAGCGGCCAGGACTGCTGCGCCCGCTCGCGCATCCTCGTGCAGCGCCCGGTCCTGGACGAGTTCCTCGACCGGCTCGGCGCGGCCGTCACGTCCCTCACCGTCGGCGACCCGCTCGACCCCGGCACCGACCTCGGGCCGCTGATCAGCGCCGAGCACCGCGCGCGCGTGGCGTCGTTCGTCACCGGCACACCGCGCTTCCAGGGGACCTGCCCGGCGGGCAAGGGCTTCTGGTTCCCGCCGACCGTGCTCACCCACGAGTCGCTGGACGAGCGCGCGTTCACCGAGGAGATCTTCGGGCCGGTCGTCAGCGTCGTCCCGTTCGACGACGAGGCCGACGCCGTGCGCATCGCCAACGACACCGTGTACGGCCTGTCCGGGTCGATCTGGACGCGGGACGTCGGGCGGGCGCTGCGCGTGGCCCGCGCGATCGAGGCGGGCAACCTGTCGGTGAACTCCCACTCCTCCGTGCGGTACTGGACGCCGTTCGGCGGCTTCAAGCAGTCGGGTCTCGGCCGCGAGCTCGGCCCCGACGCGCTGGCCGCGTTCACCGAGACCAAGAACGTCTTCATCGCCCACTGAGCCCACTGATCCACCGATCGCGGGCGAGCACCACCGATTTTCCAGGCACCGAGGAGATATTCACCATGCAACGTCTGCGTGACCGCGTCGCCGTGATCACGGGAGCGGCCGGCGGCATCGGCCTCGCCACCGCCCGCCGCTTCGCCGAGGAGGGCGCGAAGGTCGTCTGCGCCGACGTCGACGAGGCGGCCGGCGCCAAGGCGGCCGACGAGGTGGGCGGCCTGTTCGTCCGCTGCGACGTCACCAGCGAGGAGGACGTCAGCCGCATGTTCGAGACGGCCTTCGAGACCTACGGCAGCGTGGACATCGCGTTCAACAACGCGGGCATCTCCCCGCCCGACGACGACTCGATCCTGACGACCGGCATCGACGCGTGGCGCCGCGTCCAGGACGTCAACCTGACCAGCGTGTACCTGTGCTGCAAGCACGCGATCCCGTACATGCGGCGGCAGGGCAAGGGCTCGATCATCAACACCGCGTCGTTCGTGGCGGTCATGGGCTCGGCGACGTCCCAGATCTCCTACACCGCGTCCAAGGGCGGCGTACTCGCCATGTCGCGCGAGCTGGGCGTCCAGTTCGCCCGCGAGGGCATCCGGGTCAACGCGCTGTGCCCGGGGCCGGTCAACACCCCGCTGCTCCAGGAGCTGTTCGCCAAGGACCCCGAGCGTGCCCAGCGGCGCCTCGTGCACATCCCGCTCGGGCGGTTCGCCGAGGCGTCCGAGATCGCCGCCGCCGTGGCGTTCCTGGCCTCGGACGACGCGAGCTTCATCACCGGCGCCGAGTTCCTGGTGGACGGCGGCATCTCCGGCGCCTACGTCACCCCGCTGTAGGGCTTCGCGATGTCACGGCCCGTCATCGGGATCACCTGTTACGTCGAGCCGGCCGCGTTCACTGTCTGGGAGACGCGGGCGGCGCTGCTGCCGTACGACTACGTCGACCAGGTCGTCCGGGCCGGGGGCCAGCCGGTGCTGCTGCCCCCGGCGGGTGACCCGGCGCCGCTGGTCGAGCTGCTCGACGGGCTGATCGTGGCGGGCGGCGGGGACGTCGATCCGGGGCGGTACGGGGAGGAACCGGCGGAGCACACCGGCTACGTCCGGAAATTTCGGGATGAGGCTGAGTTTGGGCTGGTCGGTGCCGCTCTGAAGGCCGAACTGCCGTTCCTGGGCATCTGCCGGGGCCTCCAGGTCCTGAACGTCCGCCTCGGCGGCGCCCTCCACCAGCACCTGCCCCACGTGACCGGCCACAGCGCCCACGCCCCCGTCCCTGGCCGCTACGGCCAGATGCCCGTACGCCCGGAGCCGGGCACCAGGCTCGCCGAGATCCTCGGCACCGGCCCCGTCGACACCGCCCACTACCACCACCAGGCGGCAGCCCGCCTCGGCGAGGGCCTGATCGTCACCGCCACCGCCGAGGACGGCACCGTCGAGGCCGTCGAACTCCCTGGCCACCCGTTCACGCTCGCCGTCCAATGGCACCCGGAGACCGGCGATGACAACACCCTCTTCCACGCCCTCATCACCGCCGCCGCCACCTAGCCCACCCTGACCGGGGAGGGAGTGGCCGCCGCTGGGCATGGACAGGAGGGCAGGCATTGGTAGGGTGGGCGAGAACACCGATGATCCCGTGCGGGAGAGAGTCCTGACATCCGGTCAGGACCCCTGAAGGAGCAAGTCCTCCCCGCGAACCTCACAAGGCAAAGGACCGCGCGGGCAAGGTGATCTCTGGAAAGCAGGCCTCCTCCGGGGGCCTCGCCGAAGGTGAAAGTCCGGCAAAACCCGGGCGAAACTCTCAGGCACCGATGACAGAGGGGGAGGATGCTCTCATCCAACCCTGTCTGAGGTGCGCATCATGTCCAGACCCACACCGCTCCGCGAGGTGCACGAGACCCTCGGCGCGACGCTCACCGACTTCGCCGGCTGGCTGATGCCGTTGCGCTACGGCAGCGAATCCGCCGAGCACAACGCGGTGCGCACGGCCGCCGGCCTCTTCGACCTCTCCCACATGGGCGAGATCTTCGTCACGGGCCCGCAGGCGGGCGAGGCGCTGGACCACGCGCTGGTCGGCAATCTGTCCGCGCTGGAGCCCGGCCGCGCCCGGTACACCATGATCTGCGCCCCCGACGGCGGCGTCCTGGACGACCTGATCGTCTACCGCCTGGCGGGCGAGGAGTTCATGGTCGTCGCCAACGCCTCCAACTACGCGCGCGTCGCCGCCGAGCTGACCGAGCGCTCCACGGACTTCGACGCCGAGGTCGACGACCGCTCCGACCAGTACGCGCTGATCGCCGTCCAGGGCCCCCGCGCCCAGGAGATCCTCGCCACGCTCACCGACGCCGACCTCCCGTCGCTGAAGTACTACGCGGGCCTGCCCGGCACGGTCGCCGGCGCCGAGGCCCTGATCGCCCGCACCGGCTACACCGGCGAGGACGGCTTCGAGCTCTTCGTCGCCGCCGCCGACGCCGTCCCCCTCTGGCAGGAACTCACCAAGGCGGGCGACGCGTACGGGCTGCGCCCCGCCGGTCTGTCCGCCCGGGACACGCTCCGGCTCGAAGCCGGCATGCCGCTGTACGGCAACGAGCTGAACGCGGGGCTCACCCCCTTCGACGCGGGCCTCGGCCGCGTCGTGAGGTTCGACAAGCCCGGCGACTTCGTCGGCCGCGCGGCCCTGTCGCCGCTGAAGGACATCCCGCCGCGCCGCCGCCTCACCGGGCTCGTCGCGCGGGGCCGCCGAGTGCCGCGCCACGGATATCCCGTGGTGCTGCTGACGGACGGCACCGTCGTTGGAGAGGTCACCAGCGGCGCGCCCTCGCAGTCCCTCGGCAAGCCGATCGCGATGGCCTACGTGGACACCAACGTGTCCGAGGGGCTCGCGGTCGACATCCGTGGTAGCCATGAACCGGTCGACGTGGTTGACCTGCCTTTTTACCGGAGGAGCAAGTGAGCAGCATTCCCGAGGAGCTCAGCTACACCAAGGAGCACGAGTGGGTCGCCGGTCTGGACGACGGCCTCACCGTGACCGTGGGCATCACGGCGTACGCCGCCGAGTCGCTGGGTGACGTCGTCTACGTCCAGCTCCCCGAAGCGGGCGCGACCATCGAGGCGGGCGACGCCGTCGGCGAGGTCGAGTCGACCAAGTCGGTCAGCGACATCTACGCGCCGGTCGGCGGCGAGGTCGTCGAGGTCAACCAGACCGTCGTGGACGACCCGTCCCTCGTCAACTCCGACCCGTACGGCGAGGGCTGGCTGTTCCGCGTGCGCATCGAAGGCGCCCCGGAGGAGCTGCTCACCGCCGAGGAGTACACGACCGTCACCACGGCCGAGTCCTGACGCTCCTCTCCCCTGCCGTACCCGTACCCCGGCCGTGCGGGCTCCGGCCCCGGCTCCGGCGAGCCACCGCTCGCCGGAGCGCCCTTCCCCTCCTTCACCACCCCCGTCACCTCATCCGAACGTTCACCGCACACGTTCCGAAGGGCGGAAGATCAATGGCGATCAGCGTCTTCGACCTGTTCAAGATCGGCATAGGCCCGTCGAGCTCGCACACCGGCGGCCCGATGGCCGCCGCCCACAAGTTCGCCCGCGGCCTTCAGCGGGGCGGTCTGCTGGAGAAGACCGCGCGCGTCGAGGTCATCCTGTACGGCTCGCTCGGCCTGACCGGAAAGGGCCACGGCAGCGACAAGGCGGTCCTGCTCGGCCTGTCCGGCGAGAAGCCCGAGCTGGTGGACGTCGACACCGTCGACGATCGCCTCGCCCAGATGCGCGCCTCGGGCACCCTGAGGCTGTTCGGCGCCCAGGAGATCCCCTTCGTCGTCGGCGAGCACTGCGTGTTCGAACGCAAGATCTCGCTGCCCCACCACCCGAACGGCATGCGCTTCACCGCCTTCTCCCCCGAGGGCGAGACGCTGCGCGAGAAGATCTACTACTCGGTGGGCGGCGGGTTCGTCGTCGACGAGAACGCCACCGGCGCCGACCGCATCAAACCGGACGACACCGAGCTCCCCTACCCGTTCCTCACCGCGGCCGAGCTGCTGAAGCAGTGCGCCGAGAGCGGGCTGTCCATCTCCGGGCTGATGATGGAGAACGAGAAGGCGTTCGGCCGTACGGAGGCCGAGATCCGGGCGGGGCTGCTCAACCTGTGGCGGGTCATGTCCGAGTGCGTGCGGCGCGGCACCACCAAGGAGGGCGTGCTGCCGGGCGGCCTGAAGGTCAAGCGGCGGGCCAACCAGATGCTGCGGCGCCTCCAGAGCGAGAGCCCCGAGAAGGACCCGCTCCAGACCATGGACTGGGTCACGCTGTTCGCCCTCGCCGTCAACGAGGAGAACGCCGCCGGAGGCCGCATCGTCACCGCCCCGACCAACGGCGCCGCCGGAATCATCCCCGCCGTGCTGACGTACTACGACCGCTTCGTCCCGGGCGCCGAGGAGGACGGCGTGATCCGCTTCCTCCTCACCGCCGGGGCCATCGGCGTCCTGTTCAAGGAGAACGCCTCGATCTCCGGCGCCGAGGTCGGCTGCCAGGGCGAGGTCGGCTCGGCGTGCTCCATGGCCGCCGCCGGCCTGACCGAGGCCCTCGGCGGCACGCCCGAGCAGGTCGAGAACGCCGCCGAGATCGGCATCGAACACAACCTCGGCCTCACCTGCGACCCCATCGGCGGCCTGGTGCAGATTCCCTGCATCGAGCGCAACGCGGTCGCCTCCATCAAGGCCATCACCGCCACCCGAATCGCCATGCGCGGCGACGGCCGCCACTTCGTCAGCCTGGACAAAGCCATCAAGACCATGCGCGACACCGGCCGCGACATGCTCGACAAATACAAGGAAACCAGCCGCGGCGGCCTTGCCGTCAACGTCATCGAATGCTGACCTGTCCCCCCTCAAGAACCGGCTCAAGAAGATCGACGACAGACAGCCCAGTCTCACCCCCCACAAGCCGTAAGGCGACCTCCGCACGAGCCGCGAGATCCAATGGGGCCAACCTCTCCGTCTGATCGGCGTGCACGATCCGGTCCAGCCCCGCACCGACCAGCGGCGCCGCAGTACGGAGTGCCGCCTGGAGCGCGACTCCCTGCGTGGCGCCACCATGTAGGACGATGTTGCGGGTCCGGTACAGGCGGCGCAGTGTGATGCGGCAGGTGCCCATCACCTCGCCGAGCACGCGACGAGGATCCACCAGCAAGGCGACCATACGCCGCGCAGCGGGACCGTCGCTGTACCTGGTCCGCGCGCCCGAGAAGTCCAGGGCTGACGAACCTGACGCGAGCAGCGCTTCGGCGACACACCGACCGCGCTCCCGGTTCGTCGTGCAGACGGCGACGCGTTTCGCGAGATCGTCGGGCTCCTGCGGCTTGTGACGGTGGGCCAGAGCGGTCAACTCGGCCCTCGGCCACGAGCAGGCGATGATCGCGGCGAGACGATCGGCCGCGACGGCTTTGCCGGACCGCTCCCCCTCCTGGACATCGTGAGGGTGGCAGAGCAGGGATTCGACGGCCGCCCAGGCACCGGCCACCGCAGGACCGAGCGGCCCCTGATTGAGGGGAGCCGCTAGTTCGAGAGCTTCGTCAGTACGGCTGAGAGGCCCTTCAACCCGGTAGAGGTGCCTTTCACCGACGAGGCTCAAAACGTCGGCACCTCGTGCCGGCGGATGGAGAGGAATCGTGCTCTGGTGCCCCGCCACCCAGACATGCGGGAGCGGAGTGATCCTTCCCTGACTGGGACGGAGGAACGACGAACGTGCGACCATTCGTTCGACCATCTGCCGCGCCTGCTCCGCCGCTCGGTAGGGGTCCAGTGCGTGGAAGCAGTACAGGAAACCCCCACCGGACCGTACTCCCGAGGTGTCGTGGCCCTGCCTCTGCAACCACGCGATCACCTGGTCCTTCGGCAACCAGTTCGGCAGTGACGCGGCGAGTCGTCGCTGGGGTGTGTCCGCGAGGGCGACCAGCACATCGAAGGACTTCTGACCTGCACGCGCGAGGTCGGCCGCGCTTTCGGTGATGCCGGGCGGATCGACCGGACCCGTGGCCAGCCGTTTGGCCCATGCCAGGAGATGAGGGGCGCTGTATCCCAGATCCAGCAAGTGCGCTGCGACGGTACGGGAGAAACGTTCTGGGCCAGGCCGATCAGGCAGATGGACTGCGGCGGCCCAGCGCTCCAAGTAGCCGACTCGGGCATGTTCCAGGATCTCGCGCAATCTACGACGTGGCGAGCTGGACTCGGCCAGCGGCTTGGCGAGCAGGTCGGTGATCTCTCTCCGCAGTTCGCGTTCGCCCAGTCCGCGATCAGGGCCAATGATCACACGAAGCTCCGCACGTTGCCAGTCGCACGCAGCCGAAGAAAGAACTCCCCTCGCCTGCCAGGCCCCGGCTTCCCATAGCTCTTCCAACGCCAGTACCGATCCGACGTCCCAGAGCCTGCGCGCCCAGGGAGTATCCTCGCTCGCGAAGAAGTCGATCATACGGGCGAGCGCATAGCGCGCGTACGCCTCGCCAAGTTCGGGGGGTGACGATTGATGCACGCAGAGTACCGTAGCCCATCGTCACGGTCTGTGTGGTAACCTGTACTCACACCAAGGGACGCCCGCCACTCGTGGCCACCGTCCCTTTTTTCTTGCTCCACCACACCCACCAAGGGACGACCGCCACTCGTGGCCATCGTCCCTCTTTCATCGCCCACTCCCGGAGGGGTTCGCCTTGCCCGGTCGGGTTGCGGCGTTCCTCTGGGAGCCGGCAGTTGGCGTGAGGCCCCCCAGAGGAACGGCTTACGACGTGAATCGCGGAGCTCGGGCAGCCGACGACGCCGCGCCTGAGGCCGTGGAGCCAACTACGTCGGAGAACCGCGATGACCATGGTGCCGGCGCTGCTGACGACGGCGACCCGTTCTACATGAACGTGGTTCTCCAGGCTCCGCCGCGCGACTGGTGAGACAAGCGACCACCGGGGCTCCTGTCGCGGGACAGGAGCCCCGGGCGTCACCGATCGTCGGCAGGCCAGAACTGCAGGAGAAAGAACTCCGCCTCGTAGTCCTCGATGCCTAGCTCGTATTCCGCGATCTCGTCATCGGCCAGTCGCCGCACACGGACATGGGCTCTGACGTGCCAGACTTGATCGCTGGCGCCCAGGTCGATCGTTACAGGCGATGTCCCGCCTTCAATGTCGGTTATGTGGATCCGGCCCGAGGTCAACAGGACCTGATCGCTCACGTACTTGTCCCACGCCTCTGCCGGTGGCGGTGGCGGTGGCGGACTGCCGTTCCACGTCTCGAACCTGAAACCGGCGGTGTGCAGTCCGAGCGGGTCCTCACTCGCGGCGGTTTTGATGACCATGACGTTCGGGGTTGTCTCCAACCAGTCGCCGCCGAGCTCCCACGGCTGTTCACTGTCATCGGTGAGGCCATCCTGGTCGGCCAGAATGAAGTGGCCGTACAGAGGCTTGAACAGGTCCGTCACCGACGACATCAATTCAGCCACCGACACGCCCTTTCCGCTTATCCCTAGGGCATGCCCCAGCCGACGACGTGAGAGTTTCCTGACGTCCCAGATATCGTAGGGTCGATCTGCGTTGGCCACGGCCGGAACGGCGTCGGCGGCCGAGGTCGCTGCGGACAGCAGTTCCCCTGTCATGATCCTTCGATTTGGCCGGTGATCGAGTCTACGACCTTATTCAACTCCTCTACCAGCACTGACACTGCCCTGGAGGCGATGTCCACTAGGTCGTCGTACGGGCCACCCGGCGAATCCGGCAACCGGCCGGCCTCAACCGGCGACGGCCGCCACTTCGTCAGCCTGGACAAGGCCATCAAGACCATGCGCGACACCAGCCGCGACATGCTCGATAAATACAAGGAAACCAGCCGCGGCTGCCTCGCCGTCAACGTCATCGAATGCTGAGCCTCCGACCGTGGCCCGATCCCTGCGGACGGGAGCCGGTAAGGAGATTTCATTTGGTGGCTGAGGTAAGTGTCCCCACCCGTACCGCTTCGTCGTGGTAACTCCAGGTGAACCCACCCGAACCAAAGGCACAAACCCGCACCGGACAGATATCCGGAAAAGCCGAAACAGCAGGGCCAGGCGAGGCAGCGCCAAAGCTGCCGCTGGTCAACCCCCCGGACAGCCGTCACACCAGCTCATGGCGAGCCCGCCGCGACCGTCGCGCACGCCGTAGAGGCAGCCGCACAGGGGCGTTCAGCGACCTTGGCTGCGATGAATCTCCGGTCACAGCCAGGCCGATCCGCCCTCCCGCCATCGGCGGAGCACTTGATCGGGTGGGCTCACCTGGATCGACCACGACGGAGCGGCACGGGTGGGGACACTCACCGCAACCACAATTATTTCTGCTCCACCGCCCTAACTGGCATCTAGCGCTGGAGTTGCATGGCTAGCGGGACGAACTTGCGCTGATTTGTGGCCATATCAGGCCGCACCTACCGCGGGCAAATTCCAGTCCCCTGTGATCGCCGTACGGTATCCTTTACACACACCGAGGGATGACCGCCATTTGATCGATGACCATCGTCCCTTTTTTCTGTCTCCCCGGAGACGTCCGCATTTGCCTGGCCAGGCCGTGGCGGACCTTGGGGGCCCACGCAGCCAGCGGGGCTCCCCAAGGACGGGTTTACGAGTCGGATCGCGAACGACCTACAGTCGACGGGGTCAGATCTCGGCTTGCCTTATGCCGCGCAGGAATGCAGACCACTCGACAGGGGTGAAGGTCAGGGGTGGGTCGGTCGGGGTCTTGCTGTCTCTTACGCCGATGAGGCCAGGGATGTTTGAGGCCACCTCGACGCACTCGCCCGCGTCACCGCTGAAGCTGCTCTTACGCCACCGTGCATCCCGAAGGTCAGGAGCCAATTCGGTTCACCGCTTCCTCTATGAGTCGGAGTGACTGCTTGAACGGTACGGCTTCGGCCCTGATTGCGTCATACTTCCGGATCAAGTCGGCGATCAGGGCTCGGTCGTCGAACGTACGCCCGACGGGTTGGGCATCCGCGTACGCGGCGTAACAGGACCCGTTCCGTTCAGCGATGATGAACCCGCCCATGAGCCCACAGTGAGGCCGAGCAGCGTAGGGCACGAGCTGGATCGTCACCTGGGGATGTTGGGCGATCTCCAGCAGGTGGCTTAGCTGCTCACGCATGATCTCCGCACTGCCGATGTGGTCGCGGATCACATCCTCGTCGATGACCACATTGAGCGCGGGAGCCTGATCACGATGCAGGATCGCCTGCCGCTGCATCCGATTCGCGACTCGTTCCTCGACCTCCTCGTTAGAGATGCCGGGCCAGGTCGAGAGAATCTCCCGTGCGTATGCCTGAGTCTGCAGCAGCCCGGGAACGACCAAGGGCTGCCACGTCCGAAGGCTCGTGGCGTCCTCTTCTTCCTCCAGCCAGGGGCGGAGGTACTCGGGGGCCTTGTGCCAGGTTGTGGCCATGTACAGCCTGAGCATGGTGCCTTCCAGGGAGAAGGCCTTGTCGCAGAGCTCCGCGAACTGCTTCGACGGAGGACGCTTGGCTCTTTCGACCATGTTGATCATGGAGTCTGAGTAGCCGAGCCGCCTGGCAAGTTGCCGTTGGCTCATGTTGGCCGCCTCGCGGTAGCGGCGCAGCTCGAAGGCGAAGATGGCTCGTGGGGACTCGTGCGGGTCCATCTCTTTGCCGGGGGACAAAAGTGCACCTACCCATCCATGTGTGATCGTTTTAATGAGATCGCTTCGCGCACCTAACGGATTCGTTCACTGGAGCTGTGAGCACAGACTGCTTTCAATTCGCCACTGATCGTAGCCACGCTTTGGCACGCTTGCAGGGCGAAGTTCGAAAGTCTTCGGCGAATTCTTCGTCCGGGCGCAAAAGAAGGAAGGGCGGCGCAGGAGGGAGCGACCATCAATCGACAGAAGACGACTGTGGGAAAGTCGTAGAAACACGCCGGCCCTCGGCGGGGTTCCGCCGAGGGCCTTTGGCTATTTCGTTTTCGGCGCCCGCCGGCGCCGTTTTTGCGTCCGTGGAATTGGAGGTCCTAACAGAAAGATCAGCGAACGAGGCGTCGCCAGCAGATGATTGCCGCGGCTAGCTTCATGAACGCTTCGTGGATGTCGTCGCGGACCTCCCAGCGGATGCGCAGACGGCGGAACCAGTGCAGGAGCGCGATCGTCCTCTCAACCACCCATCGGTGGATGCCCAGACCCGAGCCGTGTGGGATGCCGCGTCGGGCGATGATGGGTTTGATGCCGGTGCGCCAGACCAGGCGGCGGTACTTGTCGTGGTCATAGCCGCGGTCGGCGTACAAGCGGTCCGGTCGCTTACGCGGCCGGCCGACGCGGCCGCGTACCGGCGGGATGGCCCTGATCAAGGGCATGAGCTGAGTGACGTCGTTGCGATTGCCGCCGGTCAAAGAGACCGCGAGGGGGATGCCTCCTCCCTCGGTGATGACGTGGTGTTTCGAGCCCGGCTTGGCACGGTCGACCGGGCTCGGACCGGTTTTGGGCCGCCCTTGAGCGCCCGGACGTGCGAGCTATCGATCACCGCCTTGGACCAGTCGAGCTGGCCGGCGGCATGCAACTCGGCGAGCAGCAACCGATGCAACCGGTCCCAGACACCGGCCGCGTGCCAGTCGCGCAGCCGCCGCCAGCAGGTCATCCCCGAGCCGAAGCCCAGTTCCTGCGGCAGGAACTCCCACGGGATCGCGGTGTAGAGCACGAACAAGATGCCCTGCAACGCCAGCCGGTCATCCAGCCGTTTACGGCCCGGATGGCGCCAGCGCCGCTCCACCTTCGGCAACAGCGGCTCGATCCGCTCCCACAGGCTGTCCGGCACGATCCACGGCAGTTGCTCGCCCTTCTTCACACGAAGATCAACGACTAGCAGCGCCAGGGGACACGGCTCTAGATCATTTTGTTAGGACCTCTTAGTCGGCGAAGGTCGTCGAGAGCCGTTGGCCTTCGCCACGAAAGTCATTCGTGGATGCGCCGCGGTACGCGGCCGGGTGCTCACCAACGTCCGGCGGTGGCCGGCACGTCCGCGGGGGCCGGTGCCGCGACGGCGCGGGTGCGCCACAGTTCCACGCCGAGCCAGAGCGCGCCGAGCGCGGTGAGTACGCCGTGGGCGATGCGGAGGGTGCCCGTGCCGAAGAACTGCGGGAGGAACAGGGCGAAGGCGGCGGCAAGCGGGACGGCGCTCCAGCGGGCCAGGACGCCCGAGCGCCAGACGGCGGCGGCGGCCATCACGACGCCCACGCCGAGGAGCACGAGTCCGGCGCCGAACATGGTGACCGCCACGGGCTGGAACCGGAACTCCTCGACCAGTGCCATCAACGACAGGTCGCCCTGCGCGACGACCCGCCGGGCGATCACGTACAGGCCGAAGTCCTCGGCGCCGTAGTACGGCAGGGTGAGGCCGGTGCCGATCATCGTCACCACGAGGGCGTGCAGGCTGCGGCGGTGGCCGAGCACGAGGTGGACGCCCAGCAGTCCCAGCGTGAGCAGGATGAAGCCGATCATGGCGAACAGGTGGGACGCGACCCAGGCCGAGGAGCCGATCGCCTCGGCCCCGGACATGGACGACTCATCCGAGTAGGGACGAACGACCGGATAAAGAAAGAACAGGACACCGGCCACCATGAGGGCGGCGGCTCCGAAGCGGACGCGGGGGGCGGCGGGGGTGGCGGTGTTCATGAGCGGTTCCCATCGAAACGGGGAGCAATCAAGTTCGACGCTCCTCTTCGAGAGCAATGCTCTCCCTTACGAACGCCGATGTCAATCGAGTTCCCCGCTCTAGAGACTTGCGGGCCGCCGTGCCTCGTGGTGGGGCGGGCTAGCATGTAGAGCCCGTTGTCCCCCCGAGGAGGTTCGCGGTGTTGTCGGGTGCGGCTTCCCGTGCGGCCAGGTCGTCGGCTGAGGTGGAGACCGGCACTCCGGCGGAGCCGTCGTCCGGGCGGGCACGCGGGGGGTTCGGTACCTTCGCCCGCGCGCACTGGGTGTTCCTGCTCGCGGTGATCGCCGGTGCGGCGCTGAGGCTGGTCGCCGTGCTCGGGTACCGGCCGGCGCTGTGGTTCTGGGCCGACTCGTTCGTGTACGTCAACGCGGCGCTCGACCCGCGGCCGCTGGAGTCACGGCCGTCCGGCTATTCGCTCTTCCTGTGGGCGCTCCGCCCGTTTCACGACTTCACCGCCGTCATCGTGGTCCAGCACCTGCTCGGCCTGGCCATGGCGGTCTGCGTGTACGCGCTGCTGCGCCGCCGGGCCAGGCTCCCCGGCTGGGGGGCGACGCTCGCCGCCGTCCCGGTGCTGTTCGACGTGCACATGGTGCAGCTCGAACATCTGGTGATGGCCGACCTGCTGTTCACGTTCCTGGTGACGGCGGCGGTGACCGTCCTGCTGTGGAGGCCGAGGCCGGCGGTCTGGACGGCCGCCGGCGCGGGCCTGCTGCTCATGGCCGCCACGCTCACCCGGACGGTGGGGCTGCCCGTCCTGGTCGTCGTGCTCGTGGCCATGGTGATCGCGCGCGCGGGGCCGCGGGCCGTCCTGGCGACCGCGCTGGCCGCCGCCGTGGGCATCGGCGGGTACGCCGTCTGGTTCCACGACACGCACGGGAGCTACGGTCTCGGCCAGAGCAACGTGTGGCTGTGGGCGCGCACGATGAGCTTCGCGGACTGCGCGAAGATCAGGCCGGCCGGCGAGGAGAAGATCCTCTGCCCGGCGGAGCCGGTGTCCGCGCGTCCGGCTCCCCCGGTCTACATCTGGGACGGCGGCTCGCCGCTCGCCAAGGTGAAGAAGGACGCCGACCGCGAGCGGCTCGCGGGGGCGTTCTCGAAGGACGCGATCCTGGCGCAGCCGTTCGATTTCCTGCTCACCGGTGTCCGGGACGCCTTGTGGAGCTTCGAATGGACACGCCGGATATATCCGACGCCCGGCCCGCAGAGCGCGTACGTCTTCCCCGACTCCGTGAAGCCGTTCACGGACAAGATCGCGTCCTCGGGCCGCACCGCGCCCCAGCTCACGACCGCCTACCAGGGCCACAGCGCGGACACCGTCGTGGCCGAGCCCTACGCCGGATGGCTGCGCGCCTACCAACAGCAGGGCTACGTCCGGGGACCGCTGCTGGCGCTGATCCTGCTGGCGGGCCTGGCCGGGGTGGTCGTCCGGTGGCGGCGGCTGGGCGGTCCGGTGCTGCTGCCCTGGGCGGTCGCGGTGTCGCTGCTCGTGCTCCCGCCGCTGATCGCCGCGTTCGACCACCGCTACGTCGTGCCGGTCCTGCCGGTGGCCTGCCTCGCTGCGGGCCTCGCCTTCGCCCGCCGCACGCCCGGCGAGGCGAGCCCGGCCACGTCCCCGCGGGCCCGGCACCGGCGGCGGGACGGCGTTGCCGAGCCGCGCGCGGAGC
Organism: Sphaerisporangium sp. NPDC051017; assembly: GCF_040683095.1. NCBI lineage: Bacteria > Bacillati > Actinomycetota > Actinomycetes > Streptosporangiales > Streptosporangiaceae > Sphaerisporangium > Sphaerisporangium sp. NPDC051017. Next base: position 102,629 of record NZ_JBFBCI010000004.1, read on the forward strand.
TGTGAGCGGGTACGCTGGGTCGCCCGCGGACAGCCGGGTGTCGGGGATCATGCGGAGGTGTGACAACCTCATAACATGACCTGGGCTCACCTAATCCGGCCTGCCTAGACTCCGGTCATGGACGAACGCCGGCGTTACGATCGCGCCACCGCCGATCTGGAGCCCCCGTTCACGATCCTGGACATGGACGCCCTGCGGGCGAACGCCGCCGCCATGGCCCGCCGGGCGGGCGGGAAGCCGATCCGCCTGGCGAGCAAGTCGATCCGCTGCCGGGCCGTCCTGCGGCGCGTCCTGGACATGGACGGCTACGCGGGCGTCATGGCCTTCACGCTGCCCGAGGCCCTGTGGCTGGCCGCGGAGGGGTTCACCGACATCCTGGTGGCCTACCCGACCGCCGACCGGAAGGCGCTGGCCGAACTGGCGGGCGACGCGCGAGCCGCCGCCGAGATCACGGTGATGATCGACCGCGTGGAGCACCTGGACTTCATCGACGCGGCGGTGGACAGCATCCACACGCGCCACGAAATCCGGATATGTCTGGACATCGATGCGGGGTTCCACGCACTCGGCGGCCGATTCCGGGCGGGCGTCCTGCGCTCACCGGTCAGAGAGCCCGGCCAGGCCGCCGACCTGGCCGCCGCGACCGCCAAGCGCCCGGGGTTCCGGCTGGCCGGCCTCATGGCGTACGAGGCGCAGATCGCAGGCGTCGGTGACCGCGTGCCCGGCCCGTACGGACGGGTGGTGCGGCTGATGCAGGCATGGTCCCAGCACGAGCTGACCGTCCGCAGGGGCCGCGTCGTCCGGGCCGTCCGGCAGATCGCCGACCTGGAGTTCGTCAACGGCGGCGGCACCGGCTCGCTGGAGAAGACGACCCGGGAGAAGGCCGTCACCGAGATCGCGGCGGGGTCGGGCCTGTACCACCCGCGGCTGTTCGACTTCTACCGCGGCTTCACCGGACGCCCGGCCGCGCTGTTCGCGCTTCCGGTGGTCCGCAGGCCCGCGCCGGACGTCGTCACCGTCCTCGGCGGCGGCTACCACGCCTCCGGCTCCCCCGGCGCGTCCCGCCTGCCGCAGCCGTACCTGCCGGCCGGGCTGCGCTACGACGCCAGGGAGGGCGCGGGCGAGGTGCAGACGCCGCTGCTCGGGCGGGCGGCCCGCGACCTGCGGATCGGCGACCGCGTGTGGTTCCGCCACGCCAAGGCGGGCGAGCTGTGCGAGCGCTTCGACGCGCTGCACCTGGTCGAGGGCGACCGCGTCGTCGAGACGGTGCCGACGTACCGGGGCGAGGGCCGCACGTTCCTGTGACCCGAACGGCCCGGGCCCACGGCAGAGGTGATCTCAGGTGGTCGCCGCCGCGTAGCGGTTGGACGGGCGGGGCAGGCCCAGGCGGGCGCGCAGGCCCGTCTCCTCGTACGCGCCGCGGAACACTCCCCGTGCCTGAAGGACCGGGACCAGGCCCCGGGTGATCGCCGTAAGGTCGCGGGGAAGCACGCCGGGCCGCAGGCGATAGCCGTCCAGGCCCGCGTCCCGCCAGTCCAGCAGCAGGTCCGCGAGCCGGTCAGGGGCGCCGGTGAAGATCAGGGCGTCCGAGTCCAGCGCGGCCCCGTCCAGGTCGTCCAGGCGCGCCTTCCGGTCGGCCGCGTCCTCGCCGAGGAAGGTCACCAGGTCGGCGAAGATCTTCAGCGGGGCCCCGGTGCGCCCCACGCGGTCCTCCGCCGCCCGCACCCGCGCGACGATGTCCGCGGCGCCGTCCCGGTCATACGGGGTCACGTACACGACGTCGGACGCCCGGGCGGCGAACTCGTAGGGCAGCGTGTCGTGGGCGAGCGAGGTGACCAGGGGCTGCCCCTGCGGGGAGCGCGGGGTGATCGACGGGCCCTTGACGCTGAACCACTCGCCCTGGAAGTCGATGTAGTGCAGCTTGTCCCGGTCGATGAACCGGCCGGTCGCGACGTCGCGGATCTCGGCGCCGTCCTCCCAGCTGTCCCACAGCCGGCGGACGACCTCGACCGCGTCCGCGGCCTCGCCGAACAGGTCGCGGACCACGCTGGACGCGGCGATGTCGCCGAGCTCCACGGGCGGGATCACGCGGCGCCCGAAGTTCCCGGCCTCGTCCACGCGGACGGACACCCGGGGCCGCCAGCCCGCGCGGCCTTGGCTGATGTGGTCGAGCGAGCCGATGCCGATCGCGACGTGGAACGGCTCGGTGTGGGTGGTGACGGTGGTCGGCACCAGGCCGATGTGCGAGGTCAGCGGCGCGACGTTCGCCGCGGTGAGCACGGCGTCGAGCCGCCCGCGCACCTGGTCCGAGCGGTCGTCCGCCTCCAGGAACCGAGAGGACTGGACGCTGAGGCCGTCCTCGAAGGTCACGAAGTCCAGCAGGCCGCGCTCGGCCTCCTGGACCAGGCCGGCCCAGTAGCGGGCGGTGAACAGCCGGTCCGGGGTCGCGTCCTCGGCCCGCCAGGCCGCCGGGTGCCATCCGGCGCCCTCCAGGGCGACCGCCAGGTGCAGTGTCATGCCGTCTCCTTAGAGGTACGAGGGGCCAGGCCGAGGTGGTCGCGCAGGGTCGGCCCGGAGTAGTCGGCGCGGAAGACGCCCTTCTCCTGCAGCAGGGGGACCACCTTGTCCACCAGGTCGTCCAGGCCGGTGGGCGTGAGGTGCGGGACGAAGATGAACCCGTCGGCGGCGTCGGTCTGCACGAACGTGTCGATCTCGTCGGCGACGGCCTGGGGGGTGCCGATGAAGGTCTGCGGGGCGGCCAGCTCGATCACGAGCTCGCGGATGGACAGGTTCTTCTCCTCGGCCAGGGCCCGCCACTTCGCCACGACCTCGCCCCGGTCGCGGCGGAACTGCGCGCGTCCCTTGGACACGCCCTCGTCCAGGTCCGGATCGATGTCGGGCAGCGGGCCGTCGGGGTCGTAACCGGACAGGTCGCGGCCCCAGTAGCCCTCGATGAAGGAGATCGCGGTCTGCGGGCTCACCTGCGCCCGCCGGATCTCGGCGGCCCGCTCGTGCGCCTCGGCGTCGGTGTCGCCGAGCACGTACGTCACCGCCGGGAGGATCTTCAGGTCCTCGTGGCGCCGGCCGTACGCGGCGAGCCTGCGCTTGACGTCGCTGTAGAACACCCGGCCCTCCTCCAGCTTGCTGTGCCTGCTGAAGATCACGTCGGCGGCGGAGGCGGCGAACTCGCGGCCCTCGTCGGAGTCCCCCGCCTGGATGATCACCGGGTGGCCCTGCGGGGGGCGCGGGGTGTTGAACCGGCCGGAGATGTCGAAATGCCGCCCTTGGTGCAGGAACGGGGTGATACCGCCCTCGCGGACGAACGCGCCGGAGGCGGCGTCGGCGGCCACCGCGTCGGCCGCCCAGGTGTCCCACAGCTCGCGGGCGGTCTCCAGGAACTCGGCGGCCCGGGTGTACCGGTCGGCCTCGGCCAGGAAGCCGCCGCGGCGGAAGTTCTCCCCGGTGAAGGCGTCGAAGCTGGTCACGACGTTCCACGCGGCCCGCCCGCCGCTCAGGTGGTCCAGCGAGGCCAGCCGCCGCGCCACCTCGTACGGCTCGTTGAACGTGGAGTTGACCGTCGCGGCGAGCCCGAGGTGGGTGGTGACGGCGGCCAGGGCCGACAGGACGGTGAGCGACTCGGGGCGGCCCACGACGTCCAGGTCGTGGATCTTGCCCTTCATCTCGCGCAGCCGCAGCCCCTCGGCGAGGAAGAAGAAGTCGAACCTGCCGCGCTCGGCCGTCCTGGCGAGGTGCCGGAAGGAGTCGAAGTCGATCTGGCTGGCCGAGCGCGGGTCGGACCAGACGGTGGTGTTGTTGACGCCGGGGAAGTGCGCGGCGAGGTGGATCTGCTTGGTTCCAGGGTCGGTCACGAGGTCCTCCTGGTCGGGGGTCCGGTGGAGATGCGGTCCGGGGGGTCCGGGCACGGTCTGGACGGGTCCGGGCACGGTCTGGACGGGTCCGGGCACGGTCCGGGCGGGTCTGGGCGCCCGCCGCCTGGGCTAGCCGACCCAGGCGTCGTTGAGCTGCTGAAGCCGGGAGTCGGCGCCGAGCGTGATGCCGTGGGCCTTGGACGACAGCGCCAAGATCGTGGTGAGCTCGAAGACGGGGATCGAGTGGGCCCGCTCGACGATCAGCTTCTGCGCCTGCTGGATGTGGCCGGCGCGCTTGGCGGGGTCCGCCGTCGCCTGCTGTCCGAGCAGCGCGTCCTCCAGCTCGGCGTCGTCGATGCGGTAGTAGTTGGTGCCCGCTGTGGAGTAGTTGGTGCGCAGGACGTCGCCGTCGGCGCGGCTGAGGTTGCCCCAGGCCAGGTCGAACGTGCCCTTGGCGTAGACCTGGAGCAGTTCGGGCACGGTGTAGGTCTGGAGCTCCAGCTTGACTCCGACCTTGGTGAGCTGCTGCTGGATCAGTTCCAGCGCCGACTGGTTGGGGCCGAAGTTCGAGAGCCAGGTGGTGACGAGGCTGAGCTTCTCGCCGTCCTTCTCGCGGACGCCGTCGGCGCCGGGCGTCCATCCGGCCTCGTCGAGCAGCTTCTTGGCGGCCTCGGGGTCGTAGGCGAGCGCGCCGCTCAGGTCCGTCCAGTCCGGGGTCGTCCTGGCCAGGATGCTGGTCGCGACGGCGAAGTCCGGGGTGAGGACGGTGTCGCGCACCTCCTGGGCGTTGATCGCCTTGGCCAGCGCCTGGCGGACCCGGACGTCCTTGAGCTTGGGCCTGGACTCGTTGGACGTCAGGCTGAAGACGTTGCCGGGGTTCGGGCGCACCACCAGGGTGTAGCCGCCGCCGCGCAGCACCTGGACGTTCTGCGGCGGGACGGTGCCGATGGCGGCGATCTGCCCCGACTGCAGCGCGCCGGTCCGCACCCCGGCCTCTGGGATGATCTTGAAGGCCACGGAGTCCAGATAGGCATCGCCCTGGTGCTTGCGGTCGGCCGGCGCCCAGGAGTATCCGGTGCGCTTCTTCAGCACGACCTCGGAGTTCTTGGTGTAGTGGTCGAGGGTGAACGGGCCCGTGCCCACCAGGTTGGCCGTGTCCCGCTCCTCGACCGGCTTGGCCAGGGTGGACGGCCCGAGCAGGCCGAGCGCGGCGGTGGAGCCGGCCTGCAGGAACGCGGCGTTCGGCGTGGTGAACTCGACCTTCGCCGTCAGCTTGTCCACGACCTCGGTGGCCTTGTAGCCGGTGAAATAGATGATCGACGAGGGGGCCTTGGCGCCCGCCTTGACGATGTCGTCGAAGTTGTCCTTCACGGACTGCGCGGTGAGCGGGGTGCCGTCCGAGAAGGTGACACCGTCGCGCAGCGTGAACGTGAACGTCTTGGCGTCCGCGCTCGCCTCCCACTTGGTGGCCAGCCAGGGAATCAGCTTGCCGGTGGCGGGATCCTGTTCGGTCAGGGAGTCGACGAGCTGCCGCGAGACGTACAGGGCGTCGTTGCCGGCGCCCGCGCCGCGCGGGTTGATGCTGATCGGGTCGGTGCTCAGGCCGAAGGTGAGGGTACCTCCCGAGCGCGGGGCGCCGCCGCCCGCCGTGCTCGTCTCCGCCGTGCCGGCCTGCCCGCAGGCGGCCAGCGCCAGCGGAGCGGCGGCCAGCCACGCCACAGGCGCGAGCACTCGCCCGCACCGCGCCGGACGATATGAATTCTTCATCGACATGCTCCTGAAGTGGGTGTTTCGCCGTTGTTCATCGGCGGTGGCCGGGGATCGCGTCCAGCAGTTCCCGCGTGTAGTCCTGCCGGGGACGTGTGAAGACGTCGTCCGCGTCGCCCTGCTCGATCAGGCGTCCGCCGCGCATGACGCCGACCTGGTGCGCGACCTGCCGCACCACCGCGAGGTCGTGGGAGATGAAGAGGTAGCTGACGCCCAGGTCCGTCTGAAGGCCGACCAGCAGGTCGAGGATCTGCGCCTGGATCGACACGTCCAGCGCGGACACCGGCTCGTCACAGACGACCAGCTCGGGGTTGACCGCCAGCGCCCGCGCGATGGCCACCCGCTGGCGCTGCCCGCCGGACAGCTCGGCGGGACGGCGGCGCAGCACAGCGGCGGGCAGGGCGACGACGTCGAGCAGCTCGGCCGCGCGCCGCCGCCGCTGCCGGCGGGTGCCGAGGCCGAACGACACCAGCGGATCCTCAATGATCCGCTCGACGCTCAGCCGCGGGTTGAGCGACGCGTACGGGTTCTGGTAGACGACCTGGACCCGCCGCCGCAGCGCGCGCAGACGTCCGCCGCGCAGCCGGGTGATGTCCTCGCCGTCGAAGACGATGCGCCCCTCGTCGGGGTCGGCCAGCCGCAGCAGCAGGCGGGCCGTCGTCGACTTGCCCGAGCCGGACTCGCCGACGAGCCCGTACGTCCGGCCGCGGCGGATGGCGAGGCCGACGTCGTCCACGACCCGCGTCCTCCCGCCGCCGAGCGGCAGCGGGTACTCCTTGACCAGGCCGTGGGCCGACATCAGCACGTCGTCCTCGCCGGAGGCGGGAACCGGGGAGGCGGGAACCGGGGACCCGGCCGGGACGCGCTCGGCGAACGGGTCGCCGGTCACGCCCGTCGTCCGGGCCCGTCCGGACCCGCCCCGCGCGGCGCGCACGGCCAGCAGCGTCGGGCGCGCGGTGGCGAGGCTCGGCGCCGCGGCGAGCAGGGCTCGCGTGTAGGGCTCGCGAGGATCGGTGAGGATCCGTTCGGGCACGCCCTCCTCCACGACCCGCCCCTCGCGCATCACCACGACGCGGTCGGCCCGGTCGGCGGCGATGCCGAGGTCGTGGGTGACGAGCAGCACGCCCATGCCCGTCTCGCGGGACAGGTGCTCGATGTGGTCGAGGATGTGCCGCTGCACGGTCACGTCCAGGGCGCTGGTCGGCTCGTCCGCGATCATCAGGCGCGGGCGCGCGGCGACGGCGATGGCGATCAGCACCCGCTGGCGCATGCCGCCGGACAGCTCGTGCGGATACTGCCGGGCCCTGGCCTCCGGGTCGGGAAGGCCCGCGCGGCGCAGCGCCTCGACCGCCTCGACCGCGGCGTCGCGCCTGTTCGCCAGGCCGTGGACGATCAGGACCTCGGCGACCTGGCTGCCGATCGGCTTGACGGGGTTGAGGGACACGGTCGGGTCCTGGGGGACCAGCCCGATGTCGCGGCCGCGCACGGCGCGCATGCGGCGCTCCCCCAGCCGGAGAAGGTCGGTCCCGCCGAACAGGATCTCCCCGCCGCCGATCACGGCGTTGGACGCCTGAAGGCCGGCGACGGCGTGCGCGGTCGTCGACTTGCCGCACCCGGACTCGCCCACGAGCGCGACCGTCTCGCCCTGCCCGACGGTGAGGCTCACCGAGCGGACCGCGTGCACCGATCCCCCGGCGACTCCCCCGGCGACGCGGTAGCCGACCGACAGATCGCGGATCCGCAGGAGCGGCTCGCTCCCGTTCGCGGCGTCGGCTCCGGTCATCGGCGGTGCCTCCATTCCCCGTCCAGCACCCGGGAGATCCGGTTCGCGGCCAGGACGGTCGCCGCGATGGTCAGGCCGGGCATCGTCGTCATCCACCAGGCGACGGCGAGGTAGTCACGGCCGCTCGCGATCAGCGAGCCCCACTCCGGCGTCGGAGGCCGGGCGCCGTAGCCGAGGAAGCTCAGCGCCGAGACCGACAGGATGGACGTGCCGAACTCCAGCGCGGCCAGGACGAGCACCGGGCCGGAGGAGTTCGGCAGCACGTGCCGGACCAGCACCCGGGTCCAGCGCGCGCCCCCGGCGTGCGCGGCCTCGACGTAGAGGCTGTGCCGCACCCGGAGCACCTCCGAGCGCATGACGCGGGCGCAGCTCGCCACGCTCGCCACCCCCACGGCGACCGCCACGTTGACGGTGCCGAACCCGAGCGCGGTGACCAGCGCCAGCGACAGCAGCAGGCCGGGGATGGCCAGCAGCACGTCGACCACGCGCATGATCACGTCGTCGGCCCACCCGCGCAGGAAGCCGCTCAGCAGGCCGAGCACGGACCCGGCCACCAGGCCGACGAGCACCGCGATCAGGGTCGCCTGGAGCGACAGCCCGGCGCCGTGCACCACGCGCGCGTACAGGTCGCGGCCGAGCTCGTCGGTGCCGAGCGGGTGCGCCGCGGACGGGGCGGCCAGCTTGTCGGCCGGGGTCGCGGCCAGCGGGTCGGCGGAGGTGAGCAGTCCGGGAGCGAAGGCGGCGAGCAGCACGAGCGCGACCCAGCAGGCCGCGGCCACGAGGCCGGGACGCCTGACGAGGAAGGCCAGGACCTCGCGCACCCTGCCGCGGCCCGGCGCGGCGGCGGCCGTGGCCGGCCGGTCCCCGGCGCCCGCCTCGGCGCTCGGCGGGAAGACACTGGTCAGATCGGTCATGGACGCCCCCTCATGACGCCGTCGCGGACGGGCGGGCGATGCGCGGGTCCAGCAGGGGATAGACGAGGTCGACGGCGAGGTTGACCAGGACGAACACCAGCGCGGCGAACACCACCAGGCCCTGGACGACCGGAATGTCCTGCGTGGTCACGGCCAGCGCGGTCACACGCCCGAGGCCGGTCCGGGAGAAGACGGTCTCGGTGACCACCGCGCCGGCCAGCAGGTTGCCGACGACCAGGCCGGCCACCGTCAGCGCGGGCAGGGCCGCATTGCGGACCGCGTGGCGCAAGTGGATGCGCGGCCGGCCCGCCCCCTTGGCTCTGGCCGTCTCGATGTACGGCTCGCGCAGGGTGGCGCTCATGCTCTTGGCCAGGAGCTGCGCGATGGTCGCGGCCGAGGGCAGGGCGAGGGTGACGGCGGGGAGGACGACGCTGGCGAAGCCCTCGTTGCCGACCACCGGGAACAGCCCGAGCTTGAACGAGAACACCTGGAGCAGGAGCAGCCCGAACCAGAACGACGGGATCGCCACGCCGAGGGGCGGCAGGCTCAGCAGCGTCTGCCGCAGCCATCCCCACGACACGTAGGTGGCCGGCAGCGCCAGGCCCGCCCCGAACACGACGGCCAGCAGCAGGCCCAGCCCCGCGATCTGCGCGGTCGCGGGCAGCGCGTCGGCGATCATGGTCTGCACCGGCTGGTGGCTCTGCACGGACCTACCGAAATCACCGCGTACCACCTGCCCGAGCCGGACGAAGTACTGCACTGTCACCGGCCGGTCCAGCCCGTACTCGTGCCGCAGCGCGTCAAGCTGCTCGGGGGTGATGTCACGTCCCGCCTCAGTGCCGGCCAGGACGGACACCGGGTCGCCGGGCAGCATGTAGAGGATCACGAAGGAGACCGTGTACGCCGCCCAGAGCACGAAGAGCGCCTGCGCCACTCTGCGCGCGAAGAACTTCACTCGTCCCCCTCAGAGGATGCGACGCGTGGGCGGAAATTCCCACTTATCCTACCGGGAGGATAGGAAAAGACCACGGCGCGGTCAAGGGATCGAATGAAGGCATACGTCAGAGCCGCCGTCGCCCCGGCGGGGCGACGGCGGCTCTACGCCCGGAAAGGGCGGGAAAGGGCTAGGGCTGGGCCAGGGAGGGGGCCGGTCAGGCGCGGCGGCGGCGCCACATCGCGATGGCGGCGCCGACGATCACCACGGCGCCCACGCCGATCAGCACGGGGGCGAGGCTCCGCGCCGGAGTGTCGTCCTGCCAGGCGTCCTCACCGTAGGCACCGGAGGTCCGCGCGGGGCCCAGCCCGACCACGTCGCGGGCCGTCGCGATCAACTGCTCGGCGTTGGACCTGACCTTGGCCACGCCGCGCTCGGCGACGCGCTTGGGGCTGACCCGCTCCACGATGGCGTCCACGGTGACAGCCAGCTCCGCCCGGGTGCGCTCGATCTGTCGTTCGAGCGCCTCGGGATCGGTGTCCGCCATGACGATCCCCTTCTCTACGTCCCGGACGAGCCGCGCGCGACGCCGGCTCGCCACCGTGCCGGGCGGACGGTCCGCCGCGGCGTTCGAACGCTCAGTCTGTCAGGTCCGGCGTTCCCCCGGCACTGGGGGCGTGCCGGTAGGTTGTTCCCGTGACACAGACGAGACTCGAGCCCGGCGACGCCGCACCAGACTTCATCCTGCCCGACGCCGAGGGCGCCGACATCGGCCTGAAGTCGTTCCGCGGCAAGCGGGTCATCCTCTACTTCTACCCCGCCGCGATGACGCCCGGGTGCACGAAGCAGGCGTGCGACTTCCGTGACAGCCTGGACGGGCTGACCGCGGCCGGTTTCGTCGTACTCGGCGTGTCCAAGGATTCCCCGCAGAAGCTGGCGAAGTTCACCGAGCGCGACGCGCTGACGTTCCCGCTGCTGTCCGACCCCGACCTGGCCGTCCACCAGGCGTACGGCGCGTACGGTGAGAAGACGATGTACGGGAAGACGACGGTCGGGGTGCTGCGCTCGACGTTCGTCATCGACGCCGAGGGGAAGATCGAGAAGGCGCTCTACAATGTGAAGGCGACGGGCCATGTCGCGCGCCTGCGGAAAGAGCTCGGCGTCGGTTAATGAGTACGGCCGCCGCCCCGCGCTCAACTATTATGGCGCAAGCCCTAAAGTCCGGGGTCGTAGCCCAATGGCAGAGGCACAGGTTTTAGGTACCTGCCAGTGTGGGTTCGAATCCCACCGACCCCACTCTCCGGCCGGGCCCGAACGCAGGAGAGCCGCCTCCACCTGAGTGGAGGCGGCCCGGCCGTGTCAGCCCGCTGGGCATGGGGCGTCTGGCGTCGGTAGGGTGAAATGCTCAGGGTCCTCCGGGTCGCGTGACTCATCCCCCCTGCCACGCGACCCGTCGTCTTTGTTCCCCGGCATCGCAATCTCCCTTTACTCACCCGAAGGTGGCTCCCACAGACAACTATCCACTAAGCCCCGTAAGCACGATGTAAGCCTGTTTGTCCCGTACGACCAGGGTCGTAGGACCAGATCCATCTCCAGATGGAAAGCAGGTGAACAGCGCGAACATAGGGTTGGTGGCGTGTTCGGAAGACTGCGCGCGCTGGGAGCCCGCGACATCAGGCTGGCGGACGCCGTCCTCCTCGTCCCGCTGTACCTCCTGATCGTGGTGTCGGCCCTGCCCTACGAGGGCGGCTCGGGCTTGGACGGCAGCTGGCGGCTCGACGTCCCCGCCTATTTCGCCTTGTCCTGCCTGCTCGTCATCCCGCTGTTCTGGCGCCGCCACCACCCCGTGCACACCTTCGCCGCCACCGCCCTCGTCAGCTTCGGGCAATGGCTCCTGCACATCGATCCGGTTTCCGCAAACTTCGCCGTGCTCGTGGCGATGTACGGCGTGGCGTCCAGGTGCGCCCTGCGCTGGGCGATCCCCGCCGGGCTCGTCGCCGAGCTCGGCGTCGGCCTCGTCGTGGTGCGCTCGAGCGTCCTCCAGCTTCCCGGCCTCATCACCGGTTCGATGCTCGTGGTCGCCACCTGGGTCGGCGGCATCTACGCCAGCACCCGCCGCCGCTACCTGGAGAGCCTGGAGGAACGGGCCGCGCGCGCCGAGCACGAGCGCGACCAGCAGGCCCGCATCGCCACCGCCGCCGAGCGGGCGCGCATCGCCCGCGAACTGCACGACGTCGTGGCGCACAACGTCAGCGTGATGATCGTCCAGGCGGACGGCGCGAGCTACACCCTCGACACCGACCCCGAGAAGGCGCGCCACGCCGTCCAGACCATCTCCAGCACCGGACGCCAGGCCCTCGCCGAGATGCGCCGCCTCGTCGGCGTGCTCCGGCAGGACGACGCCCAGGTCGAGGAGTACGCGCCCCAGCCGGGCGTCGCCGAGCTGGACGAGCTGGTGGCGCAGGTCAGGCGGTCGGGGTTACCCGTCGAGTTCACGGTCAGGGGCACCTGCCGCGACCTGCCCGAAGGAGAGCAGCTCGTGATCTACCGCATCGTCCAGGAAGCCCTCACCAACGCCCTCAAACACGGCGGACCGGGCGCCCGCGCCACCGTCGACATGGAGTACGGTGCCGGGGAGGTCCTCCTGCGGGTGACCGACGACGGGCGAGGCGCGGCGGCGCCCCCGAGCGCCGACGGGCACGGGCTGATCGGCATGCGCGAGCGCGTCGCGATGTACGACGGCAGCGTCCGCGCCTCGCCGCGTCCCGGAGGCGGGTTCCAGGTCGCCGTGCGGCTGCCCGTGAGCAGGGCCGCGTGAGCCCGGCCGCGCGGGGGGAGCATGGGCGGGGCAGCGTGAGACTTCCGGAGGGTGGGGCGGCGTGAACATCAAGGTGGTGCTGGTCGACGACCAGGCGCTGGTCCGCGCCGGGTTCCGCATGGTCCTGGACGCGCAGCCGGACATCGACGTCGTCGGAGAGGCCGCCGACGGGGCCGCGGCGGTGGAGCTGCTCGGCTCGGTGGCGGCCGACGTCGTCCTCATGGACGTGCGCATGCCCGGCGTGGACGGCGTCGAGGCCACGCGGCTCATCACGGCCCGGCCGGGCGCGCCGAAGGTGCTCATCCTGACGACGTTCGACCTGGACGAGTACGCCTTCGCCGCGCTCAAGGCCGGCGCCTCGGGGTTCCTGCTCAAGGACGTTCCCCCGTCCGACCTGATCAGCGCGATCCGCTCCGTGCACGCCGGCGACGCCGTGGTGGCGCCCAGCACGACCCGGCGGCTGCTGGAGCGCTTCACCGCCCACCTGCCCGGCCGCACGGCCCCCGAGCCCGAGGCCCTGGGCAAGCTCACCGCCCGCGAGCGGGAGGTCCTGATCATGGTCGGGCGCGGCATGTCCAACTCCGAGATCGCCGACCACCTCTCCCTGGCCGAGGCCACCGTCAAGACCCACCTCGGCCGCATCCTCACCAAACTCGGCGTCCGTGACCGCGCCCAAGCCGTCGTCTACACCTACGAGACGGGGCTGATCACACCTTTCGGATCCCATCAGCCGAAAGGTTGAGGCGGCCCTACCTCACTGGTCGCATCGGCCTCGGAGCCCCCCTCCAGGGGCGTATCCGAAGTCCGTTCCCAAGGGTCATGTAAGGCGGCCTTCGCGGCCATAGCGTTGATCTCGCGGGCGATCACCGCAGATCACCGGCTTAACCGCTTGAAGGAGCACGATGTGACCATCACCGGACAGGATGCCGTCCGCCGGGCCGCCCCCGCTGCCGTCGTCGCCAGGGGCGTGACGAAGGTCTACGGCCAGGGCGACGCCGCCGTGCACGCGCTGCGCGGCGTGGACGTCGGGTTCGCGACCGGCGCGTTCACCGCGATCATGGGTCCGTCGGGCTCCGGCAAGTCGACGCTGATGCACTGCCTGGCCGGGCTCGACACCGTGACCGCGGGCGAGGTGCGCGTCGGCGACGTCGACATCACGAAGCTGAACGACAAGCAGCTCACGTTGCTGCGCCGCGAGCGGGTGGGGTTCATCTTCCAGGCGTTCAACCTGCTGCCGACGCTGACCGCCGAGCAGAACATCCGCCTGCCGCTGGACATCGCGGGCCGCCAGGCCGACCAGGACCTGTTCGACGTGGTCATCCGCACCGTCGGGCTCGCCGACCGGCTGAAGCACAGGCCGAGCGAGCTGTCGGGCGGCCAGCAGCAGCGCGTCGCGGTGGCGCGAGCGCTGATCAGCAAGCCGGACGTCATCTTCGCCGACGAGCCGACCGGGAACCTGGACTCACGCAGCGGCGCCGAGGTGCTGTCGTTCCTGCGGACGTCCGTGCGCGAGCTGGGCCAGACCATCGTCATGGTGACCCACGACCCCGTCGCCGCGTCCTACGCCGACCGCGTGGTGTTCCTCCGGGACGGCGTGCTGGTGACCGAGCTGACGCACCCCTCGCCGCAGAGCGTGCTGGACACGCTGATGAAGCTGGAGGGCTGAGGTGCTGAAGACCACGCTGGCGGGGCTGCTGGCGCACAAGCTGCGGCTCCTGCTCACCTCCCTGGCCATCACCCTCGGCGTGGGGTTCATCGCGGGCACGTTCGTGCTGACCGACACCATCCAGGCGAGCTTCACCCAGAAGATCGCCGCGTCCGCCGACAAAGTGGACGTCGCGGTGCTGCCATCCCCCTCGGGCAGGGACGCGCCGGCCCCGCTCACCGCCGCGGACCTGGACAAGGTTCGCAAGGCGACCGGGGTGGCCGAGGCGCAGGGCATCGTCCAGGGGGACGCGCCGCTGATCGGCAAGGACGGAAAGGCCGTCGGCGACCTCCCGACGGCGGGCGTCTCCATCGTCACCGGCAGGCTCGGCCGCACGGAGGTCACCTCCGGCGCCGCGCCGGCCGCCGCGGACCAGGCCGTCCTCGACAAGGACACGGCCAAGACCCGGGGCTTCGCGATCGGGGACACCGTCCAGGTGCTGGACCACGCCGGGAAGCGGCACGCCTTCCGCGTGGTCGGCCTGTTCGACGCGGGCGTCGACCAGCGGATCGCCTACACGGGCGCCGTCGGGTTCACCACGGCGACCGCGCAGGCGATGACGGGCCAGAAGGGCTTCCGCGAGATCGACGTGGCCGCCACGCCCGGCGTCACGCCGCAGGCCCTGAAGACGGCGGTCACGTCGGCGCTCGGCGGCGCGGACCACAAGATCCAGACCGGGGACGAGCTCGCCGACGAGCTGGCCAAGGCGAACGGCGCCGACATGCAGTTCATCACCCTGGGCCTGCTGATGTTCGGGGTCGTCGCGATGCTCGTAGCGGCGCTGGTCATCTACAACACGTTCAACATCCTGGTCGCCCAGCGCACCCGCGAGATGGCGCTGCTGCGCTGCATCGGCGCCACGCGCAGGCAGGTCTTCGGCTCGGTCCTGCTGGAGTCCGCGGTGGTCGGGGTCATCGCCTCGCTGCTCGGCCTGGCGGTCGGGTACGGCCTCGGCTGGGGGGCGATCGCCGTGGCCGGCGCGATGGGGCAGGACCTGCCTGCGGCCGCCGTCTCTCTCGCGCCCCGCACGATCGCGGTCGCGCTGGCCATCGGCGTGGTCGTCACCGTCGGCGCGGCGCTGCTGCCCGCCCGTACGGCCACCAGGGTCGCCCCCATCGCGGCGCTGCGCACCCAGACCGGCGAGCAGACGTTCAGGGCCGGTGTCCTGCGGATGGTCTTCGCCGCGCTCTTCCTGCTCGCCGGCGTGGGCACCACGGCCGCCGGGGTCATGGCCCCTCCGGGACCGTCGGCGCTGTTCACCGTCATGGCGGGCGGCGTGCTCACGTTCTGCGCGGTGCTGATCCTCGGCCCGGTCATCGTCCGGCCGCTGAGCGCGTTCGCGGGCTGGCTGCCCGCCAAGCTGTCCGGCGTGCCCGGCAGGCTCGCCGTGGACAACTCGCGGCGCAACCCCAAGCGGTCCGCCACCACGACGGTCGCGCTGACGATCGGCGTCACGCTCATGACGCTGATCTCGGTCATCACCGCCACCACCCGCGCGACGGTCACGGCCCAGCTCGACGCGCAGTTCCCCGTCGACTACACGGTCATGTCCCAGGGCTCGTTCGAGCGCTCCGACGGCCCGGCGGGCGTGCCGAGGGAACTCGCCGCCGGCCTGCGCGCCCGGCCTGAGCTGGCGTCCGTGGTGCAGATCCGCCAGGGTGAGGCGCGCGTGGGCCGCACCCCCTACCGGGTCGGCACGTACGACGGTCCGTACAAGGTGGTGACCCAGAAGGGGTCCATCGAGGGGTTCACCGGAAGGACCGCCATCGTCGGGACCGCCGTCGCCAAGGAGCTCGGCGCGCAGCCGGGCGGCACGCTCGCGCTCTCCATCCCGAAGTCGGGGACCGTGAAGGTCAAGGTCATCGCGATCTTCGACGACTCGGCGCAGCTGCCCGAAATCACCGTGCCGCCGGCCACCTTCGAGAAGTGGTTCGGCCACGTCAACGACGACCAGGTGCTCGTCAACGCCAAGGACGGCGTCGCCGCCGGGGTGGCCAGGAAGGCCGTCGAGGACGCGACCCAGGCCTACCCGGCCGCGAAGGTCGTCAGCTCGACCGAGATCAGGGGCCAGTTCGACGACGTGCTGAACACGATGCTGATGGTCATCACCGGCCTGCTCGGCCTGGCGATCCTCATCTCGCTGCTCGGCATCGCCAACACGCTGAGCCTGTCGGTGCACGAGCGGACGCGGGAGTCCGCGCTACTGCGCGCCCTCGGCCTGACCCGGCCGCAGCTGCGGCGCATGCTGTCGCTGGAGGCGTTGATCCTCGGGCTGATCGGGGCGATCGTCGGGGTCGTCCTCGGCGTGGCGTTCGGCTGGGCCGCCACGCAGACGCTGGTGAAGGACGTGCTCTTCCGGCTACCGGTCACGCAGGTGCTGCTCTTCATCGCACTCTCCGGAGTCGCCGGCGTCCTCGCGGCGCTGCTGCCCGGACGCAGGGCGGCCCGTGCGTCCATCGTCGGCTCCCTGGCGAGCGACTGACACACGACGCCCGCCGCGGACGGGATCGGGACGGATCGTCGCCGATGACGCGCATGTCGTCACGAGCGGTGCCGTCATCACCTGGCCGGGACATCCCTCACGTGTGGGGCGATGTCCCGGCCACCGCGTCATCTGGGGCGGTGTCCCGGCCACTGCTCCGCCACGGCCTCCGGGGTCAGCAGCGGACGGATCGACAGCTCGCCGGTCACCTTGTCGATGACGACGCAGCCGCCTCCGGCGACGTCCGGCAGGACGCTCGGGTCCTCGGGCTCTGGGGCCTTCGGCCAGGCGACATATCCGCCCTCGAACGCGTGCAGCCCGACCTCGGTGGCCTGCCCCGCGGGAAGCGGCCCGTTGAAGTACTCCTCGGCCAGCGCCCGCGCCCGCTCCGCCGACAACTCACTCACCGGAGCCTCCCCACGCCGCCTCCCCGAATGGCTCCCGAATGGCTCACAGCCGCCTCCCCCGGCGGTCCGTGACGACGCAGAAGACGCCCGTGACCGGACCTCGGGGCGCGTCCACGGACGTGTGACCGCGTTGCGCGTCCACCCACACCACCGCGCCCGCCGAGTTGACCGCGTTCCACGCGTGGGCGCCTCCCGAGGGCCAGCGCGTGACCAGCACGGCCGACGCGCCGTGCCCGCCCGTGCGCAGCCGCTGGGCGATCGCCGTGTACGCGCGGCGGCCCTGCCCGACGTACTCGAAACGGTGCCCCAGCCACCGCTCGGCCCGCGCCACGCCACCCGCCTCACCGGTCAGCGAGGGCCTGCCCAGCCGGTCGTACTCGGGCAGGCGCGGGGCGGCGACCATCGGCTCGCCGTGCCAGGTGGAGATCACCGCCAGCGCGCAGTCGAGGGCGTTGGTCGCCCGGAACGGGTCTTCGCCGGGCCCCTCCCCGTTGACCAGGCGGATCCAAGCGCCGCGCGGGTCGGGGAAACGGGCTCCCGGGGGGAGCACCTGGCACAGGTCCCGCTGGAGCTGCGGGTCCGGCCAGGCGAGCCCGCCCGGCGTCCCGTAGGGCCTGCACGTGTCCAGCCGAGGCGGCCTGCCCGGCATGTCGAACCAGTCCTCGACCGGCCCCGGCCACGGCGGGGGCGGCGCCTCGGCCGCGAGGACCTCGTCGCGGGCCGGGGTCGCGTGCCACGTCCCGGAGTCGTGGGCGGGCGTCGCGTGCCACGTCCCGGAGTCGTGGGTGGCGACCGGCGCGGGACGCCACTCGCCGGCGTGTGCCTCGGCGGCCAGCTCGTAGTCGCGCCAGCGGACGCCGTCGGCCGTGACGACCGGGTTGTACCTCACCACCGTGGAACGTCCCCGGAACGTCCTCGGCGCGCCGTCATGCCTGGATCCGGACATGGTCTCCCCCAACCCCCGTACCCCCCCGGACAGACGTCGATCGTAGGGCCGCGTCTCGGCGGGGGACGGCCGATTCGGGGATTCACCTGGGGCCACCGGTCTCCCCCGTACCGAGTCCTCTTCGGCTGCGAAGCCATATCAAGCGGAGATCAACCCTGCCCCTGCCGCAGCCAGTACGCCCGGAAGGTACGGCGCATGCGCGCACCCCTCGGGTGAGCTCACTTCACCACGACGAGGATGGAGTGCCAGCCCGTCGCGCCGTCCGGGATGACCGGGGCGTAGTCGGGCGTCTGGGTGTAGCCGGTGGCGTCGGTGGCGCGAACCTCGATCGTGTGCTCGCCGGGAGTGGCGTCCCAGCCGTCCACGACCCACTGCCGCCAGGTGTCGATGCCCGGCACCTCGGCGAGGCTGGCCTGCCGCCACGGGCCCTTGTCGACGCGCACCTCGACCGCGTCGATGCCCTTGTGCTGCGCCCAGGCCACACCGGCGATCCGCGTCCGGCCCGCGCGGATGGTGGAGCCGCCCCGGGGCAGGTCGATGCGGGACTCCGTCTTGATCGGGCCCTTGGGCGCCCAGCCGCGCTCGGTCCAGTACGCCTCCTCCTGGTCGTAGCGGCCGACCTTGATCTCGGTGATCCACTTCGTCGCCGAGACGTAGCCGTACAGGCCGGGGACGACCTGGCGCACCGGGAAGCCGTGCGCGAGCGGAAGGGGCTCGCCGTTCATGGCGATGGCGAGCAGCGCGTCGCGGCCGTCCATCACGACGTCCACGGGGGTGCCGGATGTCCAGCCGTCGGTGGACGTCGACAGCAGCATGTCGGCGCCGGACTGGACGCCCGCCTCGCGCAGTATGTCGGCCAGGCTCGCGCCGAGCCAGCGGGCGTTGCCGACGTACGGGCCGCCGACGTCGTTGGAGACGCAGGTCAGCGTCACGTCGGCCTCCCTCAGCGGGCGCCTCAGGAGCTGGTCGTAGGTCAGCTCGACGGGTCGGTCCACCATGCCGTGGATCTTCAGCTTCCACGTCTTGGGGTCGACCTGCGGGAGGACCAGCGCGGTGTCGATGCGGTAGAAGTCCCGGTTCGGGGTGACGAAGGGGGAAAGGTCCTTCAGTCGCAGGTCGGCGCCCACCGGGATCGGCCTGAGCGGCTTCGCGGGCCTGGGCAGTGCGATCTTGGCCCGTTCGGCGCCGACTTCCAGGCGCCCGGCCAGTCCCCGTCCCGCCAGCCCGGCGACCCCCGCGACGGCGACGCCCGCGACGACGCCGGTGAGCAGGCCGCGCCGGTCGAACTCGTGCGGCCGGCCGCCCGCGCGCATGACGGCGGGGTACCGCGCCCGGTCGACGTCGCCGTCGCCCGCGACCCGATGTCCGCCAGCGCCCGTGGCGCCCTCGCCACCGTGAGCCCCGGCGACCTCGCCACCGTGAGCGCCCTCGCCACTGTCGCGCACGGCGGAGTGGTCCTGGTCCAGGCCGGCGTGGCGACCGGGCGGCCAGGCGCGGCGGACGATGACGCGCAGCGCCCAGGCCCCGACGGCCGCGCCGAGGACCGACGGGACGGCATCCAGCGACCCCGCGTCCGGCCGGGTGGACGCCGCGACCGCGCCGACCAGCCCGAAGACGAGCAGCCCGGCCGTCGCGAGCCCGGGCCGGCGGCGGGCGAGCAGGCCGAGCCCGGCCGCGACGAGCGCGAGCACCACCACGATGCCGCCGATGAGCACGACCTTGTCGTTCGTGCCGAACGTGCGGATCGCCCAGTCCTTCAGGGCCTGCGGGGTGCGGTCGACCGTCGCGTCGCCGACCGCGATGACCGGCGCCGCGCCCGGGTCGATCAGCCCGGCGGCGAGCTGGCCGACTCCGAGCGCCACGGCGCCCGCCACCAGCCCGGCGAGCGCCGCCGCCCACGCGTCCGCACGCGAACGCGCGTTGAAGTCCTTCACACAGCGAACGCTACGCCCAAAAGCCCCCGCCGGTTCTTACGCCCTGGTTACGGGAACCTGGGCGTACCAGGCGGGTACCGCCGCCGGGTGACGGGGCTGCGCCTATGGCCTCGCTCCGCTCGGCTGGTTCAGCCGAGCAGGTCGCGCAGGGCGGGGACGAGCGCGCGGAAGGCCCGCCCGCGGTGGCTGATCGCGTCCTTCTCGGCCGGGGACATCTCGGCGGTCGTGCGCGTCTCGCCCTCCGGCACGAAGATCGGGTCGTACCCGAACCCGTTGGTGCCGCGCGAGGCGCGGACGAGCGCGCCATGAAGAGCGCCCTCGACCACGCGCTCCTCACCGGACGGCAGGGCGGCGGCGGCCGCGCAGGCGAAGTGGGCGCCCCTGCGGCCGTCGGGAACGTCGGAGACCTGGGCGAGCAGGAGCCGCAGGTTCCCGGCGTCGTCGCCGTGCGACCCCGACCAGCGGGCGGAGAAGACGCCCGGCATGCCGTTCAGCGCCTCGACGCACAGCCCGGAGTCGTCGGCGACGGCGGGCAGCCCGCTGGCCGAGGCGACGGCGTGCGCCTTGAGCAGAGCGTTCTCGGCGAACGTGAGGCCGGTCTCGGCGACCTCGCCGATCTCGGGGAACTCCTCCAGGCCGACGAGCTCGATCTTCTGATCGGCCTCCGCCAGGATGCGGCGAAGCTCGACTATCTTGCCCTGGTTGCGCGTGGCGAGCACGACTCGCGCCACACCGCTCATGCGAGCGCCTCACGCTGGCGGACGGTCAGCTCGGCGCAGCCCCCGGCGGCGAGGTCGAGCAGCGAGTCGAGCGCGCCGCGGTCGAAGGGAACGCCCTCGGCGGTGCCCTGGACCTCGACGAACTCCCCCGACCCGGTCATGACGACGTTCATGTCCGTTTCGGCCGCGACGTCCTCGCTGTAGCAGAGGTCGAGCAGGGTGGAGGTGCCCACGACGCCCACCGAGACGGCGGCGACGGAGTTGACCAGCGGGTCGCCCGGGCACATCTTGCGCGCGCGCATCCACGCCACGGCGTCGGCGAGCGCGACGTAGGCCCCGGTGATGGCGGCGGTGCGCGTGCCGCCATCGGCCTGCAGAACGTCGCAGTCGAGGACGATGCTGTTCTCGCCGAGGGCCTTGTAGTCGACGCAGGCGCGCAGGGACCGCCCGATCAGGCGGGAGATCTCGTGCGTGCGCCCGCCGATCTTGCCGCGCACCGACTCGCGGTCGCCGCGGGTGTTGGTGGCCCGGGGCAGCATGGCGTACTCGGCGGTGATCCAGCCGAGCCCGCTGCCCCTGCGCCATCGCGGCACGCTGTCCTGCACAGAGGCGGCGCACAGCACTTTGGTGCGCCCGAACTCCACGAGGACCGAGCCCTCGGCGTGAGCGAGCCAGCCACGGGTGATCGTGACGGGCCGAAGCTGATCGGGCCTGCGCCCGTCTTCACGTGCCATGGGCTCACCTTAGGTCATACACGGCCCCGCTCCGCGCGAGTTCGATGTCGCCGCCGAAGCCCGCGCGACGGGCCTCGGCGAGCACCTCCGCGGGGTCGTACCAGGGCACCAGGTGGGTGAGCACCAGCGTGCCGACACCGGCGCGCGCGGCGTGCTCGGCCGCCTGCCCGCCGGTCATGTGCAGGCCCTTCGGATTGCCCGGACGGTCCAGGAAGGACGCCTCGCAGAGCAGGATGTCGGCGTCCGCGGCGAGTTCGACCAGCTCGGGGCACTCGCCGGTGTCACCGGAGTACGCCACCGAGCGCCCGCCGTGCGAGACGCGGAAGCCGTAGGTCTCGACGGGGTGGTTCATCAGGGCGGCGGTCACCTCGAACGGGCCCACGCGGAAGACGCCCGGCGCGAGCGGCGCGAAGTCGAACGCGGTCTCCAGGCCCGGCTCCTCGTCCATGCCGTAGGCGGCGGCGAGGCGGCGCGGGGCGTCCCGGGGCGCGTGGACCGGGACGCGCGGCAGGGGCCGGACGGGGGCGTAGGTGCGCACGACGTGATAGGCGCACAGGTCCAGGCAGTGGTCGGCGTGCAGGTGGGACAGGCAGATGGCGTCGACGTCGTACAGGCCGATATGCCGCTGCAGGGGTCCGAGCGAGCCGTTGCCGAAGTCGAGCAGCATGCGGAAGCCCTCGGCCTCCAGCAGATAACAGGACGCAGGGCTGTCCGGGCCGGGAAAGCTCCCGGAGCATCCCACGATCGTCAGCTTCACGGCTTTCTCCTCACTCTCCCGGCGCGGCGCGCCCCTCCCCGAGGCCGCCTGTCGCACCGGCTCGCTGTTGTGCCCCGCATCACCGCCCACCCCCGAGCGCCTGACCCGCCCGACCCGCCTAACCGGGCTGGACGGGCGCGGTCAGCGCCTCCTCGTCCGCCGTCCCGCCGAGCGGCGCGCGTTCGACGGTGACGATCTCGGGGCCGAGGAAGCGCCGGCCGAGGTCGGCGAACAGGGTGCCGTCGCCGGTCGCGCGGAACCGGTGCCGGGGCCCTGTACCCTGCCCCACCAGCCCGCGGTCGTGCAGGACGCGGAAGACGTCCTTGGCGGTCTCGTCCGCGCTCGACACCAGCGTGACGCCCTCCCCCATCACATAGGAGATGGCCCCGGCGAGCAGCGGGTAGTGGGTGCAGCCGAGGATCAGCGTGTCGCAGCCCTCGTCGATCACCGGCCGCAGGTACCCGCGGGCGACCTCGATCAGCTCCTCGCTCATCGTCTCTCCGCGCTCCACGAACTCCACCAGCCGGGGGGCGGCCACGCCGGTGAGGCGGACGTCCGGGGCGGCCGCGAAGGCGTCGTGGTAGGCCATCGACTCGATGGTGGCGCGGGTCGCGATCACCCCGACCCGGCCGTTCCTGGTGGCCCGCACGGCCCTGCGCGTCGCCGGGAGGATCACCTCCACCACCGGGACGTCGTAGCGCTCCCTGGCGTCCCTCAGGACGGCCGCGCTGGCGCTGTTGCAGGCGATCACGAGCATCTTGACGTCGGCCTCGACGAGGTGGTCCATGACCTGGAGGGCGTAGGCGCGCACCTCGGCGATGCGCTTGGGCCCGTACGGCTGGCGCGCGGTGTCGGCGACGTAGAGGATCGACTCGCCCGGAAGCTGGTCGATGATCGCCCGCGCGACGGTGAGGCCGCCGACGCCGCTGTCGAAGATCCCGATCGCGGGCTCCTCGCGGCCGATGTCCTCGCCCGAGGACTCCCTGATGCTGACCCACGGCGTGTGGGCGACGCTCCCGATGTCCGACATGATTCCCAAGGTTAGGGGAGCGCGGTCAATCGCTCGCGGTAAGAATCCTCACACGGCGGTAATCGTCTATGCCGGCCCGGTCGCGTCGGCTCGCCCGCCCCGGCCGAGGCGGGCGAGCTGGCGCGACTGGGCGACGAGGTGGCCCGCGGAGTCCCACACCTCGACGTCCTCGTCGAACCAGCCGTCCCTGATCAGCCGTCCGTGGCCGATGAGCGTGAGCCAGCCGGGCGCGGGCAGGGCGCGCAGGTGCCAGGTCAGCTCCACGGTGGGGGCCCAGCCGCGGCTCCCGGCCGAGAACACGACCGGCGGCAGCGCGTCCACGGCCAGGGCCAGGACGAACGGGTCGGGGTCCTGCGGCTCGGCCATGCGGAAGTACGCGCGCGACTCGGGCCGTCCGGTCGGCTCGCCGTGGAGCCAGCCGATGGTGGGCGGGTCGAAGCGCAGCTCCATGCGGGCGCTGAACGTCATGTTCGACTCGGGCTTTGGCTCGGGCAGCGTCACGCATTCCTCGACGGGGGGCATGGCGACGGCGGGCGTCCCCGACCAGGTGCTCGCGGCGTCGCCGAGCGTGGCGGTCGTGACGAGGGCGTCGAGGTGGGCCCGGCCGTCTCGGACCAGCGTGGCCCGGGTCACGGTGGCCGTCCTGCCGATCTTGACCTGTTCCAGGTGGACCCGGGCCGGGCCCGGCGCCGCCGCGCGGAGGAACTGGACGGATGTCGAGACGGGGTGGTCGTGCGGGGAGGCGTCGACGACCGCCCGCAGCAGCGCGGCCATGAGGTAGCCGCCGTTGAGCGGGCCGCCGATGGAGTAGCCGGGGTCCAGGCACACGTCGTAGGTCGTCGCGTCGACCCGGATGGCCTGGGTGGCCTCGTCGAACTTCGTCATCTGTCCCCTTGAGCCCTCGCCCGGCCGAACCTGCCGAATATTGTTCTGTTCGCCCTCACTTTACCGACGCCCGGTGGCGCCCTGGCGGCGGAGGGGCCGCGAACGCTCGGCCCGACTTGAAATATCCCTACCTTATGCAGGCGAAAGCGTCTTGCAAGCGGCCTGCTACCGGGACGATCTACTTTCATGACCGAACCCCATGAGACGGCGAGAGTGGATCATGTCTGACCAGCAGCCCTATCCCCCGTACCCCTTCAACCAGGACCCGGAGGCCACGGTGCACTACCGGACGCCCGGCGGCGGGCCCACTCCCGCCGGGTACGGCCGGCAGGCTGGATACGGCCAGCAGCCAGGGTACGAACAGCAGGCCGGATACGGGCAGCAGGCGGGCTACGGACAGCAGCCGTACGGCTATGCCCCGCCGCCGGTGGAGGGCCCACCGACCTGGCAGGGCGGAGAGCTCGGGCCGCCCATGCAGCCCCCGCCCCCGCCGGGCCACCGGAGGAAGCGGCGCGGCGGCTGGTTACTGGCCGTGATCGCCGCCGTGATCGTGGCGCTGGTCGGCGGTGGCGGCGTGTACGCGATGAACCTGCTCAGCGGCGGCGGGACCCAGCCCGAGGACGTGCTGCCCGGCGACGCCCTGGTGTACGCGCGGCTGGACCTCGACCCGTCCGCGGCCCAGAAGCTGGCGCTGTTCAGCCTGGCGCGCAAGTTCCCCGCGACCCAGGACAGCTTCTCCGGCGACGACCCGCGCAAGGCGCTGGCCGAGCTGATCGGCAAGAGCGGCGCCCTTGACAAGATCGATTACGCCCGCGACATCCAGCCCTGGCTCGGCGACCGGATCGGTCTCGCGCTGCGCGCCCCCGCCGACACGAAGAAGGGGCAGCCCGAGGTCGTGCTCGCCGTCCAGGTCACCGACGAGGCCGCCGCCCGCACGGGGCTGGCCAAGCTGAACAAGGGCGGCGAACTGAAGGGCCTGGCCTTCCGCGAGGGCTACGCGCTCATGGCCGTGACCCAGCGGGCCGCCGACGGGTACGCCGCCGCCGCTCCGCTGTCGGCCAACGCGAACTTCACCGCCGACCTCAAGTCCCTCGGCGACCCCGGCATCCTGTCCTTCTGGGCGGACATGGGACATCTCTCCAAGATCATCGCTGACACCACGGGCGCCGACCGCGCCGCCCTCGGCCTCGCCGAGAACGCGCGCTTCGCCGGAGCCCTGCGCTTCGACAGCGGCTACGCCGAGCTGAGCGTCGCCACCAGCGGCGTGAAGGCCGTCGACGCGAGCGAGCCGAGCCGTATCGCCGACCTGCCCGCCTCGACCGTCGGCGCGGTCTCGATCTCCGGGCTCGGCGACCTGCTCTCCAAGCAGTGGCCCGAGCTGCTCAAGACCATCGAGTCGGCCGCCGGGGCCCAGGGCGGCGGCGACATCGTCGCGATGGCCCAGCAGGCGTACGGCATCACGCTGCCGGACGACGCGGTGACCCTGCTCGGCAAGAACCTCACCGTCGCGGTCGACGAGAAGGGCCTGGACGGGGAACTGCCCAACATCGGCGCGGTGCTCACCACCGACCCCGCCAAGGCGCAGGAGGTCGTCGCCAAGCTGGAGGCAGCCGCCCAGAAGTCCGGCACGGGGGTGCCGCAGATCGCCAAGGTGGCCGCGGACGGGCGGCTCGTGCTCGCCGGCACCGAGGCCTACGCGGCGCTGCTCGCGCAGGACGGGACGCTCGGCGACAGCGAGACCTTCAAGACCGCGGTCCCCGACGCCGGCTCGGCGAGCACCGCGCTGTACGTCGACCTGGACAAGCTGGAGAAGTACTACCTGAACTCGCTGAACGGCGACGAGAGGGCGAGCGTGGAGAAGCTGAAGGCCGTGGGCATCAGCGGCCGGCAGTCCGGCGACACCGGGTCCTTCACCCTGCGGGTCCTGTTCAACTGAGGTACCAACGAAGGGCCGGCTCCCCGTCCGGGGGCCGGCCCTTCGTCGTACGTCCGAAACGAGCAGCGCCGAGACTTCGCCCAGAACCAGCTCAGGATCGGCTCGTGATCGGCTCAAAACCGGTACAGAACCGGCTCAGAGCGGGCACTGAGGCCAGGCCCAGAGCTGCTGGCACCGACGCTAGGCCCAGAGCTGGCCCTCCAGGCGGTCCTCGGCCTCGTCCAGGGTGCCCTCGTAGGCGCCCGTGGACAGGTACTTCCAGCCACCGTCGGCCACGATGAACGCGATGTCGGCGCGCTCGCCCGCCTTCACCGCCTTGGCCGCCATGCCGAGCGCCGCGTGCAGCGCGCAGCCGGTGGAGATGCCGGCGAAGATGCCCTCGGCGCCGAGCAGCTCGCGGGTGCGCCGCAGCGCGTCGGCCGAGGTCACGGAGTAGCGCGTGGTGAGGACGTCGGCGTCGTAGATCTCGGGGATGAAGCCCTCGTCCACGTTGCGCAGCCCGTACACCAGCTCGCCGTACCGCGGCTCGGCGGCGACGATCTGGACGCCGGGCACCCGCTCGCGCAGGAAGCGCCCGACCCCCATCAGCGTGCCGGTGGTGCCGAGCCCGGCCACGAAGTGCGTGATCGAGGGAAGGTCCTCGAGGATCTCGGGCCCGGTCGACTCGTAGTGGGAGCGCCAGTTCGCCGGGTTTCCGTACTGGTAGAGCATCACCCACGAGGGGTTCTCGGCCGCGAGCCCCTTGGCGACGCGCACGGCCTCGTTGGAGCCGCCCGCCGCCGGCGAGGAGATGATCTCGGCTCCCCACATGCGCAGAAGCTGGCGGCGCTCCTCGGAGGTGTTCTCCGGCATGACGCAGATCAGCTTGTAGCCCTTGAGCCGGGCGGACATGGCCAGCGAGATGCCGGTGTTGCCCGAGGTCGGCTCCAGGATCGTGCAGCCGGGGCTGAGCAGGCCGTCCTTCTCCGCCTGCTCGATCATCCACAGCGCCGGGCGGTCCTTGACCGAGCCGGTCGGATTGCGGTCCTCCAGCTTCGCCCAGACGCGGACGTCCGGGGACGGGGACAGGCGTGGCAGCCCCACGAGCGGCGTGCGCCCGACCGATTCGATCAGCGAGTCGAAGCGCATGACTAGCGCGCGCCCCCGGCCACGGCGGGGAGCACCGTGACGGTGTCGCCGTCTGAGACGGGAGTGTCGAGGCCGCCCAGGAAGCGGACGTCCTCGTCGTTGAGGTAGACGTTGACGAACCGGCGCAGGCCGGACTCGTCGACGATGCGCTCCTTGATGCCGGGGTGGCGGGACTCCAGGTCGCCGATCAGGTCGGACAGCGTCGCACCGGCGCCGCTGACGGACTTCTCGCCGCCGGTGTAGGTGCGGAGGATGGTCGGAATGCGAACCTCGATGGCCATCGCGGGTCAGTCTCCTTGGTCATTTGTCGTCGCGGGGGCGCCCAACGGGTGCGAACACGCGTCGGGAGGACGGGATTCCTGCGATCAGGAACAGTCGTAGACGACGGCACAGGGAGTGTGCCCGAAAAGGTGCGTCCGCACGGGCGACGAAGGCCCGGGGCGCACCCTGGCGCTCCCGATCTCCGGGTCAATCGTCAGCATGTTCCCAACTCTACAGCGTCCGGGCGTTCGCGCCGATGGCCGAAACCGCGCCGGACGGCGGACCGTTCAGGCGGGGACGATCTTCACGTCCTCCTCGGTGATGACGCCGTCGATGATCCGGTAGGAGCGGAACTGCACCGCGTCGGCGTCGGCCGTGGACACCAGCACGTAGTGGGCGTTCGGCTCGGAGGCGTAGGAGACGTCGGTGCGCGAGGGATATGCCTCGGTGGCGGTGTGGGAGTGGTAGACGACCACGGGCTCCTCGTCACGGTCGTCCATCTCGCGCCACACCCGGAACTGCTCCATCGAGTCGAAGCGGTAGAACGTGGGCGAACGCTCGGCGTTCTCCATGGGAATGAACCGCTCGGGACGGTCGGAGCCGACCGGCCCCGCGATCACCCCGCACGCCTCGTCCGGGTGATCGGCCCAGGCGTGGGCGATGATCTTGTCGACCAGTTCCCGTGAGATCGTCAGCATGCCTGGAAGTTACCAAAGCGCGCGGACCAGTGTGTCCTGCAGGTAGGTCAGCCAGTCGTAGGTCACGTACGCCGGGTAGCGCGGGTCGTCCTCGGACATGTCGGACAGCTCTTCGTGGATCTCCTCGGTGACCTCCAGGCGCACGCCGAGGGCCAGCCGGACGTCGTTCAGCGCGCGTAGCCACGCCTGCGCCTGGTCGGCGGTGAGGCGGACCTCCCCCTGCTCGGCGGTCTCCAGCAGCGTCTCGGCGTCGGCGCGCTTGCCCTCGCGCAGCGTGGCCTCGGTGTAGCGCCGGAACTCCGCCGACGCCTTCTCGTCGTCGGCGTAGGCGGAGGGGAACAGGCGGGCGAGCACCGGATCAGAGGGCTCCTCGGCCTCGCCGATGCCGAGCGCGCGCTCCAGCGGGTCCTGCCCGGTGGAGCCGGGCTGCACCAGACCGAGGACCTGCGCCACCAGCGAGCGCAGGATCGACGCCTCCCCGCCGTCCAGGAAGATCGTCACGCCTCCGCCGAGGCCCGCGCTGAAGCCCGTGCTCACGCCGAATCCCGCTGGACGGTGGCCCACAGGCCGTAGGAGTGCAAGATCTGCACGTCGCGTTCCATCTCCTCGCGGGTGCCGCTCGCCACCACGGCCCTGCCCTTGTGGTGCACGTCGAGCATGAGCTTCTCGGCCTTCTCACGGGGGTAGCCGAAGACGGTCTGGAAGACGTACGTCACGTACGACATCAGGTTGACCGGGTCGTTCCAGACGATCGTCAGCCAGGGGAGATCGGGCCGGACGTCCATCGACGGACGTGCGACCTCAGCCGGCGCGGTACTACCCACATTCCCATCCTGCCCTACCCCGGTCGTAGTCTTCGACTTGTGAAGATGGGGATGAGCAGCGCGTTGCTTACCGATCACTATGAGCTGACGATGCTGCAGGCGGCATTGGCCAGCGGTGCGGCCCACAGGCGCGCGGTGTTCGAGGTCTTCGCCCGCCACCTTCCCGGCGGCCGCCGGTACGGGGTCGTCGCGGGCACCGGGCGCGTGCTGGACGCCCTCGCCGGCTTCCGCTTCGGCGACGCCGAGCTGGCGTACCTGCGCGAGAACCGCGTCGTCGACGACGAGACCCTCGGCTTCCTGGCGTCCTACCGCTTCTCGGGCGACGTCCGCGGCTACCGCGAGGGCGAGTGCTACTTCCCCGGCTCGCCGATCATGGTCGTGGACGGAACGTTCGCCGAGGCGGGGCTGCTGGAGACGGTGATCCTCTCCATCCTCAACCACGACTCGGCCATCGCGTCGGCGGCCTCGCGCATGGTGGGGGCCGCCGGCTCGCGGCCGATCATCGAGTTCGGCTCCCGGCGCACCCACGAGGCCGCCGCCGTCGCCTCGGCCAGGGCCGCCTACCTCGCGGGCTTCTCCTCCACCTCCAACCTCATGGCCGGCAGCGTCTACGGCGTGCCGACGGCCGGCACCGCCGCCCACGCGTTCACGCTCCTGCACGACTCGGAGTACGACGCCTTCCAGGCGCAGATCGACTCCCTCGGGGCGGAGACGACGCTGCTGATCGACACCTACGACGTCGCCAAGGCCGTGCGCACGGCGGTGGAGCTGGCCGGGCCGGCGCTCGGGGCGGTCCGC
This sequence comes from Sphaerisporangium sp. NPDC051017, assembly GCF_040683095.1. Taxonomy (NCBI): domain Bacteria; kingdom Bacillati; phylum Actinomycetota; class Actinomycetes; order Streptosporangiales; family Streptosporangiaceae; genus Sphaerisporangium; species Sphaerisporangium sp. NPDC051017. Next base: position 131,958 of record NZ_JBFBCI010000004.1, read on the forward strand.
ATCGACTCCGGCGACCTCGCCGTGGCCGCGCACGAGGTGCGGGAGATGCTCGACTCGCTCGGCGCGACGCGCACCCGCATCGTGGTCACCAGCGACCTGGACGAGTACTCCATCGCCGCCCTCGCCGCCGCGCCGGTCGACGGGTACGGTGTCGGGACCTCGGTCGTCACCGGCTCGGGCGTGCCGACGGCGGCCATGGTGTACAAGCTGGTCGCCCGCGAGGACGCCGACGGCGTGCTCCAGCCGGTGGCCAAGAAGTCGGTCGGCAAGCCGAGCCGGGGCGGCGGCAAGAACGCGTTCCGGGCCCTGGAGGACGGAACCGCCGTCGCCGAGCTGGTCACCTCCGCCGACGCGCCCGCCCCGGCGGGGGCCCGGCCGCTGCTGCACGAGCTGGTTCGCGGGGGCGAGATCGTCGGGCGTGAGCCGCTGGGCGCCGCCAGGGAACGCCACCGGGCCTCGGTGAACGAGCTGCCCGTGCTGGCCCGGCAGCTCTCCCACGGCGACCCGGTGATCCCCACCGTCTTCTCCTAGCCGCCCTCGCGAACCGTAGTCTCCCTTGTCGCTGGACTTCCCGACATATCCCCTTTGATCCCCCGGTGGCCGGGGCGGCGCGTCCCCGGCCACGCGACCGAAACGAGGCCGACCATGAACCCGGAGAACCGCGAGAACCCCGTGGATGTCGAGAACCCGGCGGGCGGGACGACCCCGGACGGCCCGGCGAACACGGCGAACACGGCGCTGATCATCGTCGACGTGCAGAACGACTTCTGCGAGGGCGGCAGCCTGGCCGTCGCGGGCGGCGCCGGGGTGGCGGCGGCGATCGGCCCGCACGCCGCCGCCGAGCCGTACGCGCACGTGGTGGCCACCCGCGACTACCACGTCGACCCCGGGGCCCACTTCGCCGAGCACCCCGACTACGTCCACAGCTGGCCCGCGCACTGCGTGGTCGGCACCCCCGGCGCCGGGTTCCACCCCGCCCTCGACACCTCCCCCATCGAGGAGGTCTTCAGCAAAGGCCGCCACAGCGCCGCCTACAGCGGCTTCGAGGGACACGGCGAGGACGGCACGGGGCTGGCCGAATGGCTGCGCTCGCGCGGCGTGGAACACGTGGACGTCGTGGGCATCGCCACCGACCACTGCGTGCGCGCCACCGCCCTCGACGCCGTGAGGAACGGCTTCACCGTCCGCGTCCTGCTCGACCTGACCGCCGGCGTCGCGCCCCGGACCACCGAAGCCGCCCTCGCCGAGCTCAGGGCCGCAGGGGTCCACCTCACCGGCGCCCCGGTGCTCGCGACCCCCTGACCGCGCCGGCCGCGGCGTCACACCTCGGCGGGAACCGGCAGCTCCTCGGGGTCGGGCAGGAGGCTCGCGATGAGCTCCCACACGCGCTGGACCTCGACGAAGATCAGCCGCAGGTCGCCGTCGGGGGTCAACGTCCCCGGCATCATCGGCTCGGCGAGGCTCTCGCACAGCCAGTAGCCGAGAGGGCCGCAGTCCAGCACGGTGATGCCGCGGACCTCCGTGCCCGATCCGTCCCGGTTGGGCCACGCCGCGGTCATCCGCCAGTTGGCGTTGAGCTGCAGCAACAGATGGGTGAAGATCGTCAGCTCGGGCTCGGTCAGATCGTCCTCGGCGGCCAGCACCGCACGTAACAGCGCGGCGGTCTCCTGGACGCGGGTGGGGTCCATACGGGCGAGCGCGGCGAACCCGGCGTCCATGGCGGCGACCCTCGTGGTCACGACGGGGGCGACCGGAGGCTTGACCCCCCGGTCGCGCAGGCCGACCACCCGCGCCAGCGACCACACCAGCGCGCCGAGGTCGGTGGGCACGTACTCCGACTCCGCCTCGCCGGGCCATCCCTCGAACACGTAACAGGCGTGGTGCCCGATGACCGCGCCGTGGCTGGTCGGCCCCTCACTGCCCGTGATCTCGACCTGGACCAGCACGAGCGGCTCGGCGATCACGTCGGCGAGGGTGGCCAGCTCGGGGATGACCTCGCCCATGTCGCCGAGGAGCCCCGCCGCCCACAGCTCGTCGCGGGCGCCCAGCAGGTCGGCGGTGACCGGCACCCCTTCGTACAGGCAGCCCAGCACCCCGAGGTGAGCCGGGCTCAGCCGGAAGCGGTCACGCGCGCTGTCGAAGGAGGGCATCGATCGATCTTCCTGCCTGGGCCGGGACGCACGAGCTTAGCGCGAGCGCTGGTTGGCCCACTTGCGGATGGTTTCGATGCGCTGGCGGATCTGCTCGGCGGTGGCCTGCGCGATGGCGGGGCCGCCGCAGGTGCGGCGAAGCTCGGCGTGGATGACGCCGTGCGGCTGGCCGGTGCGGTGGTTCCAGGCGCCGACGAGGCCGTTGAGCTCCTTGCGCAGGGCCGCGATCTCCTCGTGCGGGCTCAGGGCGGGCTCCGGCCGGGGTTCGGCCGCCTGGCGCCGCTTGGCGGCCTGCTGCTCGGCCTGGTGCTTGCGGAGCAGGACCGCCACCTGGTCGGGCTCCAGCAGCCCGGGAAGGCCCAGGAAGTCCTCCTCCTCGGGAGAGCCGGGCGCGGCGGCCGTGCCGAACTCGCCGCCGTCGAACAGGACGCGGTCGAAGGTGGCCGACGCCTCGACCGTCTCGAACGGCAGCTCGTCGCCGAGGACGTCGGGATTGTCCTTCTTCTGCTGGGCCTCCTCGACCAGGAAATCGTCGAGGCCTTCCTCGGGGAGCTTGCGGTCGAGGACGTGGTCGCGCTCGGCCTCCATCTCGCCCGCCAGCCCCATCAGGGTGGGCACGGAGGGCAGGAACACCGAGGCGGTCTCTCCCCGCTTGCGCGCCCGGACGAAGCGCCCCACGGCCTGGGCGAAGAACAGCGGCGTGGACACGCTGGTGGCGTAGACGCCCACGGCCAGCCGGGGAATGTCGACGCCCTCGGACACCATGCGGACCGCGACCAGCCAGCGTTCGTCCGAGGCGCTGAACTGCTTGATCTTGTCCGAGGCGCCGGGGTCGTCGGAGAGCACGATCGTGGCGCCCTCGCCGGTGATCGCCCGCAGGTGCTTGGCGTACGCGCGGGCGGTCTCGTGGTCGGTGGCGATGACCATGGCCCCGGCGTCGGGCACGCCCCGGCGGACCTCGGCGAGCCGCCGGTCGGCCGCGCGCAGAACCTGGCGGATCCAGTCGCCCTTCGGGTCGAGCGCGGCCCGCCAGGCCTGCCCGAGCTGGTCCTTGGTGAGGGGGGTGCCGAGGGTGGCGGTGATCTCGTCGCCCGCGCGGGTGCGCCACCGCATCTCGCCGGCGTACGCCAGGAAGATCACGGGACGGACGACGCCGTCGGCCAGCGCCGGGGCGTAGCCGTAGGAGTAGTCGGAGACGCTGCGCCGCACGCCCTCGCCGTCCTCGGCGTAGGTGACGAACGGAATGGGGTTGGTGTCCGACCGGAACGGCGTGCCGGTGAGGGCCAGGCGCCTGGCGGCGGGCTCGAACGCCTCGCGCACGCCGTCGCCCCACGACTTGGCGTCGCCCGCGTGGTGGATCTCGTCGAAGATGACGAGGGTCCGGCGGTACTCGGTGCGGGAGCGGTGGAGCGCGGGGTGCATGGACACCTGGGCGTAGGTGACCGCCACGCCCATGTAGTCGCGCGAGGTGGCGCCCTGGCTGTTCTTGAACTCCGGGTCGATGGCGATGCCCACCCGGCCGGCGGCGTCGGCCCACTGGCGCTTGAGGTGCTCGGTGGGCGTGACGATCGTCACCCGCTGGACGGTGCCCCGGGCGAGGAGCTCGCTGGCGATGCGCAGCGCGTACGTCGTCTTGCCCGCGCCCGGCGTCGCGACCGTGAGGAAGTCACGCGGCTCGCGCCGGAAGTAGAGGTCGAACGCCTCCTGCTGCCACGCGCGGAGCTTGGGCGCGGTGCCCCACGCGGCGCGGTCGGGATACGAAGGTGACAGATGGGACGCGGCAAACGAGCTCACGCCGACCTCCTCCTCAGACGGCTCCGGCGGCCGGCCGGGCCCTCGCCCCCGTTTGTGATCTTGACGTCGCGCTCGTGTCGGTCCCTCACAGTGAAGCCACCCTAGTGGGGCCGACCGACAAACGCGCCGACGCCCGCGGAATCGCCGCCCGGTGTCCGGCTGCGCCCACGTGGTCTTCTCGCGTCCGCGACCCCTGCCGCCCCGCGGGGCCGACGCCGGCCCCACCCGGCCAGGCGAGCTACCTGAGCCCGTTGACCACGGCGTCGATCTCGGCCCGCCGCCCCGGGTCGTCCGGCTGGGCGAGGCCGACGACGATCACGCTCTTGTCGTCCTTGGTGAGAAGTGTCACCCGCAGGTACGACGGCCGGTTGACGACATCGGTGTACGTCGCGCGAAGCGCCCGTGAATGGCCCGTGTACGCGCCGACGCTCATCCACCGGTCGTCGACGACCTCCATGGTGTCCCCGCGCAGCAGCAGCCGCCCGTACAGGTCCGCGAGCCCGATCGCGGCCTGACGGGGCCCGAGAACGGCCACGGAGTCGGCCGCGCCGCCGGGCCTGGCCATCACCAGCGCGGTGTCCGGCAGGGCCGCGACGGAGGTGAATCCGGTGACCGGCGGGATCGCCCCGCGGGTCCACCCCTTCGGCAACGGGTAGGTGACGCCCGCCGTCGTGTCCGCCACTGCCGAGGGCGCCTCAGGTGAGCGGACGGCGTTCGTGATGACGGCGACCAGACCGGCCACCAGCGCCGTGCCCGCCACCACTGCGACGGCGAGCAGCGCCGCGCGCCTGGCCCACGCGGGCACCGCGACCCGCGACGGCGGCGCGGGCCTGCCGTACACGCGGGCCGAGGGCGGTAAGCCCTCCTCCTGTTCCGGCTCCGGCGGGGCCCATGCCGGATCGCCGTACGGCCGTCGTCCCGTGCGCTGTTCCTCCACGCCGCCTCCTCCCGGTGCTCTGAGTATCGCCACCGAGCCCGCCCCTCCGTCAACGCCGTGTTTATTGCCGAGCCTTCGGCTCGGCGTGTTCGGGGCGCACTTTAGGCGGCGTTCTTCCGCCCTCGCGGGCAAGGGATCGTTCCTCACCCTTGCCCGCGAGGACTCCAGAACACCGCCGCGCCCCGAACAGCGCCTGTTGCCGCGCCTTCGGCATGGCGGTTCGGGACGCCCCTTCAGGCCCCGAAGGGATCACGTGGCGGAGGCGCGGTAGGCGGACCACATGTCGCGCATGCGGGCCGCCTGGCCGGCGGTGAACTGAGACATGCAGCGGTCGTGGGCGTAGTCCATGAAGTTGTGGATCGGATCCTCGCCCGGGTCGGGGCAGGTGTCCTTCTGCACGGGGCAGCCCTGCGTGGGCGTCGCCTCGGGAGGGGTGTCGTCGACGGAGTCGCCGGGCGGGGAGCACCCGTTCTCGAACGTGTGCAGCAGGCCGAGCCAGTGGCCGATCTCGTGGACGGCCGTGTACCCCTTCGAGAAGTCCCGCATGGAACCCCCGGGCAGGCTGCGCCAGTCGATGACCACGCCGTCGTTGGCGGGGCGTCCGGCGTACCAGTGCGGGTAGGTCGCGTACCCGAGCACGAGCTCGCCGAGCTGGGCGATGTAGAGGTTGAGGGTCTCGGGGCCGCCCCTGCGCAGGCGCTGCTTCATGGCGTTCTCGCTCAGCAGCGGTTTGCGGAACCAGACCGGGTTGTCGGTGTGGGTCACGCCGCGCAACTCGAACCTGATGCCGGTGTCCACGCCGCCGAGCCGCCCGCCGTACGCGGCGTTGAGCGTCTCGACCTGCGGCCCGATCGCGGTGTCCGGGACACCCTCGCGCCCGTCGGTGATCACGTGGACCCACAGGGGAACCGTCGTCGTCGTGGGGGGCCGCCGCCGGGGCGGGCCGGGCAGGGACCCCAGGCGGCGGCGCATGCCGGCGAGCATCCGTGCGGCGTCGGCGGCGTTCAGGGAGTACGGCTCGTCCCGCTGTGTCCCGGCCCCGGGCGCCCGGGTGCGTTCGCATGAACGCGCGGCGTCCGCCCGGGCGGGGCCGGAGGGGCCGCCCTGTGTGCCGAGGCACACGAAGGAAACCACGGACGCCAAAGACACGGCCACCGCGCGCCGCACCATGCACTCCCCCGTCGTCGCAGGTCAGAGTGCTGACGCTAGCCGCACTCCGCGCGATCACCGGGGAGCAACACTCCGTCGGAGACGTACGAGCCGAGGAGCGACTCTCCCTTGGAGACCCGCGAGCCCAGGCGCGGCACCCTCAGGAGCCGCCGGGCTCGCCGCCCTTGGGCAGGCCCTCGTAGATCTCCTTGCACTCCGGGCAGACCGGGTACTTCTTGGGATCACGGCTCGGCACCCAGACCTTGCCGCAGAGCGCCCGGATCGGAACGCCGGTCACCATGCTCTCGGTGATCTTGTTCTTGTCGGCGTAGTGCGAGAACCGCTCGTGGTCCCCCTCGTCACCATGCGAGAGGTTCGGCCGTACGTCGCTCTCAGGCAGGATCTTCGTGCTCACGAACCGAGTTTATTGGGTGGTTCGGAGTCTCGCTCCGTCAACCAAGATCTGTCCGGGGCCCGTCACCCCGAACCCGCCGAGCCAAGCGAGGCCATAGGCCGTTCGGGGCGCGGCGGTGTTCTGGAGGAGGAGGGAGGAAGGGTGAGGAACGAACCCTTCCGAGTGACGACGGAAGAACACCGCCTGAAGTGCGCCCCGGACACGCCGTGCCGAAGGCGCGGCCATAGGCACGGTTCGGGGCGCCTGAGGGGGCGCCCCGAACCGTGCCTATTGCAGGAGGCGCGGCCTTAGGCGCAGCTCAGCCCACGTGGACGGGGGCGTCCTCGACCTTGCGGCCGGCGCGGACGAAGAGGGCCAGGGCGGCGGCGAGCACGGCCACGACCACGGAAACGCCGAAACCGAAGTGCATGCCGTCGAGGAAGGACAGATGGGCGGCCTGGGTCAGGGCGTCCGCGATCGGCTTGGGGCTGCCGGGGGGCACGGGGGCGACGCCGAGGGCGACCGCGCTGCTCATCGCGTCGACCTGCGCCGCGGTGGCGGGGATCTTCACGGCGGAGAGGTGGCCGGGCAGGACCTCCGCGACCTTGGCGGTGATGAGCGCGCCGAGGACGGCCGTGCCGAGCGAGCCGCCGACCTGCATGGCCGACTGCTGCATGCCTCCGGCGACGCCGCTGAGCGACTCCGGCGAGTTGCCGACGATGACCTCGGTGGCGCCGACCATGACGGGCGACAGGCCGAAGGCGAGGAGCGCGAACGGGATCGCGGTGTCGATGTAGCCGGCCTCCAGACCGAGACGGGAGAGCAGGAACATCGAGACGGCGGTGATCAGCATGCCGACGGCGATGGGGATCTTCGGCCCGAACTTGCTCAGCAGGACGCCGGCCAGCGGTGAGGCGACCATCATGCCGGCGCTCATCGGGAGCATGCGCATGCCCGACTCCAGCGGGGACAGGCCGTGCACGCCCTGGAAGTAGAACGTGAGGAAGAACATCGCGCCGAACATCGAGAAGGCCATGAGCACCATCAGGGCCGTGCCGATGGAAACGGACGCGTTGCTGAACAGGCCGAGGGGCAGCAGCGGCTCGCTCGCGCGGGTCTGCCAGAAGACGAACAGCGCCCCCAGCACGATCGCCCCGGCGAGGAACCCGAGCGTCTTGGGGTCGCCCCACCCGTAGCCCGGCGCCTTGATGATGGCCCACACCAGGCAGAACATGGCGCCGGACAGCAGCACCACGCCCAGCCAGTCGATCTTGGACAGGGACCCGGCCCTGTTCTCCTTGATCACCCAGAAGGCGACGATCAGCGCGACGACGCCGACCGGCACGTTGATGAAGAAGACCGACTGCCAGCTCACGTTCTCGACGAGCAGGCCGCCGACGATGGGGCCCGCCGCACTGGACATGCCGATCGTGGCTCCCCAGATGCCGATCGCCATGCCGAGCTTCTCGGCCGGGAACGCCGCGCGCAGCAGCGCGAGCGCGGCCGGCTGGAGCAGCGCGCCGAACAGGCCCTGGAGGACGCGCAGCGCGATGAGCATGCCGATGGAGGAGCTGAGGCCGATGGCCAGCGAGGTGAGGGCGAAGCCGGCGATGCCCACGAGGAAGACGGACTTGTGCCCGAACAGGTCGCCGAGCTTGCCCGCCGTGATGAGGAAGACGGCGAGGGCGAGCAGGTATCCGCTGGTGATCCACTGAAGGTCCGAGAGCGACGCTCCCAGCTCCTTGCCGATCACCGGGTTGGCGATGGAGACGACGGTGCCGTCGAGCATCACCATGATCACGCCGAGCGCGACCGCCAGCAACGTCAGCCACGGATGGCCGTGGCCGCGACGGGCCGGCGCGTCGGGGCGCGCGGCCAGCGCTTGAGCCATGAAGATGTCCCCCTGATTCGACTAGTAGTCAACGACCGGTAATTTATGTCAGTCGATGACAGATGACAAACGCTTTTATGCGACAGATGATGACTTATGGCAGTATATGAAGTAAATATTTCGAGGAGGCATCTGGGGTGGGTCTAAGGGAGCGCAAGAAGCATCGGACCCGGCTCGCGCTGTGCGATGCCGCCTTCGAGCTATTTCTCGAACAAGGGTTCGAGTCTACCACCGTCGATCAGATCGCCGCGGCGGTGGACGTCTCGCCGCGCACCTTCTTCCGCTACTTCGGCAGCAAGGAGGACCTGGCGCTCGACTACACGGTCGAGTACGACGAGCTGATCACCACGGCACTCGCCGCGCGCCCCGAGGACGAACCGCCGTTCCAGGCCCTGACCAACGCCTACCGCACGTTCATCCACGCGCTGGAGGTCGGCGCGGCCGAGGACCCCGCCCGGTTCGTCCGGCAGCGGCGCGTGATCGAGGGCAACCCGCACCTGATGGCCGCGAGCTTCGCCCGCATGGCCGAGACCGAGAAGAAGCTCACCGCCGAGATCGCCCGGCGCCAGGGCACCGACCCCGAGATCGACCAGCGCCCGCGGCTGCTGGTGGCGTTCATCACGGCGGCGATCCGCGTCGGCTCCGAGTGCCCCATCGAGGCCACCACTTCACTGGCCGAGCTGCTCGGCAAGATGGAGAGCGTCCTGTCGCTCGTCGAGCAGGCGCTGGACCCCGGCTGGTGTCAGTTCAGCTTGGGGTCGTCCGGGCAGGTCGCCACGAAGGCCAGCTCCCCGGGCTGACGCCGCAGCACCGCCCGCCACAGGTCGGCCGGACGCGAGTCGAACGTGTCGCCCGGCTCCGCCTCCACGACGTACCAGGACCCCTCGCGGATCTCGGCCTCGAGTTGGCCCGCCGTCCATCCGGCGTACCCGGCGAAGATGCGCATCTGGGTTATCTCACCCGCGAGGATCTCGGGAGGGGCGTCCAGGTCCACCGTGCCGAGCTTGGACACCGCCGTGGCCCCGGCGTGGAGCCTGCGCCACCCGAGCGGCTCCTGGCCGCTCGGCACCGAGGCCAGCGCGAGCGCGCTGTCGGTCTGCACCGGCCCGCCCTCGAACAGCACCGGCGGTCCGCTGACCAGCGGGTCCCAGGACGGGAGCACCTGGTTCACCGTGACCTCGCTCGGCCGGTTGAGCATCACGCCGAGGGTCCCGCCGTCCTCGTCGTGTTCGAGGACCAGCACGACGCCGCGCCGGAAGTTCGGGTCGTCCAGCAGTGGCGTCGCCACCAGCAGCCCGCCGACGTAGATCGCCTCCGCCATGCATCCATCATGACGCGTGATGCCCCTAATGCGCGCCTACCCCCAGCCACTCGGCCGCACGGGCGCGGACATGTTACCTTGGGTGCACGAGCGGGCACTCTCCGTGTCAGATCCTGGTGATGGAAGAGCCCGTTTCGCGCAAACCGCCCCAAGCAGACGGCAGTGACCAAGAGGGAGAGCCCACATGAACCGCCTCATACTCGTGGCGCTCATGGCGGTGGGCGTGGCCGTGGGCGTCCCCGCCGCGCGCACCTCCCATGCCGCCGGCATCGGCGACGAGGGCGGGAGACGCGACCCGCGCGGCGGCCGGGTCGACGTCAACGTCTCCCGGGTCGAGTGCCCCTCCAGCAAGGCGAACGTCGTGATGACCGCGCCGCGCGACCACGGCACCGTCGAATACTCCGTCTACCGCGGCGACACGCTCGTGCGCAACGGCCTGCTCTGGCCGGGCGTCCAGCGCACCATCCCCGTCTACGTCGAGCCGCGCTCCACCGAGCGCATCGGGGTCACCCTCGCCGGGCAGGGCACCACGCGCTACCAGGTCTGGTCCCGCTGCGAGACTCAAGAGGAGTCGTACGGCGAGTACCGCGAGTCGGTCTACAGCGAGAGCGAAGAGAGCTCCGACGACGCGCGAGGCGGCGGGCGCGCCGAGAGCGTGCGCTCCCACCGCTACAACCCGCTGATCCGCCAGCCGTACGGCCGCCTGCCGTACACCGGGCCGCCCGCCGACTTCTGGGGCAAGGTGGCCACGGCCACCGGCCTGATCGTCTTCGGCGGAATGCTGTGGTGGGTGGCCCTGGTGTGGCCGCGCCGCGTCCCCGCGGAGCCGCTCATGCGGCCCCGCCCGATGTACGCCTCCCGCCGGTCCACGCCTCGATGAGACGGTCAACGCCTCGGTGAGGCGGGGCTACGCCTCGGTGAAGCCGCGGGCCTTGCCGCCCGCCGACTCCCGGACGGCCGCCGCCACGGTGGTCGCCACGTCCGGGTTGAAGACGCTGGGGATGATGTAGTTCGGCCCGAGTTCCTCCACCGACACGACGTTGGCCAGGGCGTTGGCGGCGGCGAGCAGCATGGCCTCGGTCACCGTGCGCGACTGCGCGTCCAGCAGCCCGCGGAAGACGCCCGGGAAGGCCAGCACGTTGTTGATCTGGTTGGGGTAGTCGGAGCGGCCCGTCGCGACCACGGCGGCGTGCTCGCGCGCGTCGTCGGGCGAGACCTCGGGCTCGGGGTTGGCCAGCGCGAACACCACGGCCTTGTCGGCCATGGTGGCGATGTCGTCGCCGTTCAGGATGCCGGGGGCCGAGACGCCGATGAAGACGTCCGCGCCCTTCACCGCGCCCCGCAGATCGCCGCCGTACCCGTCGGCGTTGGTGTTCTCGGCGATCCAGCGCAGCGACGCGTCCAGGTCGTCGCGGCCGAGGTGGACCGCGCCGACGTAGTCGCAGACGACGACGTTGCGCGCCCCGGCGGCGAGCAGCAGGCGCAGAACGGCGGTGCCCGCGGCCCCGGCGCCCGCCATGGCGATGCGCACCTCCGGCAGGGACTTGCCGACGACGCGCAGCGCGTTGGTCAGGGCGGCCAGCACGCAGATGGCGGTGCCGTGCTGGTCGTCGTGGAAGACCGGGATGTCCAGCAGCTCGCGCAGCCGGCGCTCGATCTCGAAGCAGCGCGGCGCCGAGATGTCCTCCAGGTTGATGCCGCCGAACCCAGGGGCGATGGCCCGGACGATCTCGACGATCGTGTCGACGTCCTGGGTGTCCAGGCAGATGGGCCAGGCGTCGATGCCCGCGAAGCGCTTGAACAGCGCGGCCTTGCCCTCCATGACCGGCAGCGCCGCCGCAGGGCCGATGTTGCCGAGGCCGAGCACCGCCGAGCCGTCGGTGACCACGGCGACGGTGTTGCGCTTGATGGTCAGCCGGCGGGCGTCCTCGGGGTTACGGGCGATGGCCAGCGACACCCGCGCGACGCCGGGCGTGTAGGCCATCGACAGCTCGTCACGGTTGCGCAGCGGCACCTTGGACTGCATCTCGATCTTGCCGCCGAGGTGCATCAGGAACGTGCGGTCGCTGACCTTGTGCAGGACGACGCCCTCGACCGCGTCGAGGCTGTCGACGATGGCCTGCGCGTGGTCGGTGTCCTTGGCGGCGCAGGTGACGTCGATGCGAAGCTTCTCGTGACCGGCGTTGGTCACGTCGAGGGCGGTGACCACACCGCCCGCGTTCTCCACTGCGTGAGTGAGCTGGCTGACGGCCTTGCCGCCCGCCGGAACCTCGAGTCGGACGGTGATCGAGTAAGAGACGCTCGGCACGGTGGCCACGGGTATCCGCTCCTTTGCGGTACTGCTGATCCGCGTGCTCGGGTGCCCGGTGTCGCGCATCCGGCTCGCCTGTTCCCCTGGGAGACATGCATTCGGGGGTATCCATCGTGCCAGACGCGGCCGGGCGCTTCCGCCTCGCGCGGGACGTGGCCGGAGCCCTAGGGGTGGTGACCCGGGTGGCGCCCGGCCGCCCGCGAGCGACGCCCTCCAGAGGAGAAGGGCGCCGCGCGGGAGCGGCGGCGCCTCAGTAGAGGGCGTTGGCGAGGGCCCGGCGCGCCTTGGCGACCGAGGGGTCGTCCGCGGGCAGGGCGTCGAACAGGCCGAGCAGGTGGCGGCGGGCGCGGTCGCGGTCGTCGCCGGAGGTGCGGCGGACGAGCTGGACGAGCCGCTCGAACGCCTCGTCCACCTTGCCGCCGAGGATCTCGACATCGGCGGCCTGGGTGTGGGCCTCGACGTCGGCGGGGTTCCCGGCGGCGCGGGTCAGGACGGCCGCGGGGTCGAGGCCCTGGGTGCGACGCACGAGGCCGACGCCCGCGAGGCCGATCTTGGCGTCGGGGTCGGCCGGGGACCGCGCGAGCAGCCGCTCGTAGGCCGCCGCGGCTGCGTCGAGATCGCCCTGCTCGATGGCATTCTCGGCGGCCAGCAGGTCGGGGTCGGCTGCGAGCTGCGGCGCCTCCTGGCCCTCCGGCGCCTCGCCGGGCGGCGGCAGGTACTGCGCGAGGGCGGTCATGAGCTGGTCGAGCCACTGGCGCACCTGCGCCTCGGGAAGCGCGCCCTGGAAGCCCGTGACGGCCTGCCCCTGGAAGACGGCGAGGACGGTCGGGATGCTCTGCACCTGGAGGGCGCCGCTGATCTGGGGGCTCTTGTCGACGTCGACCTTGGCGAGCACCCACCGGCCCCCCGCCTCGGCGGCGAGCTTCTCGAGGATCGGGCTGAGCTGCTTGCAGGGCTCACACCAGGTGGCCCAGAGGTCGAGGACGACCGGCGTGCGCATGGAGCGCTCGATCACGTCTGTGGCGAAGGTCTCATCGGTGACGTCGATGACGGCCGCGCCGGCGGGAGGCTGGGCGGGACCCCCGCCCGCCGCGGCCTGCGCCGCCGCCGCCTCACGGCGGGCCTGGGCTTCCAGTGCCTGCTTGCGGGCACCGAGGTCCACGGCCCCCTGCAGCGAGGCCGGTCGAGTGAAGTCCGCTGGGCTCATAGTCCAATCCTGCCGTATCCCGCGTGTGCTCAGGGTCGCCACGGGGACGGCGGGGCCGCGCCGGGGTGCGGCGGGGGGACGACCGCGCGCCGGGGGACGGCTGGGGACGGCGGGAGGACAGCCACCGAATGTCACGCCTTTGTCGCAGAAATCTCTCGGAACTGTCGTGTGGCGCGAATATCACCAACGATGGGCACGGCATGAATTCAGCTCACGTGGAGGTGGGTGTGAAACGCGTCATCGTCGTCTCCGCCGCTGCCGCCGTGATCGCCGCGACAGCGGCGGTCCCGGCGCAGGCCGTCCCAACGACGGCCGAGCCCGCGGCAACGACCCAGTACGTCGTTCTTTACAAAGACGGCGCCACTGCGGCGGACGCCCAGAAGGCGATAGAGGCCGCGGGTGGCACCGTCGTCAAGGTGAACAAGGCCGTGGGCCTGGCCACCGTGACGACGGCGAACCCGGGCTTCGCCTCGGCGCTCACCGGCAACGGCGCCATCGAGGGCGTCGCCCACGACCGTGTCATCGGCAGCGTCCCGAAGACCGCCAGGCTGGCGGCGAACACCCAGGCGGCCATCCAGTCCAAGGCGGTCGAGAAGGCCGGCCGGGGCGATGGCGGCCCGCTCAAGTTCGGGCGCTCGGTCAAGGCCGAGCCGCTGTCGGATCTGCAGTGGGACATGAAGCAGATCCGCGCCGAGGAGGCGCACAAGTACGAGCAGGGCGACCCGAAGGTCCTGGTCGGTGTGATCGACACCGGGATCGACGGCTCGCACCCCGACATCGCGCCCAACTTCAACCGGGCGCTCAGCCGCAACTTCACGGTCGACATCCCCTACGACGCCAACGGCAACGTGGTCGACGGCCCCTGTGAGGACGAGCCGGACCAGTCCTGCAACGACCCGAACGACGTGGACGAGGACGGCCACGGGACGCATGTCGCGTCCTCGATCGCCTCCCCGATCAACGATCTCGGCATCTCCGGTGTGGCGCCCAAGGTCACGCTGGTGAACCTGCGGGCCGGCCAGGACTCGGGCTACTTCTTCCTCCAGCCCACCGTGGACGCGCTGACCTACGCCGGCGACATCGGCGTCGACGTGGTCAACATGAGCTACTACATCGACCCGTGGCTGTTCAACTGCGTCGACAACCCGGCGGACTCCCCCGCCGACCGCGCCGAGCAGGCGACCATCATCACGGCGACCCAGCGCGCGCTGGACTACGCCCACCGGCACGGCGTCACGCTGGTCGCCGCCGCGGGCAACCAGGCGATCGACTACACCAAGACCAACACCGACGCCTCGAGCCCCGACTTCGCCAGTGTGCCCGGCCAGGCGCCGTACTCCCGCACGATCCCGCCGAGCTGCGTCTCGATGCCGACCGAGGGCGAGCACGTGATCTCGGTCTCCTCGACCGGAATCAGCAAGCGCAAGTCGTACTACTCCAGCTACGGCAACGGGTTCGTCGACGTGGCCTCACCCGGCGGTGACGCCTACGACACGCCGGGCAACACGCGGGACGTCACCAAGGCGACGCTGTCGGCCTATCCGAAGTCTCTCGCCCTCGCCAACGGTGAGATCGACGAGAACGGCGACCCGACGGTGAACTACGTGGTGAAGGACTGCAACGGCGGCACCTGCGCTTACTACCAGTACCTGCAGGGCACCTCCATGGCCTCGCCGCGCGCGACCGGGGTCGCGGCGCTGATCGTCAGCAAGTACGGGCACCCCGACTGGCGCAACGGCGGCAAGACCCTCGCTCCGGACGTGGTGGAGGCGATCCTGAAGGGCACGGCCACCAAGACGGCCTGCCCGACCCCGCCCGCCTTCACCTACACCCGCATCCTGCCGAGCGGGCAGACGGTGACCGCCACGCACACCTGCGAGGGCACCAAGGCGTCCAACGGCTTCTACGGCAGGGGCATCGTCGACGCCCTGCGCGCCGTCGGCCACTAGCCGGGCCGACTGACCGGGCCGACTGACCGGGCCCGCGCACAGCGGTAACGACCGGGCCGGACGACCGGGGCTCATCGCCTCCGGTGGTCCGGCCCGGACTCGTCTCCGGGTGGCTCGAAGTCGCCCGCCGCCACCCTGATCGTGCGCAGCATGCCGAACATCTCGGCCAGGTCGGACTCGCCGTACATCGTCATGCAGAAGTCGGCCTCCATCAGGTCGGCGGTCGCCCGGGTGACGAGCTCGCGCCCCTTCTCGGTGATCTCGGCGAGCACCCCGCGCCCGTCCCTGGGGTTGCGCATGCGGCGGACGAGCCCGGCGCGCTCCAGGCGGTCGACGGTGTTGGTCACGCTCGTCGGGTGCACCATCAGGCGCTCGCCGATGCGCGACAGGGGCAGCGCGCCCGTGCGGCTGAACGTGAGCAGCACGAGCGCCTCGTAGCGGGCGAACGTCAAGTCGTGCGGTCTGAGCAGCGTGTCCAGTTGCCTCAGCAGGATCTGGTGCGCTCTCATGATCGATGTTACGGCCGCCATGGCGGATGACGGCCCGAAATGGACGCGCCAGGACTCGGCGGCGCGTTCGATGGGGTCGAATGGCAGATTGAGCGGCTTCGGTACACCGATGGACACAACGCTACGCTAGCGCCTGCGTGGACCACTGACACTGGGTGACTGAGTTCATGGGTTACCCAAGAACCGGGACGCCAAACATCACGCTCCGTTATGGTGTGCATGTCAAGAGGTGAGGCGCGGCAAAGCCCGGTCCAAAACGGGGAAAACCGCGCCGGCGACGCGAGGCACGGTAAGACGAGCCCGTGGACGTCCGGCGTGGCGGGGACCGACCGGGCGAAAGGTGCCAAGGGGCCGGCACCGGCGCACGCGTCGCTCATCCAGGCACGGGGGGTGCTTGTATGAACAACATGAGCGCACGGGCAGCGCGGCCGGTCGTCCGGTCCGCGCGAGGCCGTGCTTGAGCAGAGGGGCGTTTCACGCGAAGAGTTGAAGCACAGCGCGCTTGCGGCGGTAGGGATACTGCTCGCGCTGGGCCTGCTCGCGGCGTGGAGCGTCCTCGTACCCGGAATATCCGCGTGGGAGAACATCGTCGTCGCGGTCATCGGCTCGCTGCGGCTGACGGGACCGGTCGCGGCGGCCTTCGCGGCCTGGGTCGCCGTGCGCAGGCGCCGGGCGGCGCCGCGCCGCGTGCCGGGCGCCTGGCAGGTGCTCAGAGCGCCGCTGGCGATCCTGGGCGTCGTGGTGGGGTCCTTCGGGGCCACCGTCACGCTGCTGGCGATGAAGGCCGCCCTGACCGAGCAGGCGGGCCATCTGGCGCCCACGGGCCTGGCGGTGGGCGCCGCCGGGCTCGCGCTGTACACGGTGACCGGATGGGTCGCCGGGTGGGCGCTGCCTTGGCCGGTCACCCCGCCGCTGGCCGGGGTGGGTGCGTACGGCCTGCTGACGGCGCTGCCGCAGGGGTCGTCCTGGGGCGTCAGGCTCGCGCCCGCGCTGTCCGAGCCGTACGACCCGTTCGAGGGGTTGAGCCCGGGGGCCTTCGCCAACCAGACGCTCTGGCTGGTCGGGCTCACCGTCGCCCTGCTGCTGGCGTGGGCCGCCGCCGTGACCGGGCGCGCGCTGACGCTGGCCGGCGCGATGCTGGCCGTGCTGGCGGCGGGCACGGGCATGGCGCGACTGCTGGGCGAGCCGCAGGCCGTGGCCGCGAGCGAGCCGATGGTCTACACCTGTCAGGAATGGCCCATCACCGTCTGCGTCCATCCCGGGATGGCCGGCGGTCTGACCGAGCTGGGCGCGGCGTTCAC
Source organism: Sphaerisporangium sp. NPDC051017 (assembly GCF_040683095.1). Lineage (NCBI taxonomy): Bacteria > Bacillati > Actinomycetota > Actinomycetes > Streptosporangiales > Streptosporangiaceae > Sphaerisporangium > Sphaerisporangium sp. NPDC051017. The sequence continues at coordinate 148,871 of NZ_JBFBCI010000004.1, forward strand.
GACCGTCGCCGCCCGCCTGACGGGCACGCCGGGGGCGTTCTCGCGGGTCGAGCAGCGCTCCCGCGCGGGCACCGCCCCGCCGGGGCCGGGCGTGGTGCCCATCTACGTCGACGACCTCACCCCGGGGTTCGCCGCGCGGGCGGCGGCCGAGTTCGTCGAGCGGCTGGCACGTCCGTGCGGCACCGCCCGCGCCGCCGGGTACCGCGCGATCGTGACGGCCTGGCTACGCGCGGAGCCGCTGCCGAGCGGACCGCTGCCGGGTCACCAGGCGGCGGCCACGTGGTTCTCCGGCCTGGCCGACAGCCAGCGCCGCGACTGGCTGCGCATGTTCTACACCGACTTCGCCACGTGCGGGCTGAAGGCGTCCCATTTCGGTGGAGGCGGGGCGGGGCAGATCGCCGTCCACCACGTGGCGCCCGGGGCCGGGACGGCTTCCCGGCCGCGTGCGCGGCTCGTGCCGGGCTATCCGGGCCAGTCGCCCGTGCCGGGCTATCCGGGCCAGTCGCCCGTGCCCGGTTCGCCGTACCCGACGATGCCCGCCCCGGCCTCCCCGCAGCCGGCGGCCTTCCCCAAGTGAGAGGCCGCCGGCGTGGCGGGGGCCGCGCTCCCGAGGAGCGGCCGCACATGATGTGAGAAAGGCCTCATCTCGGGAAGGAGACGGGTCGTGAACCGCCCGATGCCGACCCCCCAGACGGCGCCGCCGGCCGAGCCGGTCGAGCGCCGCCGCCGGCGTGGCTGGCGCCTCCTCGCCGGCGTGCTCGTGGTGCTGGTGCTCCTGGTCGTGGGAGCCCGGCTCACCTGGTCGTACCTCAACCCGTTCGGCGAGACGACCGTCGACCGCAGCCAGCCGGTCCTGCTCCAGTCGATCCAGAACATGAGCCGGTTCCAGGCCGCCAGCGGCGACTTCCAGGTCATCGTCGACCTGGAGAAGGACGCCGCGTTCCTTCCCGACGCCATCAAGGGCTCGCGCACGCTGTTCGTCGGCGCGGGCAGCGTGGACGCCTACGTCGACTTCTCGGGCCTGCCCAAGGACGCGATCACCGTCTCCCCCGACCGCACCGAGGTCACCGTGCGGCTGCCGCGCGCGCAGTTGGAGAAGACGAACCTGAACAACGAGAGGTCCTACGTCTACGCCCAGCAGCGCGGGCTGCTCGACCGCGTCCAGGAGCTGCTGTCCAGCTCCCCGCAGAACCAGCAGGAGCTGTACGTCCTGGCCGAACGCAAGATCGCCGAGGCCGCCCAGGCCAGTGACCTGCGCGCCCGCGCCGACCAGAACACCAAGCTGATGCTCGAGGGCATGCTCAAGTCCCTCGGCTTCACCAAGGTGACGGTGAAGTACGCCGACGAACCCTGAGCCGCCGGGGGATTCCGAAGGATCCCCCGTTCGGGGAGCGCTTTCTCTTGCCGGATATTTCCGGAGGTCCAGGCAGATGTCAGGTTTTCAGCGAAATCCGACTACTGGCATGATTTGGGTTGAGGTGGGATGGGATGCGCCATTCATCGTGAGCTGCACCTCTGCCGCCCTGGTGGGATAGGGATGGGACGCCCGTGAAATGCCCGCCCGGTCCGGTGACGGCTCCACCCCCCGAAATGCGAGGGCTTCATGGCGCGACGAGGCGAAGCCGAACAGTTCGCCGCCTTGCTTCGAATGCTCAAGGACCGGGCCGAGATCACGATCTCGACCCCGTGAAGGGCTGCGTCAAACGCGACGCGGACATGGAGGCGGTCCGGCGCGCCTGCTCGGGCGCGTTCTCGCCGCACGCGGGCATCGCCCACGTGAACGTCGACATCTGCCGGGACGACCTTCTCGTGGAGATCGAGGGAATCGTGCCGCCGGAGCGTTTCCCCCGCGCATGATCCCCGCCTGTGCCCTGCCCTCGGGCCACGGCCCCGGGCGGGCGTCCGCACCCGCCCGGGAAACGTGAGAAACCGTGAGATGTGCCGGTCCGGGCCTCAGGAGGCCGGGACGGTGATGATCAGCGCGTCGCCCTGGCCTCCGCCGCCGCACAGCCCGGCCGCGCCGGTGCCCCCGCCCCTGCGCCGCAACTCGTGGGCCAGGGTCAGGACGATGCGCGCCCCGGAGGCGCCGATGGGATGGCCGAGAGCGATGCCGCCGCCGTTGACGTTGATCTTGTCCTCCGGCAGGCCGAGCTCCTTGGTGGACTGGAGCACGACCGCCGCGAACGCCTCGTTGATCTCGACCAGGTCGAGGTCGTCGGCGGTGAGGCCCTGCTTGCCGAGGGCCTGGTGGATGGCGTTGGCGGGCTGCGACTGCAGCGAGTTGTCCGGCCCGGCGACGTTGCCGTGCGCGCCGATCTCGGCGAGCCAGGGCAGCCCGAGCTCCTCGGCCTTGGCCTTGGACATGACCACGACGGCGCAGGCCCCGTCGGAGATCTGGGACGCCGACCCGGCCGTGATGGTGCCGTCCTTGGCGAAGGCCGGGCGCAGCTTGGCGAGCGTCTCGACGGTGGTGTCGCCGCGCACGCCCTCGTCGCTGGTGAAGACGATCGGGTCGCCCTTGCGCTGGGGCAGGGTGACCGGGACGATCTCGTCGTCGAACCGGCCGTCCTTGATCGCGGCGGCGGCGAGCTGGTGGGACCTGGCCGAGAAGGCGTCCTGCTCCTCGCGTCCGAGGCCGAGCCGGGTGTTGTGCCGCTCGGTGGACTCGCCCATCGAGACGTGGTCGAACACGTCCGTGAGCCCGTCGAGGGCCATGGCGTCGACGACCTCGGAGCCGCCGAACTTGACGCCCTTGCGCAGGCCCGGCAGCAGGTGGGGGGCGTTGGTCATCGACTCCATTCCGCCCGCGACCACGATGTCGAACTCGCCGGCGCGGATGAGCTGGTCGGCCAGGGCGATCGCGTCGAGCCCGGACAGGCAGACCTTGTTGATGGTCAGCGACGGCACGCTCATCGGCACGCCTGCCTTCACTGCGGCCTGGCGGGACGGGATCTGCCCCGCGCCGGCCTGGATGACCTGGCCCATGATCACGTACTGCACCTGGTCGGGCGCGACGCCGGCGCGTTCCAGCGCCGCCTTGATCACGATGCCGCCCAGGTCGGCGGCGGACAGACCGGACAGCGCGCCGAGCAGCCGTCCGATGGGAGTGCGGGCCCCTGCCACGATGACGGATCGCGACATGCCAGGCGGGATGGTGGAAGAACCGGACACCAGGGCCTCCATGATGGGGTCGTAGGCGACTTTGCCACCATACCCAGAGCGCGCCGGCCGGTTTGCGCGAGGTCTCGGCGACGGGACCTCGCTCAGGACGCCCGGCACGCGCAGGCCGACACGCAGGGAGGACACGCAATGCTGCTGAGAATCGACCATGTGGGCATCGCCTGCGAGAATCTCGACGAGAAGATCGCGTTCTACCGGGCGGCCTTCGACGTGAAGGTCGTCAGCCGCGAGATCAACGAGGAGCAGGGGGTGGAGGAAGCCATGCTGCACGTGGCCGACGGCGAGGGGGGCGGCTCCTACATCCAGCTCCTCCGGCCTCTGGGCCCGGACACGCCGGTGGGGAAGTTCCTCGCGCGGCGGGGCGAGGGTGTTCACCACATCGCGTACGGGGTGTCCGACATCGTCGCGGCGATGGAGCACATCGGCGGCGAGGGCGTGCGTTTGCTGGACAAGACCCCTCGGCACGGAGCAATGGGCACGTCAATCGCGTTTCTTCATCCAAAAGACGTGGGAGGAGTCTTGACAGAGCTGGTCGAGTCCCCTCCCCGGCCGTCCTAGCAGACGAAACTTAACAATGGCTTATTCGTAACAAGTCGCGCAGAAAGTCGGACGGGACCTCCAATTCGGCAACACCGGAGTACGCTGGCCTACCACCGGACGTGGATCCCGACCATGGACGGGCGAGCCGAGCACAAGCACCGGAGGGCACGCGAGAGCGGGCCCTCCGGCATGTGCGCAGCGCGCGCGACCATGGGCGCGGGTTCCCGCCTCGGATGTCCGCCCCCCCGTCCGGCCCGTGTAGCCGTCTCGACAACCCAGGATCGAGCCTCATGCAGTCCGACATCGACGCCCAGCTGAACAATTTCTTCGAAGACGCCCCCACGCGGGAATTCGACGTGGTTCTCCGTGGTTACGACCGGCACCAGGTGCACGACCACCTCAAGCAACTCGACACCGAGTTGCGACAGGCGCGCGAGCAACTCGGCGCGTCGCAGCGCGAGCTGTCCGATTCCCAGCGCCAGCTCCAGGAGCAGGAGCGCCCGACCTATTCCGGTCTCGGCGCCCGCATCGAGCAGCTGCTGCGGCTGGCGGAGGAGCAGGCGACCGAGCTGGTCCAGGCGGCCAGGTCCGAGGCCAACGAGATCAAGGCCGCGGCCAAGGTCGACGCCGCCGACACGCGCGCCGCCGCCGAGAACGAGGCGGCCGAGAAGCGCGCCCTCGCCACCCGCGAGGCCGACGAGATGCGCACGACTGCCGAGCGCGAGGCCGAGGAGATCCGCTCGACCGCCAAGCGCGAGGCCGACGAGCTGACCTCCACCACCGAGCGCGAGGTCTCCAAGCTCCGCGCCACCGCCGACCACGAGGTCGCCGAGAAGCGCGCCGACGCCGAGCGCGAGATCGCCAAGCTGCGCACCACCACCGAGCGCGAGGTCGCGCAGCTGCGCGCGTCCACCAAGCGCGAGCGCGACGAGGTGCTCACCACCGCCAAGCGTCAGGCCGACGAGATGCGGGCCCAGGCCCAGCGCGTCCTGGAGGAGTCCGAGGCCAAGCGCGCCCAGGACGAGGCCGAGTTCGAGATCCAGCTCGCCGCCCGCCGCGAGGAGGCCGAGCGCCAGGAGTCCGAGCGTCACGCCACCGCCCAGGCCGCCACGCAGAAGCTGGTCGCCGAGGCCGAGCAGCGCGCCGCCACGGCCGAGCAGCGGGCCACCAAGGCCACCCAGCAGGCCGAGCAGACCCGCCGCGAGGCGGACACGCACGCCAAGCAGCTCCTGGCGAACGCCCGCAAGAACGCCGACCAGCTCGTGGCGGAGGCCAAGTCCAGCGCCGAGTCGATCGTCTCGGACGCCAAGTCCGAGGCCGAGCGCAACCGCACCATCGCCCAGCGCCAGGTGGACGAACTGACCCGCCAGCGCGACAGCATCACGAGCCACCTCGCTCAGCTGCGCCAGCTGCTCGGCGGCGCGGCGCTGCCGGGCATGGACGAGGCCCCGGCGGTGGCCGCCGCCCCTGCCAAGCCCGCCCTGGCGCCGACGCCGATGGCGAGCGAGAAGCCGAGCCCCGCGCCGGCTCCGCAGCGCGCCTCGGCTCCCGCCGACGACGAATCCGAGTGGTGGCAGGAGTAGCCCCCAGCGGTAATCACAAATGGGGCGTTAGGACGGCTACCGGGAGAGCCTGGCGATCATGTTGGTCGCTAGGCTCTCCTGTTGTCCGCGTCCTGTGATGTCGAGGAGCACTCGTGCCCGATACCACCCCGGATGCCACACAGCGTCCGGACCTGCCCAGATCCGCCGCGCACGGCGGGCCGGGCGCCGCCGAGGTGACCGACGTCCTGCGCGCGGCGGGCATCCCCCGTCCGGCGCCCTCCGGCGAAGGCGCGCCATCGCGGAGCGGCGCGGGCACTGCGGCGCCGGCCAAGGACGCGGCGCACGGCGGCGCGCCCTACGGCGAGCCGGGCAAGCCCTTCGCCCGCGGCCCGTTCCTGTGGGGGTTCACGGCAGCGCTCGGCGTGCTGACGGCGTGGGGCCTGGCCCAGGCCCTGCTCAGCTCGCGCAGCGTGATCGTGCTGATCGTCGTGGCGGCATTCCTGGCCGTGGGGCTCAACCCCGTGGTCGAGGGGCTCCAGCGGTGGGGGCTCGGCCGGCGCTGGGCGATCTCGATCGTCTTCCTCGGCGTGATCGTCCTGTTCGGGCTGTTCGGGCTGGCGATCGTCCCGCCGGTCAGCGAGCAGACCAGCGACTTCATCAGCGCGGTGCCCGGCTATGTGCAGGAGCTGCTGGCCAACCCGACGATCAAGCAACTCGACGCTGACTACGAGATCCTCGCCAAGGTGCAGGACTACATCACCAACGGCGGCCTCGGGGCGGCCGTGGCCGGGGGCATCCTCGGCGCGGGCGCGGTGGTGCTCGACGCGTTCTTCTCCGGGTTCACGCTGCTGGTGCTGACGCTCTACTTCCTCGCCTCGCTGCCCTCGATCAAGGACTACCTGCTGCGGCTGGTGCCCGCGACCCGCCGGACGCGCACCGCGGCGATCGGCGACGAGATCCTGACGGGCATCGGCGGCTACGTCGCCGGCAACGTGTTCATCTCGGTGATCGCGGGCGCCCTGTCATGGCTCTTCCTGTCCATCGCGGGGGCGCGGTACGCGCTGGCGCTTGCGCTCGTGGTCGCGGTGACCGACCTGATCCCGCTGGTGGGAGCCACGGTCGGCGCGGTGCTGGTGAGCGCGGTCGGCTTCCTGCAATCCATGACGCTCGGCTTCGCCTGCGCGATCTTCTTCATCGTCTACCAGCAGATCGAGAACTACGTGATCTACCCGCGCGTGATGCGCCGCTCGGTGGACGTCGCGCCCGCGGTGACGGTGATCGCCGCGTTGTTCGGCGGCGCGCTGCTCGGCGTGGTCGGGGCGCTGCTGGCGATCCCCGTGGCGGCCGCGGTGGCGCTGATCGTCCGAGAGGTCGTCCTGCCCCGCCAGGCCCGGATGTGACCCCGGGCACGGGTCCCCGGATGGCTCGGGCGGCAGGAACGCCTCGAGGGCCGCTCAGGTCGCGGTGAAGCCGCCGATGAACAGCACCTGCCCGGTCATGTAGGCCGAGTGTTCCTCGCCGGCGACGCCGCGCGGGCGGGAACTCACACTTCGGTGGGCAGCGGATGAGCGGCGGGGTTCACCCGCCTGACGATCTCGTTCAGCACGACGCGGACGTACGGCTCGCCGACCCACAGGTGCTTGGCGCCGTCCACGCCGACCACCTCCGCCTGCGGGACCCGCGCGAACCGCTGCCGCGCCTCCTCGGGCCTCAGGTAGTCGTCGAACTCGGGGACCAGCGCGACGAGCGGCCGTCCGAAGCCCGCCCAGGCGTCGAGGTCGGCGTCTCCGGCGCGCTTGAGGGGAGGCGACAGCAGGATCGCGCCCTGGACGAGCGGGTCGTGCCCCCACTTCAGCGCGAGCTCGGTGCCGAACGACCAGCCGAGCAGCCAGCGATTCGGCAGGTCGTGGAACTCGGCGTACTCCAGGGCCGCCCCCACGTCGAACCGCTCGCCCTCACCCTCGTCGAACGCGCCCTCGGACTTGCCCCGGGCCGAGGCGGTCCCCCGGGTGTTGAAGCGCAGCACCGCCAGGCCCGCCAGCGCGGGCAGCCGGTAGGACGCCTTGCGCAGCACGTGGCTGTCCATCATGCCCTCGGCCGTGGGCAGCGGGTGCAGGCAGATCAGCGTCGCGGCGGGACGGTCCTCGAGCGGCGAGGCCAGCTCGCCGACCAGCGTGAGCCCGTCGGCCGTGTGCAGCTCGATGTCCTCCCGCACGGCGGGCAGGATCGTGGACGAGCGGATCTCCAATGACGGCTCCTCAAACTCCTTCGAGCACCCCGGCGAGCCCGGGGCGGGACGGCTTCCGCGTCTCGGCGCGGGCCGCTTCCTGATCAGCGGCCCGCCATCTGACCGGCGGGCCGCTTTCCGGTCGGCGAACCGCTTTCCGGTCGGCGGGCCGCTTCGGGTCAGTAGCGCGAGCGGCCGGGCCCGCGGTCGGAGCGCTTGCGCCAGCACGCGGTGTGCCAGTGGCGCCGCTCGCCCTCCCCGCCGGTCCAGTTCGGCCAGCTCACGATGTGCGGCAGCCCGGGACGGATCTCCTGGTCACACCCCGGGCAGCGGTAGACCTTCTCGGACCCGCCACCGGAGACCATGCGGACCTTCCACTCTCCGTCCGGTCCTTCCTCCACCCGGTCCATTCCCCGCAGGACGTCGTCTTCGATGGGGCGCGCGGGCGTGGCGCGTCCTCCTCTGTCCCAGGGGTCCATGCGGCGAGCACGACGGGGGCTCATGTCGACCTGAACGTCTGATCGCAGGATCTTCTTCCTGTTCCTAGCCCCTATATCCCCCCGTCATCGATCCGCGTCACCCCGGCCGTGACCAGCCGGTCCAGCAGGGGCGCGGGCGCGAAGGACGGCTCGCGGTACTCGGCGTACAGCGCGCGCAGGCCCTCGCGGACGGTGGCCAGGCCGACGGCCTCCAGCGTCTCGAACGGGCCCGCCGGGTAGCCGCAGCCGAGACGCATCGCGGCGTCGATATCGGCGACGGAGGCGTACCCGGAGTCGTACATGCGCACGGCGTCGTTCAGGTAGGGGTACAGCAGGGCGTTCACCACGAACCCGGCGCGGTCGGCGCTCGCGACCGGCGTGCGCCCGAGCACCGAGACGACCTCCCTGGCGGCGCCGGCGGCCTCGGGAGAGGTGAGCACCGTCGAGACGACCTCGGCGACGCGCTCGCCGACCAGGTGAAGACCGACGAGCCGCTCGGGCCGGGGCAGCTGCGCCGCGTGCTCAACGACCGGCGTGCTGGAGAGGACGAGGACGACGTCGGCCTCCTGCGCGTCGCCCGTCTTGACGCCCGCCGCGGACAGCTCCGCCGCCAGCCGCTCGGCCCCCTCGCCGATCACGCACACCGACCCCGGATGCGTCCCCGCCGAAGCCGGTCCGGCCTCGGCGGCGCCCTCGTAGGTGTGGAAGCCGCGCCCGCTCTTGCGGCCGAGGAGCCCGGCGGTGACCAGCTCGCGCAGGATCGGCGCGGGCGCGTGCGCCCGGTCGCGGCTCTCCTGGAACAGGACCTCGCAGACCTCATGGGACACGTCCAGGCCGATCAGGTCGAGCAGGGTGAACGGACCCATCGGCAGGCCGGCGCCGAGCCGCATCGCGGCGTCGATGTCGTCGCGTGAGGCGACGCCCAGCTCCAGGAGGGTCGCGGCGTGGTTGAGGTAGCCGAGCAGCAGCCGGTTCACCACGAACCCGGCCCGGTCCCCCACGGTCACCGGGGTCTTGCCGACCCGCCGCGCCAGCTCGGCGACGTCCTCGGCCACCCCCTCGGCGGTGACGACGGTGCGCACGACCTCGACGAGCGGCATGACCGGCGCGGGGTTGAAGAAGTGCATGCCGACGACCTGGCCGGGCCGCGCGATGGTCGAGGCGACGGCGGTGACGGACAGGGAGGAGGTGTTGGTCGCGAGGACGGCCTCCGGCTTGCACACGCGATCCAGGTCGGTGAACAGGGCGCGCTTGTACTCCATGACCTCGGGGATCGCCTCGACCACAAGGTCGGCGTCGCGCAGGTCGTCCAGCGAGCCGGTGAAGGCGATCCTGCCGACGATCTCGTCGCGCCCGGCCTCGGACAGCTTGCCCCTGCTCACCGCGCGGCCGGTGGACCGCAGGACGTGCCCCCGGCCGCGCTCCAGCGCCTCCGCGTCGACCTCGACCCCGACGACGGCGAGCCCGGCGCGGGCGAACACCTCGGCGATCCCGGCCCCCATGGTGCCCAGCCCGACAACTCCGACCGTCTCAAATGTCCGTGACATCCGGCCCTCCTCTCGCCGCAAGTCTCCCAGAGCACCGGCCCTCCCCTCAAAAGACCCCACCCCGGACGGCCGTCCGCGATCGGCGCCCGGCGACCCTGGGCGGGCGGTAAGGTTGGCGGTCATGCGGCTGGTCATCGCGCGTTGCAGCGTGGATTACGTGGGGCGGCTGACGGCGCACCTCCCGATGGCGCCCCGGCTGATCCTGGTCAAAGCGGACGGCTCGGTATCAATCCATTCCGACGACCGCGCGTTCAAGCCGTTGAACTGGATGAACCCTCCGTGCAGGCTCCGCGAGGAAGAGGGCGGCTGGACCGTCACGCACGGCAAGACCGGCGAGCAGCTGATCCTCACCATCGAGGAGATCCTGCACGACTCCTCGCATGAACTCGGCGTCGACCCGGGCCTGCGCAAGGACGGCGTCGAGGCCCACCTGCAGGAACTGCTGGCCGAGCACATCGAGACGCTCGGCGACGGCTGGTCGCTGGTCCGCCGGGAGTACCCCACCGCGATCGGGCCGGTGGACATCCTGTGCCGCGACCACCTCGGCGGCACGGTCGCCGTCGAGATCAAGCGGCCCGCTTCACGGCTACGGCACCACGCCGTCGAGATCAAGCGGCGAGCAGGCATTGACGCCGTAGAGCAACTGACCCGTTATCTAGAGCTACTGAATCGTGACCCCCTGCTGGCCCCGGTTGGGGGTGTGCTGGCTGCACAAGCGATCACCCCGCAGGCCCGCACGCTGGCCGAAGACAGGGGTATACGGTGCGTCATTCTCGACTACGACGAACTGCGGGGGATGAAGCGCGAAGATACGCTGTTTTAGGGGTGGCAGCAACGTCCACATGCAATACGCATAGCGAATTGAACGCGTGGAACCTCCGTCCGGGACCGGCTTTGGCCGCCCGAAGGGCCGCTGCTTCGTCGATGCGCAGCGACTGCGCGGAGGGCCTGGTGAGTGCCGGTCGGGCTGGTCCCTCCGCGTGGTGATCGTGGGAACCGCGTGTTCCGCGTGATCCGGCCGGTGTCTTGCAGCATGCGCTTTACCGCCATCACCGCCGGTTATGCGGCCCGGCCGGCTCGATCGGTACTACGGCCGCCTCCGACGCCCACCGGCACGCCACCCAGTTCCCGGGACCACCGGTTATAGGGCATGCTGCTCCGGCAACGACATTTCCGCAGGTTACCAGGCCGGGAAGGGCCTCCCCAGTTCCCGCCGCCACTCTCGATGCGTTCCGTGCCCCATACGCCGGGGAGTCCTTGACAGCTGCATCCAGGCTCTTCACTGCGTCCATGGCCTCCGCCCCGATTTCGAGAGACTCGGCACTCCCTCGTCCCACCACAATGGGGGCTTCGCTTCATGCTACGGACCGCACCGTCGCTCCCCCTCCTTGTGTCCAAGCGCCCCTACTGGCCCTCCGCTCCCGAACGTGTCCCCAGCCGTCAGGTAGCCGGGTGAGAGATCACAAATGCGGTTCGTGGTCGCTGCGGACGGGTGAATGTAGCTGGTTGGGTGGGGTTTCTGCTTGATCGTGTTCGTGTCGGAGACGGTCGGGTGGAGGGTGGGTTCTGGATGCGTCTCTACGCGAATAACTGAAAAGAATCCGGACATATAGGGGTGAAACAGGCGTACTTCGGGGTGTTCGGGGATTACGGGGCGTCGGGTTGTGCCGGGCCGGGGCGCCCTGCGCGTGGTTGCTCGCGGTGGGTTTCCCCAGCCCGTACGGGGAGTACCCGTTCGACTCAGTTGCGGGGGCGAGAGCGGAGATAGCCGGGCAGGTGGCTGTCACAGCAGGCCCACTTGGTGCCCGACTTGTCGGTGACGGCGTACTTGGGCTCGTCGGTGCAGGGGTTGTTCTTGCTGCCTCCCCAGGTGCACCGCCGTCGGCTGTCATCGCCGGGGAAGAGATCGGGGTGGTGATCGTTGATCTCAGCTGCGGCAGGGCGCCGACCGGTGAGGTTCCCGACGGCGAGGATCTCCTTGGCACCGAAGGCGCGGCTGACGCCGGAGGGGGTAAGGCCGGCGGCCTGGCCGAGGGTTTCCAGGGTGTGGGGGCGCGGGGTGACGTAGACCCGGCCGTAGGCCAGGAGCAGCCGGATCTGCTCATCGGCGGCCTTCTTGATCGCGACGAGGTCCTCAAGAGCGGCGAGGAGCGGATCGTAGTCCGGGCCGTGGTCTGCCGCCGCGGCTCCCAGTCTCCGGATGAAGGCGGAGCGGGGCCTCCACGCGTCGTCCACCGCGGCGGCACGCTCGACCGGAGGGGTTTGGTCGTCCTCGGAGAAGTACGGCAGCGGCCAGCGGATGGCGAAGATGTCGTCCAGCAGGTCCTGTGAAGTCATGCTTGAAGAATGCACAAGATTTTGAATGAGTACAAGAGATTTGCTGAAGGCAAGTGCTGGTGTGCTGGAGGCAGCGGGGTGTTGGGTCGGGAAGGGCCCCGGCACGCCCCGCTCACCGCGATCATGGCCCGCGAGGTCGCGGCGATGCTAGAGAGCGCCTTGCTTCCGTCGATGATCGGCCCCGAGCACACCGACCTGGAGGGCGTGGCGTGGCAGATCCGCCACATGTTCGACTCCATCAGTCGCCCTGCTGGATGATGAGGCGGCCGGCGAGCATCCGGGAGCGGCGATGGATCTGGTCCTCCAGCTCTCCCACGCCCTGAGATGCGCACCGCTACGCCGCCGAGGTCATCGGCGAACCGCGGCTCGCCGACTTCCTGGTGAAGGCCGAGGGCTACAGGACGGGCTCGAGGCCACCGTCGCCGCCGCGACCCTACGCGTGTTCCCGCCCGACATTGACCTCACGACGAAGGGCTACGACGTCCGCCTGGAGGACGTCCCCAGGGCCGCCCCGACTTCGGTCTGCCCACCCTGCGCACACTTTTGGGGCTGGGGACAGCTTCGGGAGCGGAGAGCTTACTGGCCATGCGACAAGCAGTCCGGCCTCTTACGGCTTACACCTTCCAGATTATTTCGATCTGCTCAGGGTCGAATTTGGACACTGCGTCGGTGAGTTGGTGTTCGTAGCGAGGTTTGCCGCCGCCAGGGTGGACGATGATTTTGTCCATGACCAGCCCAATCATGCTGCGCTTCCAGCCCAGATCATCACTATTCAGCCACGTCTCACGGATGCTTTGGCCCACGGGCAACACGGCCGCGCCGCGTTTGGCGCTCAGTTTTTCTACCTTACCTTCCAGGTTGGCAATGGAAGTTTCAGTCGCACCTTTGGCAAGCATGAACTGCTCGCGGGTCAGCTGGTCTAGGTTGTCCCCGTAATAGTCACCAATGAGCTCAGTGAGCTTTTGGCGCTTAGCCTGTAGTTCATCGAGGGCCGCCCGGAGCCGCGTGGAATCTTCCTCAGTATCGCTGAAGAAAGTGGCAAAGTCGTCGCCGTCCAGTCGGGTAATCACGGCAGCGGCTACCAAATCTTCCAGCGGTTCGGCCAGCCGAGTAACTCTGCCGCAGCCAGTGGGGAGTTGGTCAGCAGAATAGCTGAGGCAGCGGTAGCGCGCCTTCTTTGGCTGGCTGGGGCGGTCTTGTTTAACTGTTCCGTGCAGCCTGCGGCCACATGCCCCGCAGAACACGAAGCCAGCGAGTACATACTTGCGGGGATTGGAGCGCTGGGCCTTGAGCTGCTCATCTACCCGTAGCGCCACCTGCACCCGCTCGAAGATCACAGGGTCAATTATGCCTTTCCAGATGGCGGGATACTCGGCGTCCTTATGCACTCGGATTCCTACATACCGCTTGCGGCCCATCATGTTAATGAGCGTGGGCTTGTACCATTTCGCGCCCTCGGCGGTAGACACTTGCTGTTGGTTCAGGCGGCGGACAATGTGGTTGATGGATTCGCCCTTGAGTAAGCGGGCTGCAATATCGCGGATTACCTCCGCTTCTTCTTCAACGATGGTGACGCCGTCTTTGGCATAGCCGTAGGAACGCCGCCCTCCGTTAGGGAGCCCTTGTCGTGCTTGGCTGCGCTTCTTGCGCTGGGCGCGTTCCGAAATCAGATCGCTTTCATAGGCGTTGACTTTGACATAGTCCCGAAGGGCGGCGCGGCCTACTGCCGTTCGCAGGTCATAAACCGCGCCAGTGGTGGTGACGATGCTGTAAAAAGTGGTGATATCACCGAGCTGGATAAGTTCTTCCAGATCGGAAGGGTCGCGGTAGATACGGCTCAGCTCAGTGACGCGCAGGCGGTCAATACCGTTGGCGCGGATAAGCTCAAGGAGTTGCGGGTACTCCACGCGCGACTTGGCCTTGTTTTTCTTACCGAAGCGGGAGATGGAAGCATCGTTATCCTTGAAGGCGGCAACGAAGGTGATTGCTTCGCCCGACTCCTCGCGGGTGTCGGCGCACTCGGCAAGCTGGATGGTGACGTTCTCGCTCAGCCCGCGACGATCTTTGCTGAGCCGCGCGTAGTCGGCTTCGCGGATGGGGGGCATGCAGGCAACTCCTTCGGTCAAGGCATCCTACGCCACGAAGCGGCACCTTCATCGACACCGACATATCAAGCAGCTCACGCGCTATCTGGAGCTGCTCAACCGCGATCCGCTGACTGATCGCGCCGGTCAAGGGCGTGTTCGCCGCGCAGGAGATCAGGCCCCAGGCCCGCGTGCTGGCCACCGACCGGGGCATCGGCTGCGTCACGCTCGACTACCACGCCCTGCGCGGCATCGAGCGCACCGACACCCTCTTCTGAGCTCCCCGTAGTCCCGCGACCCGTTGGCATGCCCTGAATCCATAGCGGCACCCGGAACCCAGCGCCCCCGCCAAATCATTCACAACAGGGGCGCATTTCCACTGGTAGAGCGGCTGTCCGATTCATCCCGCGTTCATCGGGGCCGGCCTGCCCATGGGCGTAGGGCGTGACCGCCCGGCCGCGGATCGCTCCCCCGGCACGCGAATGCCGTTCGGGTCAGCCGCCGGACGCGCTCGCCCGGTGACATGCAGCGACCCGTCGCACCCTGGACATCCCGGCCCCAGACACTCCGCGCCATGCCCCGTTTCAGGTAACCATTCGAGCACGCACCGAATTTTTCGCGAAAAGGCGCAACTGTTCACCGGGATCAATGCGTCTAGATCATGAACAAGGGGACTTGGTACGGGGAGCGCGCTAACCCAACGTTTACCTCCGATGGAGTACGAAAGGGACCATCGTCCTCCCGGACACGGGCGGCTCCCCGCGCCGTAGGGCGAATGACTTGCGAGGGTACGAATGACTTCACGACACAGGGGGCGTCCAGCGTGATGACGAGGGCACGGGCGATCGTCGCCCGCGCGGCGCTCGCGCTGCTCGGGCTGGTCAACCGCAGGCGGCTGCGTAAGGCGCCGCCCCGGGGGACCGGACCGGTGCGCATCCTGCTGCTGCACGCGTACGGCATGGGCGGCACGATCCGCACGGTGCTCAACCTCGCCGCGTACCTGTCCCGGGAGCGCGAGGTCGAGATCGTCAGCCTGGTGCGCACGAACGAGGAGCCGTTCTTCGCGATGCCGCCGGGCGTGAAGGTGACCTTCCTCGACGACAGGATGTCGCCGCGCGGCCGGTTCGCGGACTTCCTCGCGCGGCGCCCGAGCAGGCTGGTGTCCACGGAGGAGAAGGCGTACCACACCATGAGCCTCCTCACGGACCTGCGGCTCGTCCGCTACCTGCGGTCCCTGCGCGGCGGGGTGGTCATCGGCACCCGTCCGGGGTTCAACCTGATCATGAGCCTCTTCGCGCCGCCGGAGGTCGTGCTCGTCGGCCAGGAGCACGTCACCTTCGAATCGCACGGCCCCGAGCTCCAGGCCCAGATCAAGCGGCGCTACGGCAGGCTCGACGCGTTCGCCACCCTCACCGAGGCCGACCGCAAGGAGTACGCCAAGGCGCTGCGCAAGAACCCGCCCGGACGGCTGGTGCGCATCCCGAACGCGATCCCCGACCTGGCGGGCGACGTCTCGCCGCTGACCGAGAAAGTGGTCATCGGCATCGGCCGTATCGTCTGGGTCAAGGGCTTCGACCGGCTGGTCAACGCCTGGAAGACCGTGGCCGTGGAGCACCCGGACTGGGTGCTGCGCATCTACGGCGGCGGCACGCCCGAGCGCGAGGCCAAGCTCCAGTCCCGTATCGACGAGGCCGGGCTGTCGGACAAGGTGTTCCTGATGGGCAGCACCCCGGAGATCGGCGTCGAGCTGTCCAAGTCCTCGATCTACGCGGTGAGCTCGCGGTACGAGGGCTTCGGCATGACGATCCTGGAGGCGATGAGCAAGGGGGTGCCGGTGGTGAGCTTCAACTGCCCGCACGGCCCCAAGGAGATCATCACCGACGGGCACGACGGCCTGCTCATCCGCTCCAAGAAGGCCGTGGAGCTGGCGGCGGGCATCGGCCGGCTCATCGAGGACGAGGAACTGCGCCGGACGATAGGCGCCAACGCGCTGCGCACCGCGGCGAACTACCAGATGGACGTCATCGGGGCCCAGTGGACCGACCTGCTGGCGGACCTGGCCCGACCCTCCCCCGGCGCCGCCTGACCCGCGCGGATCCGCCTGTCCATCGACCCAGCCGTCCATCGATCGGTGGACAGCCCGATCGGTCCCTCGGTGGTGCCCAGAATGCCGCGGCGGGCGGATGATTGCGGCATGAATCAGACAGCGGTGAGCGTGCGCGGTCTCACCAAGCGGTACGGCGACGTCCGCGCGGTGGACGGCATCGACCTGGAGATCGGCACGGGCGAGGTGTTCGCCATCCTCGGCCCCAACGGCGCGGGCAAGTCGACGACCGTCGAGATCATGGAGGGATATCGCGAGCGGGACGCCGGGGAGGTCAGCGTCCTCGGCATCGACCCCCGGCACCCGACGCGGCTGTGGCGCAGCCGCGTCGGCATCGTCCTGCAGACGGCCAACGACACCGCGGAGCTGACCGTCCGCGAGACCGTACGCCACTTCGCCGCGATGTACCCCTCCGCCAGGGACCCCGACGAGGTGATCGCCAAGGTCGGGCTGACCGAGAAGGCCCGCACGCGCCTGCGGCAGCTCTCCGGCGGCCAGCGGCGGCGGGTCGACGTGGCGCTCGGCGTGATCGGCCACCCCGAGCTGCTGTTCCTGGACGAGCCGACCACCGGCTTCGACCCCGAGGCCCGCCGTCAGTTCTGGGAGCTGATCAAGGGGCTCGCCGACGACGGCACGACGATCGTCCTCACCACCCACTACCTCGACGAGGCCGAGGCGCTCGCCGACCGGGTCGCGGTGATCGCGAAGGGCCGCATCGTCGCCGAGGGCGACCCCGCCACGCTGGGCGGGCGCGCGTCGGCCCAGGCCACGGTGAGCTGGCTGGAGGACGGCGGGCGCAGGCACGTCGAGACCCACACGCCGACCGCGGCGGTCCTGGACCTGACCGCCCGCTTCGACGGCGAGGTCCCCGAGCTCACCGTGACCCGCCCGTCCCTCGAGGACGTGTACCTGCGGCTGATCAATCCCGAAGACGAAGAGGGGCGGAAATGACCGAGACCGTCGCGTCACCGCACGCCGGAGCCGTGGACGGGGCCGGGATCGGCCGGCTGCCGTCCGTCGTCGCGAGCGGCTGGAACAGGGCGGCCGTGGAGACCAAGATGTTCTTCCGCGAGAAGGACGCGGTCATCTTCACCTTCTCGTTCCCGATCATCCTGCTCGTCATCTTCGGTTCGATCTTCCAGGGAGAGCTCGACGGGCACATCACCGTCGCGCAGCTCTACACGGCCGGGCTGATCGGCGCGGGCGTCATGAGCGCGAGCTTCCAGAACCTCGGTGTCGGCATCGCGGTCGACCGGGACGACGGCACGCTCAAGCGCCTCGCCGGCACGCCCATGCCGCGCAGCGCGTACTTCGTCGGCAAGATCCTCAGCGTGCTGGCGCTCTCGGTGCTGGAGGTCGCGATCCTGCTGGCCGTCGGCGTCGTGATGTACGACCTGAACCTTCCCTCCGCGCCGGGCACCTGGATCACCTTCGCGTGGGTGTTCGTGCTCGGCATCACGGCGTCCTCGCTGCTCGGCATCGCCGTCAGCAGCCTGCCGAGATCGTCCAAGAGCGCGACCGCGGTGATCAGCATGCCGTTCGTGGTGCTCCAGTTCATCTCCGGGGTCTTCATCCCGTTCACGGTGCTGCCCGAATGGCTGATGAGGATCGCGTCGTTCTTCCCGTTGAGGTGGATGTGCCAGGGCTTCCGGTCGGTGTTCCTGGGTGAGGCGGGGGCCTCCCTGGAGCTGGCGAAGTCCTACGAGCTCGGCCGCGTCGCCCTCGTGCTCGGGGCGTGGATAGTCGGAGGTCTTGTCCTGTGCCTGACGACGTTCCGGTGGAAGGGCCGCCGCGACGGATGACGAGCCGCCTCTCGCGCGGCGACGCGTGGGCGGCCTTCCGAAGCTGGGAGATCTTCTACCTCGTCGTGTTCGTGGTGACCGCCGGCATCGTGGCGACGGACGGCGGGCCGTCCCCCGCGGCCAAGGGAACGGCGCTCGCCTTACTGGGGGCGTGCGCCGTCGCCTACTTCGTCGTGGGACGGGCCGCCACCATGAGCGACGAGCCCAACCCGCGGGAAGGCGTGATCTACAGCGTGCTGATCGTGGCCGCGTTCGTCCCCGCGGCGACGATGGTCCACGCGGCGGGGTTCGCCCTCTTCGCGCTGTGCCCGCAGGTGTTCATGATGCTGCGCTCGCGGTGGGCCGTGGTGGTCGTGATCTTCCTCAACGTGTTGCCGGCCGTCCGCCTCCTCAGCCCCGAGCTCAGCGTGGGTGAAGCCATCGGGAGCGCCGCGTTCTCGGTCGTCTCGGTCGCGTTCTCCCTGGTGTTCGGGCCGTGGGTGTCGCGCATCATCCGCCAGAGCGCCGAGCGGGCCGAGCTGATCGAGGAGCTGCGGGCCAGCCGTGCGCAGGTCGAACGGCTCTCGCGCGAGCGGGGCGCCCTGGCGGAGCGGCAGCGGCTCGCCGGGGAGATCCACGACACGCTGGCCCAGGGCTTCACGAGCATCATCATGCTGATCCAGGCGGCGGAGGCGCAGGCCGACCCGTCCCACCACCTGGCCCTGGCCGTGCGGACGGCACGGGAGAACCTGGAGGAGGCGCGCGGGCTCATCGCGGCGCTCACCCCGGCGCCGCTGGACGGGTCCACGCTGGAGGAGGCGCTCGGCAGGATCGCCTCGCGGCTGGGCGAGGAACTCGGCGTGCCGGTCACCTTCACGGCCGAGGGCGCCTCGCGCCCGCTCCCCCCGGGCGCCGAGGTCGTGCTGATCAGGGCCGCCCAGGAGGCACTGGCCAACGTGCGCAGGCACGCGACGGCCTCCTCCGCGCACGTGACGCTGGAGTACGGCGAGCACGAGGTCGTCCTGCGCGTCGCGGACGACGGGGTGGGTTTCCACCCCGGGGCGGGCACACCGGAGCCCGCCCCGGAGGCTCAGGGGTACGGCCTGCGGGCCATGCGCACGCGCGTCGAGCAGGCCGGAGGCACACTGGAGATCGCGAGCGCGCCCGGGAAGGGCACCGAGCTCACCGTCCGGCTTCCCCAGGAGGAGACCCCCGCGTGATACGCGTGCTGATCGTCGACGACCACCCCGTCGTCCGGGAGGGCCTGCGCGGCATGCTGGAGGCCGACCCGGGCATCGGCGTGGCCGGAGAGGCCGGTTCGGGCGAGGAGGCCGTGGCCCGCGCGCGGGAGTTGACCCCCGACGTGATCCTCATGGACCTGCGCATGCCCGGCGGCGACGGCGTCTCGGCCATCGCGGGCATCCTCGCCGACCGCCCCGAGAGCCGCGTGATCGTCCTCACGACCTACGAGACCGACCAGGACATCGTGCGCGCGGTGGAGGCGGGGGCCGCGGGCTATCTGCTGAAGGACACCGCGCGGGCCGACCTGATCGCGGCGGTGTTCGGCGCGGCGCGCGGCGAGACGGTGCTGTCCCCCTCGGTCGCCACCCGGCTCGTCACGCGCATGCGGGCGCCCGTCGCCGAGTCGCTGTCCAAGCGCGAGACCGAGGTGCTGGCGCTGGTCGCCCGCGGCCTGACCAACGGCGAGATCGGCAGGTCGCTGTTCATCAGCGAGGCGACGGTGAAGACCCACCTGTTGCGGATCTTCGGCAAGCTCGGTGTCTCCGACCGCACCGCCGCCGTCACGACGGCCCTGAGCCGCGGCCTGCTGTGACGGGCACGCGCGGCGCCGCGACGGTCCGGGCCGCCGGGCATATCGTTGCCCCGGATCGCCGGAAAGGTGCACCATGTGGGTCCGGGCGGGTCCGGACGGGGCGGCGCACCCAGGCCCCGGGACCGGCCGACGCCGCCAGCGCCGAGAGGGAGACGTCCTGATGTCAACGGTCACCGAGCAGCGCACCTTCGACTCGCTGGACCCCGCCACGGGCGCGGTCGTGGGCACCCATCCGATCCATGACGCGGCGTCCGTACGGGCCGCCGTCGAGGCCGCGGGCGAGGCGGCGCGCTGGTGGGCCCGGCTGGGCTTCGCCGAACGGAAGCGCCGGCTGCTGGACTTCAAGGCCGTCCTGACGCGGAACCTGGAGCGGGTCGCCACGAAGATCCACCAGGAGACCGGCAAGCCGATGGGCGACGCGACGCTGGAGACGGCGATCACGATCGTCCACCTGGACTGGGCGGCGCGCCACGCGCGCAGGGTGCTCGGCCCGCGCCGGGTCTCGCCGGGCCTGGTCGGCATCAACATGGCCGCCACGCTGGAGTACCTGCCGCTCGGCGTGGTCGGCGTGATCGGCCCGTGGAACTACCCGCTGTTCACCCCCATGGGGTCCATCGGCTACGCGCTCGCCGCAGGGAACGCCGTGGTGTTCAAGCCCAGCGAGCTGACCCCCGGCGTCGGCGTCCTGCTGGCCGAGTTGTTCGCCGAGAGCGTCCCCGAGCACAAGGTGCTGCAGGTCGTCACCGGGTTCGGCGAGACCGGGGCCGCGCTCGCCGCCGACCCCGGCGTCGGCAAGATCGCCTTCACGGGGTCGACCGCCACCGCCAAGCGGGTCATGGCGGCCTGCGCGGCGAACCTCACGCCGATCGTCGCCGAGTGCGGCGGCAAGGACGCGCTGATCGTCGACGAGGGCGCCGACCTCGCCGCGGCGGCGGACGCCGCGCTCTGGGGCGCGATGTCCAACGCCGGCCAGACCTGCGTGGGCGTGGAGCGCGTGTACGTCGTGGAGAGCGTCTACGACGCGTTCATGCGCGAGCTCACCGAGCGCGCCGGGGCGCTGCGCACCGGCGAGGACTACGGGCCCATCACCATGCCGTCCCAGACGGAGGTGATCCGGCGGCACGTCGACGACGCGCTGGCCCGGGGCGGCAAGGCCGTGGTGGGCGGCGCCGCGTCCGTGCGGCCGCCGTACGTCGACCCGGTGGTGCTCACCGACGTGCCCGAGGAGTCGAGCGCGGTGCGCGAGGAGACCTTCGGGCCGACGATCACGGTGACCAGGGTCGCCACGGCGGAGGAGGCGCTGGAGAAGACCAACGCCGTCGCCTACGGCCTCGGCGGGACGATCTTCTCGGGCGACACCCGGCGGGCCATGGAACTGGCCCGCGCGATGCTCAGCGGCATGACGGCGATCAACTCGGTCATCTCGTTCGTGGGCGTGCCCGCGCTGCCGTTCGGCGGCGTCGGCGACTCGGGGTTCGGGCGAATCCACGGCGCGGACGGGCTGCGCGAGTTCACGCGTGCCAAGTCCATAACGCGGCAGAGATTCCCCCTTCCGGGCATGAACCTCACGTCGTTCACCAGGACTCCGGCGGAGCTGCAGCGTCTTGTGAAAATGGTCACTATTCTGCATGGTCGACGCAAGAGCTAGTTGTCCTGATACTTCCCCAAAAACGATCTTGCGTCCATAATGATGGGTTCCTACGAGCCAGCAGGACGCGAGGTGGGACTTGGCGACCGGACGTGACTACCGCGGGATGACGGCGGAGCAGCGATTAGCCGACCGCAAGGAACGGCTGATGAGCGCGGCTTACGCGTTGTTCGCCGGACCAGGATTCAATGCCACCACGATCGAACGATTGTGCGCGGCGGCTCGCATTTCCAACCGGGCGTTCTACGAATGCTTCACCGGGCGCGAAGATCTGATGCGGGCGGTGTACGACCGCTGCGTCGAGGAGACCCTCCTCGCGGTGTCCAAGGCGATCGGAGAGGCGCCCCCCGACACCGACAGCAGGATCCGGGCGGGCATCGCCGAGTACATCACCTTCGTCACCCGTGACCGGCGGCGGGCGAAGATCATGCATCTGGAGGTGCGCAGGGCCGGCGACATCCTCGCCCCGCACCGCCAGCGCGCGGTCACCGGCTTCACCCAGATGATCGAAGAGACCATGGGCGAGGTGCCCGGCGAGCCGCCGGAACGCCTCCACCTGCTCTCGCTCGCGCTCGTCGGCGCGATCCAGGAACTGCTCATCGAGTGGGTCCTCGCCGACGTCAAACCTCCCCTGGACAGCCTGATCGACACGGCCGTCCACATCTTCCGCCGCTCCTTCGGCTGAAGCGCACCCCCGTCGCACCCGGGGGACGCGCCTTCAGGCCGCGGCGGCGGCCGGGAGCTCGACCTTGAGCACCCGGTGCAGGCGGGTGATGGCGAGGAGCCTCATGACCCGCGGCGGCACCCCGCGAAGGACGAGCCGGCGCTCCGCGCGCAAGGCGCGGCGATGCGTCCCGACGAGGACCCCCAGGCCGGCGGCGTCGATCATCTCCAGACCCGAGAGATCGACGATCATGTCACCGTCCCCCGACTCGACCGCCTCGTGCAGACGCGGCCGCAGCCGGGCCACCGTGCCGACATCGAGCCTCGCCCCGACGCTGACCACCTGGACCCCCGCGCACCCCGGACCAGACCGGCTTGGCATGCCGCCTCCTCATGTCAGACGGCCCTCACAGGCCGCAGAGGTCCCCTGCCCACCAATCCCTCTCCTATTCCTCCGTTAGCGCCCCAGAGCACCGTTGAAGGACGCCCGCGGGGCTACGCTGGCGGCATGACGCGCGCTGACAACGACAAGCCTGTCGTGCTGTCCAAGATCTACACGCGGATCGGCGATGACGGCACCACGACGCTCGGGGACATGAGCCGTACCCGGAAGACCGATCCCCGGCTCGCCGCCTACGCGGACGTCGAGGAGGCGAACGCCGCGATCGGTGTGGCCGTCGCGATGGGGAACCTCGCGGCCGAGATCGTCGAGGTGCTGGCCGTCGTCCAGAACGAGCTGTTCGACGTCGGAGCCGACCTCTGCACGCCCGTGACCGAGAACCCCGAGTTCCCGCCCCTGCGCGTCGAGCAGTCCTACGTCGACCGGCTCGAAGCGCAGTGCGACCTCTTCAACGAGCGGCTCCGCCCGCTGCGCAGTTTCATCCTGCCGGGCGGCGACCCGGGCACCGCGCTCCTGCACGTGGCCCGCACGGTCGTCCGCCGCGCGGAACGCACCACCTGGTCGGCCCTGGAGACCCACGACGACGTGAACCCGCTCACGGCCCGCTACCTGAACCGCCTGAGCGACCTGCTCTTCATCCTCTGCCGCATAGCGGCCGACGGCCGGGAACTCCTCTGGAAGCCCGGCGCCACCCGTTAGACAGTGCCTATGGCCTCGCTCCACTCGGCGGGTTCGAGGTGCCCCTTACCGCCGTGCCGGAGGCGCGGCCATAGGCACAGATTTACGCGGCGTCCAGGTGCGCGCTGGGCGGGGCGCTTTCGACCCAGGCCAGGAAGCCCGTCAGGGCGTCTTCGCTCATGGCCAGGGAGACGCCGGCGCAGTCGACCGTCCAGTAGCCTGCGGGGCCGTCGTCGCCCGTGAGGGGACGACGGGTCGAAACGGTGAGGCCGCGCCTCGCGATAGCGTGGCGCGGCCTCAGTCGCAGTCCAAGAAATGGGATCCAGTGGAGCTCTCCGCCCGCATAGCGGGCCACTCCGCTTCTCCAGGCCCGGTTACTCGTACGCAGGCTACATACGACGTTGCCCCGGGATCGGGCGAGCAGTATGCCACGAAGGACGAGCAAGGCGGCGACCACCGCAACGCTTATCAAAATCTCCAGCGCCGCCATGGTCGCCCCCCCGAAGCTCATGTCCGTATAACTGTCAAACCTCTTCGCCGGCCGCGCGCAGGCGGGCCCTGGCACGCTTGGCCTCGATCTGCGCCTCGGTGTCCTCGCCGCCGGCGTCGACCGACGAGAGCGCCCGCTGGAGCGCGTCCCGGGCCGCCGCGACGTCCACCTCGGAGCCGAGCTCGGCCGTCTCGGCCAGAACCGACACATCGTTGTTGGCCACGGAGATGAACCCGCCGTGGACGGCCGCGACCACGTCCCCGCCGTCGCTTCGCTTGATGCGCAGGACGCCGCCCTCCACGAGGACGCCGAGAACGGGGGCGTGATTCGGCATAATACCGATCTCGCCGTCCACGGTCTTGGCAATCACCATGTCTGCCTCGCCCGACCAGATCTCACGTTCCGGCGAAACGACGCCGATGCGGAGCTTTGCCATCACACACCTTCCTCGGATGCCGGTACGGCAGGGCCGTACCGGCACCCCGTCGTCAGCGGGCCAGTTCCTTCGCCTTGGCGATGGCCTGGTCGATGCCGCCGACCATGAAGAACGCCTGCTCGGGAAGGTGGTCGTACTCGCCCTCGCACAGGCCCTTGAAGGAGCGGATCGTCTCCTCCACGTCGACGAACTCTCCCGGCTGGCCGGTGAACGCCTCGGCGGCGTACATCGGGTGGGACAGGAAGCGCTCGATGCGGCGGGCCCGCTGGACGACGACCTTGTCCTCTTCCGAGAGCTCGTCGATGCCCAGGATGGCGATGATGTCCTGGAGCTCGCGGTACTTCTGGAGGATCCGCTTGGTCTCCTGAGCCACCCGGTAGTGCTCCTCGCCCACGATCGTGGGGTCGAGGATGCGGGAGCTGGAGTCGAGCGGGTCCACCGCGGGGTAGATGCCCTTCTCCGAGATCGGCCGGGACAGAACGGTCTGCGCGTCGAGGTGCGCGAACGCGTTGTGCGGGGCCGGGTCGGTGATGTCGTCCGCGGGGACGTAGATCGCCTGCATGGAGGTGATCGAGTGACCGCGGGTCGAGGTGATGCGCTCCTGGAGGACGCCCATCTCGTCGGCCAGGGTGGGCTGGTAACCCACCGCGGACGGCATACGGCCGAGCAGGGTGGAGACCTCCGAGCCCGCCTGGGTGAAGCGGAAGATGTTGTCGATGAAGAGCAGAACGTCCTGCTTCTCGACGTCGCGGAAGTACTCGGCCATGGTGAGCGCGGAGAGCGCGACACGCAGACGGGTGCCCGGAGGCTCGTCCATCTGGCCGAACACCAGCGCGGTGTCCTTGAGGACGTCGGCCTCCTCCATCTCCAGCCAGAGGTCGTTGCCCTCACGGGTGCGCTCGCCGACGCCGGCGAACACCGACGTGCCGGAGAACTTCAGCGCGACCCGGCGGATCATCTCCTGGATGAGGACGGTCTTGCCGACGCCCGCGCCGCCGAACAGGCCGATCTTGCCACCCTTGACGTACGGGGTGAGCAGGTCGATGACCTTGATGCCTGTGGGCAGCATCTCGGTGCGCGACTCGAGCTGGTCGAACGGCGGGGACTGGCGGTGGATGCCCCAGCGCTCGTTGATCTGGAGCGAGGCGGTGGGCGTGTCCAGGGCCTCGCCGAGGGTGTTCCACACGTGGCCCTTGACGACCTGGCCGACCGGCACCGAGATGGGGGCGCCGGTGTCGTTGACGACGACGCCGCGGACGACGCCGTCGGTGGGCTGCATGGAGATGGCGCGGACCAGGTTGTCGCCGAGGTGCTGGGCGACCTCCAGGGTCAGCGTCTTGGTCTCGCCGCCGATGGTGACCTCGGTGGTGAGAGCGTTGTAGATGTCCGGCATCGCCTCGACGGGGAACTCCACGTCGACGACGGGACCCGTGACGCGGGCCACGCGACCTACGGCGGTCGCGACGGTCTCAGCAGTCATTGTGGTTTCTCACTCTTTCCCCGCGGAGGCGTCGGCGAGCGCGTTGGCGCCGCCGACGATCTCGCTGATTTCCTGGGTGATCTCGGCCTGCCGCGCCTGGTTCATCCGCTGCGTGAACACGCGGATGAGCTCGTTGGCGTTGTCGGTCGCCGACTTCATCGCGCGGCGACGCGAGGCGTGCTCGGAGGCGGCCGACTGGAGCAGCGCGTTGAAGATGCGCGACTCGATGTAGCGCGGCAGGAGCTGGTTCAGCACCTCACCGGCGGTCGGCTCGAACTCGTAGTACGGCAGCGGGCCTTCGGGGGGCTGCTCGGTGGTCTCCTCGACCTCCAGCGGAAGGATGCGCTTCACCTGGACCTGCTGGGTGAGCATCGAGACGAACTCGGTGTAGACGATGTGGATCTCGTCGATGCCGTTCTCGTCCTCGAACGCCGTCACCAGCGCGTCGGCGATCTCCTTGGCGTGCGCGTACAGCGGGTTGTCGGAGAACCCGGACCACTCGCCGCTCATCTGCCGGTCGCGGAACCGGTGCCAGGTGATGCCCTTGCGCCCGACAACGAACGGCTTGGGCTCCAAGCCGCGTCCCCGCAGGTGACCGGCCAGCGCCTCGGCCTCGCGCAGCACGTTGGCGTTGAAGCCGCCGGCGAAGCCGCGGTCGCTGGTGACGATCAGGACGCCCGCCGCGGTGGGCCGTTCCTTGGCGACGGTCAGCGGGTGGTCGATGTCGGCCGAGTTGCTGAGGACGGCCGACACCGCGCGCGTGATCTCACGCTCGTACGGAACCGCCGCCTCCATGCGCTGCTGCGCCTTGATGATGCGGGACGAGGCGATGAGCTCCTGCGCGCGGGTGATCTTCGCAGTGGACTTGACCGAACGGATCCGCCGCCGCAGCAGTCTTAGCTGGGCACCCATCGGCTACTTCTTCTCGGCCGTCGGGCGGACGTGCTTCACGATCTTCTCCTGGCCGACCTCGTCCGCCTGGAGCGGGTTGACCGGCTCGTCGTTCACGAGCAGCGTGCCGGAGGAGGTCTGGAACGTCTTCTTGAATTCCGTGATCGCCTCCTTGAGCGTCGTGATCGCGTCGTCGTTCAGCTCGCGCGTCTCACGGATGCCGTCGAGGACGCCCTTGTACTTGGTCGTCAGGTAGTCCAGGAACTCGGCCTCGAAGCGCGCGATGTCCTCGAGCGGGACGTCGTCGAGCTCGCCGCTGGTGCCGGCCCACACGGAGACGACCTCGCGCTCGACCGCGTACGGGTGGTACTGCGGCTGCTTGAGCAGCTCGACCAGGCGGGCGCCGCGCTCCAGCTGGGCGCGGGAGGCCGCGTCCAGGTCGGAGGCGAAGGCCGCGAAGGCCTCCAGGTCGCGGTACTGCGACAGCGACAGGCGGAGCGTTCCGGCGACCTTGCGCATCGCCTTGATCTGCGCCGAGCCACCGACGCGGGAGACCGAGACACCGACGTTGATCGCCGGGCGGACGCCGGCGTTGAACAGGTCGGTCTCCAGGAAGCACTGGCCGTCGGTGATGGAGATGACGTTGGTCGGGATGAACGCCGAGACGTCGTTGCCCTTGGTCTCGATGATCGGCAGACCGGTCATCGAGCCGGCGCCCATGGCGTCGGAGAGCTTGGCGCAGCGCTCCAGCAGGCGCGAGTGCAAGTAGAAGACGTCGCCGGGGAACGCCTCACGGCCCGGCGGGCGGCGCAGCAGCAGGGACACGGCGCGGTAGGCGTCGGCCTGCTTGCTCAGGTCGTCGAAGACGATGAGCACGTGCTTGCCCTGGTACATCCAGTGCTGGCCGATGGCCGAACCGGTGTACGGGGCGATGTACTTGAACCCGGCGGCGTCGGAGGCCGGGGCGGCGACGATGGTGGTGTACTCCATGGCGCCGGCCTCTTCGAGGCGCCCGCGGACCTGCGCGATCGTCGAGCCCTTCTGGCCGACCGCGACGTAGACGCAGCGGACCTGCTTGCTCGGGTCGCCGCTGGCCCAGTTCTCGCGCTGGTTGAGGATCGTGTCCACGGCGATCGCGGTCTTGCCGGTGCCGCGGTCGCCGATGATCAGCTGGCGCTGGCCGCGGCCGATCGGCGTCATGGCGTCGATCGCCTTGATGCCGGTCTGCAGCGGCTCCTTCACCGGCTGGCGCTGGACCACCGACGGCGCCTGGAGCTCCAGGGGCCGGCGCGCCTCGGCCTCGATCGGGCCCTTGCCGTCGAGCGGGTTGCCCAGCGAGTCGACGACGCGGCCGAGGAAGGCGTCGCCGACCGGGGCGGACAGGACCTCGCCCGTCCGGCGTACCGACTGGCCCTCTTCGATGCCGCTGAAGTCGCCCAGGATAACGGCACCGATCTCCCGGACGTCCAGGTTCAGTGCCAGGCCACGCGTGCCGTCCTCGAACTCAAGCAGTTCGTTCGCCATCGCCGAGGGAAGGCCGGAGATGTGGGCGATGCCGTCGCCGGCATCGACGACGGTCCCGATCTCCTCCCGGGCCGCCCCTTCCGGCTCGTAGGCCTGGACGAAGCGCTCAAGCGCGTTCCGGATCTCGTCCGGCCGGATCGTCAGCTCCGCCATCTCTCTTCAGTCTCCCTAATCATCGGCCGCCCTGACTCTCCTAGCCGGCCAACCGGCGGCGGACATCTTCAATACGTCCTGCGATCGTGGTGTCGATCATCTCGTCGCCCAGCCGGACCGAGAATCCACCGATCACCCGCGGGTCCACCTCGACGTTCAGGTGGACGTCGCGACCGTACGTGGTGCGCAACCAGGCGGCGAGGCGCTGCCTCTGCCCGTCGGTCAGCGGAACCGCGCTGCGCACCACGGCGACAAGTTGCTGTCGCTGCTCCGCCACGAGCTGGATGTACTCATCCAGCCCTCGTTCCAAGCTACGTCCTCTGGGGTACAGCGCAAGCTGCGTCACCAGCCGCAGGGTGGCCGGGGCGACCCTGCGGACGAGGAGGTCGCCGAGCAGGGCGCGCTTGGCGTCCGCGGGGAGGGCCGGGTCGGCGAGGGCGTGGCGCAGCTCGGGGTTGGCCTCGACGATGCGGCCGAAGCGGAAGAGCTCGTCCTCCACGTCGTCGAGCCTGCCCTGGGACTCGGCCTCGGCGACCGAGGCGATGACGCTGAGCCGCTCCAGCGCGTCGGAGAGGTCTCCGGACTTCGACCACTTGACCGAGACGGCCATGACGACCGTCTCCAGAGCGGCGTCGTCGATCTTGCCGCTCAGCAGCGCCCGCACGACCTCGGCCTTCTGCTCCGCGGAACGCGCGGGGTCGGCCAGGTTGCGGCGAAGCCCGTGCTCGCGGTCCAGCAGGACGGCGACCGCGAGCAGGTCATCGGCCACGCGGGCGAGGTCCGCCGTCCCGGCCACCGCGTTGAAGCGCTCTTCGACCTCGGCGAACGAGCTACGGCTCAGGCCTCTCATCAGCGCACCGCCGCCCCGTCCGCGGACTCGAGCTCGGCGAGGAACCGGTCCACGACGCGGCTCTGGCGGACCTCGTCCTCCAGCGACTCGCCCACGATACGGCCGGCCAGATCGGTCGCCAGGCGGCCGATCTCACCGCGCAACTGGGCGAACGCCTGCTGGCGGTCGGCCTCGATCTGCGCGTGCGCGGCTTCGATGAGGCGCCGGGCCTCGGCCTGGGCCTCCTCACGGAGCTCGGCCTTGATCTGCGCGGCCTGCTCACGGGCCTCTTCCCGCAGGCGGGCGGCGTCGTGACGGGCCTCTTCGAGCTTGGCGCGGTACTCCTCGAGGGTGCGCTGCGCCGTGGCCTGGGCCTCCTCTGCCCTCTTCAGGCCGCCTTCGATGGCCTCGGTCCGCATCTCCAGGGTCTTCTGGATACGCGGGACCAACAGACGGCCGACGAAGAACAGGACGATCAGGAAGGAGATCCCGCCGATGGCCATCTCCGCCATATCGGGGAGGAGAGGGTTCGTCGCTTCTTCTGCCGCTAGCAGATACACAATTGCCACCTTCCGCCGGGGAGGGTCGCGTCAGGCCCGGAAGGCGAACGCGAGCGCGATACCGATCAGAGCGAGCGCCTCGGCGAAGACGAAGCCCAGGATCATGTTCTGACGGATCAAGCCGTAGGCCTCCGGCTGGCGGGCGATGGCCTGCACGCCCTGGCCGAAGATGATGCCGATGCCGATGCCGGGGCCGATCGCGGCGAGGCCGTAGCCGATGGAACCAAGGTTGCCGGTCACTTCGGCGAGCAGACCACTAGACATGCTTAGTTTCCTTTTCTATCGACCAGTGGGACGTCCACCGGGGTTTCGGGCGAGGTGGAAGATTTTTCAGTGCGTTATCAGTGCGCGGGGTGAACCGCGTCGTTGATGAACATGGCCGTCAGCAGCGCGAACACGTAGGCCTGCAGCGCCTGGATGAACAGCTCGAAGGCGGTGAGCAGGATCGTCATCGCGACCCCGAGCACGCCGAGCGGGGCGCCGAGCGGCGTGATCTGCACCGCGAGGAAGTGCCAGCCGACCTCGGAGAACAGCGCCACGATGAGGTGGCCCGCCATCATGGTGGCGAAGAGCCGCACCGCGTGGGTGATGTGGCGCAGGAAGAAGGTCGAGATCAGCTCGATGGGGGCGACCAGCACGTAGATCCAGCCCGGGAGGCCGGGAGGGAACATCACGTTCTTGAAGAAGCCGATCGGCCCCTGGTGCTTGATGCCCAGGTACATGACGAGCAGCCACACGCCGATCGAGAGGACCGCGGGGTAGCCGATGCGCGCCATGACGGGGAACTGGATGAAGACGACCGAGCCGAACAGGTTCATGATCCAGACGAACAGGAACATGGTGAACAGCAACGGCATCCAGCGGTCGCTGTCCTTGCCGAGGTTCGGCCGGGCGATCTGGTCGCGGACGAAGTCGTAGGCGAGCTCGCCGACGTTCTGCACGCCCCTCGGCACGAGTTTCGGCCGCGAGAAGGCGATGAAGGCGAACACCACGACCAGGATGGAGGCGGTGAAGGCCAGCAGGGCCGGCTTGTTGAACCAGGCCACATCGTCGACGAGCGGTGGCCAGTCGAAAATGCCTAGCCCCGGAGCCTGGAACTCATCGGAGGCGAGAGGCGTCAGCGTGGCGCTCACTCGTCGTTCCCTTCGTCGTGATGATCGGTCGTCAGCAGGTCCTCCGGTCGGCGTACCTCGGAGAGGCCGACCGGAGAAGAAGTGTGAAGAGGGCGAGGAGGCCAGGACTCAATGGCACAGGCGAACGTTCCCCTGCCGCGCACGCGACAATAGCAGGCGTGGCCCTGACTAGTCATATCGAGCCAGCCGCGTGAGGCGCGCGCCCCAGGCACCTGACGATGACGTGTCTCACCCCGTCTGCCAAGGCGAGTGTAGAGCAAACTCACGGAGACCGTCGGTACGCGACGCGTCACGTCCGCTTCTCCCCGATCTGGCCCGGCACCTTGGCGGTGGGGTCGACGTAGAGGATGCGAAGTTTCAGGAAGCCGCGCGCCTCGCCGATGGTCCAGATGACGGTGCACGCGATGACGGTCAGGCCGAACGCCCCGGGAGTCCACACGGTGGCGTCCTGGAAGGCCTCCAGCGTCACGACCAGGGCCAGGATCTTCAGCAGGAACGTGCCCAGCGCCGCGGCCATCATCATCGTCGGCGAGATGCGCGCGGCGTAGGTGACGGCGACGAGGCTGATGGTGAAGAAGGCCGCGACGACCAGCACGCCGATGCCGGCGCCCAGGGCTCCCTTGGCACCGTCGGCGAACGCCGCGACGGCGACGGCGACAAGCCCGGCCACCCCCGTGGGGAACGCGGCCGCCCGGAGAATCTGGAGGTCGTTGGCCTGCATCGGTGCTCCAAAGAACAGTTGTCAAGCGAGCGATTGCTACCTCGCGGGGCGGGCGTTGCCCGCCCTTGCTAGTGAAAGGTATCACAAGCTCATGAAGGAGCGCCTTTACCTGGGCTTTCGGGCAGGTGAACGAATGTGTCAGCCGGTCGTCGCGGTGGCGGGCGAGGAGTGCGCGGAATCGTCGGCCGCGGACGCCTCCGGCGTGGAGGGGCCCGCCGAGACCGGGCCGGAGGTCGGACCGGGGCCGCGCCGGGTCGCGCGCGCGCCTCCCCCGCGCCCGCCCCGGCCCGAGCGCCACAGCGGCAGGCCCATGAGCATCAGCACGGCGAGGGCGAACACCACGACCGCGGGGAACACGAACAGCGGCACGCCGCCCACCGAGAGGCCGACGACGGCGGCGGCGAACAGGAACGTCCACGCGTACATGATCAGCACCGTGCGGCGGTGCGAGTGGCCGATGTGCAGCAGGCGATGGTGCAGGTGGCCGCGGTCGGGCGCGAACGGCGACTTCCCGTACGACGTGCGCCGGACGACCGCCATGACCAGGTCGGCCAGCGGGAGGACCATCACCGCGAGGGGCAGCAGGATCGGCAGGACGAGGGGGAACCGGTTGATGTCCGCGGCGCCCTGGTAGTCGACCGTGCCGGTCACCGTGACCACCGACGTCGCCAGCACCAGGCCGATGAGCATCGCGCCGGTGTCGCCCATGAAGATCTTGGCGGGATGGAAGTTGTGCGGCAGGAAGCCCAGGCACATGCCGATGAGGATCGCCGTGATGGCCGCCGTGACGCTCAGGCGGCCCTGATCGAGGCTGTCGGTCAGCGCGATCGTCCACGCGAACGTCGCCATCGCGGCGATGCAGACGATGCCGGCGGCCAGGCCGTCCAAGCCGTCCACGAAGTTGACCGCGTTGATGGCGACCACCACCACGAGGATCGTGATGATCGTCTGCAGCGTGCTGTCGAGGCTCACCGTGTTCCCGTTGGGCAGCGGGACCCACAGCAGCGTGAGCTTGAAGACCACCAGCAGCCCGGCCGCGGCGATCTGCCCCCCCAGCTTGACCAGGGCGTCCATGCCCCACCAGTCGTCCAGGAACCCGGTGATCACGATGACGCCGCCCGCGAGGGCCAGGGCTGTCACCGTCTGCCCCTCGCCCATCTTGGGCGAGGCGAGCGTGGCCCCGATGTGCTCGAGGCGGGTGGCGACGAACAGCCCCGCCAGCATTCCCGCGTACATCGCCAGGCCGCCGAGGCGAGGGGTCCGGACGGTGTGCACGTCGCGCTCGCGGATCTCGGGCGCGGCGCCGATGCGGAGCGCGAAGACCCTGACCAGGGGGACCAGCAGGTAGGTAACCGCGGCCGCCACCAGCGCTATGAGTGTGTATTCGCGCACGTACCTAGTTTCCCGGATTGTCCGGTCATCTGTGACCGGAAAACTGCACAGAACTGCACATTAACCCCGCGGATATGCCGGGTGACCACGTGTGAGCCGCGTCACCCGCTCGGCCACCGACGTTATCGCACCTGGATCCCCCACCGCTTGCGCCACCATCGACGCGATCTCCTTCATCTCCGGCACGCCCATGCCCTGCGTCGTCACGCACGGCGTGCCCAGACGGATGCCCGAGGTCACCGTGGGCGGCTCGGGGTCGTACGGGATCGTGTTGCGGTTCAGGGTGATCCCCGCGCGGGCGCACGCGTCCTCGGCCTCGGCCCCCGAGACGCCGAGGTCGCGCAGGTCGATGAGCGTCAGATGCGTGTCGGTGCCGCCGGAGACCGGGCGCATCCCCTCCGCCGCCAGCCCGTCCGCCAGCGCCCGCGCGTTGGCCACCACCTGCCCGGCGTACGCGCCGAAATCCGGGCGGGACGCCTCGCCGAACGCCACGGCCTTGGCCGCGACCGCGTGCATCAGCGGCCCTCCCTGCGTGAACGGGAACACCGCGCGGTCGACGCGCGAGGCGATCTCGTCGGTGCACAGGATCGCCCCGCCCCTCGGACCGCGCAGCGCCTTGTGCGTCGTGAACGTCACCACGTCGGCGTACGGCACCGGCGACGGGATCACGCCGCCCGCCACCAGCCCGATCGTGTGCGCGACGTCGGCGAGCAGCCACGCTCCGACCTCGTCGGCGATGCCCCGGAACACGGCGAAGTCGATGAGCCTCGGGTACGCCGTCGCGCCGCAGATGATCAGCTTGGGCTGGTGGCGCAGCGCCAGGTCGCGCACCTCGTCGTAGTCGATCGTCTCGGTGTCGCGCCGCACCCCGTACGCCACCACGTCGAACCAGCGTCCCGAGAAGTTGACCTTCGAGCCGTGCGTCAGGTGACCTCCGTGCGAGAGCGCCATGGCCAGAACCGTGTCGCCCGGCTGGAGCAGCGCCGCGTAGGCGGCGAGGTTCGCGGAGGCGCCCGAATGCGGCTGGACGTTGGCGTGGTCGGCGCCGAAGAGCGCCCTGGCGCGGTCGATCGCCAGCTGTTCCGCGCGGTCGACCACCTCGCAGCCGCCGTAGTAGCGCCTGCCCGGGTAGCCCTCGGCGTACTTGTTGGTCAGCGTCGAGCCGAGCGCCGTCATCACCGCGGGCGAGGTGAAGTTCTCACTGGCGATGAGCTGCAGGCCGGCGCGCTGGCGTTCCAGCTCGTCCAGCAGCACCAGCGCGATCTCGGGGTCACGGCGCAGCAGCTCGGAGAAGTCGGGGCCGTAGAAGACACCCTCGCCCGGGGGCGCGTCGCCGGGCCGTCGTCCGTGGTCTCGCCCTTTCGCCCGCATGGCTCGATCACCATCCCCTCCTCGCGCCGCGACGCGCGTGGCAAAGGACCGCCGATTTCCCCACTGTATGCCCCGGCGCGGGCGGGCCCGCCCGCGCACACCATGCCGGACCTGCTCAGGGCGCTCCCGGACGGCTTCCAGGCGTGCACCGCCCGTACGGCCCGGCGTGTGCGGCGGGCCGTACGGGTATCAGCCGTATCGGTTTCTCAGCCGTCTCAGCTGTAGGCGTGCGGGGCCGAGGAGGAGACCGGGACCCAGCGGGGGGTGTCCGCCGCCTGGTCGCTGATCGCGGTCAGCACGGCCTGCCGGTACATGCCGAGGCGCGTGCGCCACTCACCCATGTCCTGCACGTACCGCTCGGCGACCGGCGCGTCCCAGACATCGCGGCTCCGCGCCATCTGGTACGCCTTGTCCAGCGAGCCGGTGAGGCTCTCCAGCAGCGGCTGGGCCTGCTGCCAGAGATCGACGAGCTTCTGGTACTCGGGGTTGAAGCGCCAGCTCGTCGCGTGCCCGTCCGGGCTGAACGGATCGGGCGACGCCGACGCGGGCGGCATCTCCCCGGGCTGCAGCGGCCTCGGCGCGGGCGGATCCGCGTACATGTCGGAACACCACTCCTTCAGCTGGCGGACGACTTAGCCGGCGGACGACGAAGAGCGGGAGCCGTCGGAGGCGGCGTGGCTCGGGCCCCGGTCTTCGGTCGCGTCGCCGTCGTAGGCGGGGTCGGTGAACGGGTCGCCAGTGTATGGATCGGCGGGCGAGGCGAATGGGGACTGTGAGGCGCTGAGATCGCCGAGCCGGGGCGCGGAGTCCGGGGGCATGTAGACACCCGACTGCACCTGTCCTCCCGCCTGGACGGCGCCCTGAGGCGCGCCCACGGGCTGGTCGGGCGCCTGGCCGCCGGAGCCGGACGGCTGGGCGCCGGTATCGGACGGCTGGGCGCCCGGGTCGGGCGGCAGGGGCGCCGACGGCTTGGCCGCGCCGGACGGGTCGCCGGGCTGGGCGTAGCCCACTGGGCCGTCGGAGTGGGGATGCCCCGGCTGCGCGCCGTCCGGAGGGACGACCACCGGCTGCTCCATGGGAGGGATCTTGTCCATGTTCTGCGACAGCCAGTCGAGGTGCTCGGCGCTGGGCGGCTTCATGGTGACCTCGACCACCCGGACGCCGTCGACGTTCACCACCCGCGTGCGTTCCTGGCTGGTGTCGATGTCGTTGGCGTTGTCGGGCCTCGGGGTGTCCAGCCGGCCGTCGCCCCCGCCGCCCTGCGTCGCCGTCGGGTCGACGTACTGCGGCTGGTCGGCCTTGGGAACCGGCTCGGCCTTCGGGGCATGATCGGCCTTCGGCGCCGCGTCATGCTTGGGCGCCGGGTCATGCTTGGGCGCGGGGTCGCCCTTGTCCGTGGGAGCCGGATCGTGCTTGGGCGCGGGCTCGTGCCTGGGGGCCGGGTCGTGCCTGGGGGCGTCGTTCTTCTCGTGCGTGGGCGCCTCGTGCTTGGGCGCCTCGTGAGTGGTCGGTTTGTCCGCGCGGGGAGCGTCCTGCCCGTCGGAGCGCGGCGGCTCGACCTTGTGCGTCTGGTCGTTCTTCGGCGGGTCCTGCTTCTCGACCTTGGGGTCGTCCCGCCTCTCCCCCTTCGGCGCGTCCTTGTCGCCCTTGGGCCCGTCGTCCTTGTGCTCCTTGTGCTCCTTGGGCGCGTCCTTGTGGTCTTTGGGCGTGTCGTCCTTGTCGGCCTTCGGGGACGGGTCCGCCGAGTGCTTGTCCCGATCGTGCGGCTTGGTGTCCTTGTCGGGCTTGTCGTCCTTCGGCGCGTCGTGCTTGTCGGTCTTGTCGGCGGGCGGGTGGGCCTTCGGCTTGTCCTTGGTCTGCGACTCTGACGTGGGAGCGCCGTTCCGGTCGCCCTTGTCGGCCTTGTCGCCCTTATCAGCCTTGTCGCCGTCGTCCTTCTTGTCCGCAGCCGTCTGCTTCATGGTCTTGGGAGCGGCCGGCCCCTCGTTCTGCTTTTCTTTCTTCTCCAGCAGCACGAGGCGCGCGTTGACGTCCTTGACCAGTGTGTCCCCGGCGTCGGCGACCTGCGCGGGCCGGTGGGTCGCCGGGACGGCCAGGCCCGCCGCGCTCGTGAGCTGGGTGATGCGGGACTCGACCGTGCGCATCTGATTGCCGGCCTGCCCGACCTCGGCCAGCAGCTCGCGGACCAGCTTGGGGTCCATGCCGTTCAGCTTGCCCATGGGCGCCTCCCTGCTCGTGGTCGCGCTCCGCCGGTCGCTCTGTGGCAGGGCTTTCACCCTGCCCGCAGCCATGCTCCCCCGCCACGGCCCGTCGCTCAAGAGCGCGGACGCGGTTCACGGTACTGTCCACGGCGAGCCGGACCACCCATCGATAGCCACAGGGCATGAATCACGGTCACGCGCTGTCGCGGGGGCGGCCCGCCCGCACCCGGCTCAGGCCTCGCCGTCCGCCTTCTTTGCCTGCTCGACGGGCTTGTCCACCGGCTTGCCTGCCGGCTTCGGCTCCTCCGCGGTCGCGGTCACCGGCTTCGGCTCCTCGGCGACCGTCTCGACGGGCTTCGGCTCCTCGACCGGCTTCCCCTCAGCCGGCTTCCCCTCGGCCGCCTTGACCTCGGCCGGCTTCTCCTCAACCGGCTTGACCTCGGCCTGCGCGTCCTCCGGCTTCTCTGCCTCGGCGCCGGGCAGAGGGCGGCGGGTGTCGACCTCGGGCTCGCCGTCGGTGGCGATGTACCCGACGATCGCGCGCAGCTTCTCGACCGGCACGGCGCC
Source organism: Sphaerisporangium sp. NPDC051017 (assembly GCF_040683095.1). Lineage (NCBI taxonomy): Bacteria > Bacillati > Actinomycetota > Actinomycetes > Streptosporangiales > Streptosporangiaceae > Sphaerisporangium > Sphaerisporangium sp. NPDC051017. The sequence goes on from NZ_JBFBCI010000004.1 coordinate 185,665, forward strand.
CTTGCGCAGCACGCGGGGCACGGGCGTGGTGAGGTCGACGATCGTGGACGGAATCTCATCCGTGCAGGACCCGCCGTCCAGGTAGACGCCGACCGACTCGCCGAGCTGGGCCTCGGCGTCGGCCGCGGTGGTCGCGGGCGGCGCGCCGGAGCGGTTCGCACTGCTCACCGCCATCGGACCGGTCTCCTTGAGCAGCTCGAGCGCGAGCGAGTGCAGCGGCATGCGGACCGCGACCGTCCCCTTGGAGTCGCCGAGGTCCCAGGTGAGGGACCGGCTCGCCCGGCAGACCAGCGTCAGCGGCCCGGGCCAGAACGCGTCGATCAGATCCTGCCCGTAGGCGCCGAGGTCATCGATCAGGGCGGTGGCCGCCCGTACGGTACCCACCAGGACGGGAACGGGCATGTCCCTGCCCCGGCCCTTGGCCTCCAGCAGTTCCGCCACCGCCGAGGGCGTGAAGGCGTCGGCGCCGATGCCGTAGACGGTGTCGGTCGGTATCACGACCAGCTCGCCCGCGCGGATCGCGGCCGCCGCGTCGGCGAGCCCGGTCGCGCGCTCCTCGCTGTTCGAACAGTTATAACGTCGGATCACGAGTCGTCATCCTTCCACGTGGGCCGCACCGTCATGCCAGGGGCACCGATGCATGTGCCCTCATTCCTGGCCGTAACGGGCCGTCACGAATCGGTCACGCCCGGCGAGGTCGGTGTGGTCGCGGGTGTCGCGCCAGCCGCGCTCCTCGGTGAACTCCAGGTACACCGACGACCCCTGCTGGTCGGCGTGCTCGACGGCGACCAGGCCGCCGGGCCGCAGGAGCCGCCTCGCGGTGCGCTCGACGGCGCGGACCTCGTCCAGCCCGTCCTCACCGGAACCGTACAGCGCGCGGGAGGGGTCGTAGTCGCGCACCTCGGGGTCGCGCGGCACCGCCCCCGGCGGGATGTAGGGCGGGTTGGAGATCACCAGGTCGACGCGGCCGTTCAACTCGGGCAGGCAGTCGGCGAGGTCTTCGGGGTGGAGGGAGACGCGGCCCTGGCCGTGCTCGACGATGTTGCGCTTGGCCCAGCCGTACGCCAACGGGTCGACCTCGACGGCGTGGACCTGCGAGAGCGAGACCTCCTGGGCGATCGACAGGGCGATGGCGCCGGAGCCGGTGCCGAGGTCGACCACGACGGGCGAGGCGACGTCCATCTCGTGGAGCCGGTCGATCGCCCACCCGGCGACCACCTCGGTCTCGGGTCTCGGGACGAAGACGCCGGGCCCGACCTCCAGGGAGAGGTAGCGGAAGTAGGCGCGCCCGGTGATGTGCTGGAGCGGCTCGCGGGCCTCGCGCCGGGCGACGCCCTCCCAGAACAGGGCGTCGAAGTCGGCGTCGCGCACGGTGTGAAGCTGGCCACGCCGCACGCCGTGGACGAACGCCGCGATCTCCTCAGCGTCGGTTCGCGGTGAGGGGACACCCGCCTCGGCGAGCCGGGCGGTGGCGAGCGCTATCTCGTCCATCAGCAAGGTCATGGGCGTTTTCGTGATTTGTCTCGTTACGAGTGGACGGCGGGCACCAAGGTCATCTCAGGGTCACGCATGGGCGGCGAGCTTCTCCGCCATCTCGGCGTCCGTGAGGGCCTGGATGACGGCGGAGAGATCTCCGTCGAGCACCTGGTCGAGGTTGTACGCCTTGAACCCTACGCGGTGGTCCGAGATGCGGTTCTCCGGGAAATTGTAGGTGCGCACGCGCTCGGACCGGTCGACCGTACGGACCTGGGACTTGCGCTCGGCCGAGGCGGCGGCGTCGGCCTGCTCCTGGGCGATCGACAGCAGCCGGGCGCGCAGGATGCGCAGCGCCGACTCCTTGTTCTGGAGCTGGCTCTTCTCGTTCTGGCAGGAGACGACGACGCCGGTGGGCACGTGGGTGATGCGCACGGCGGAGTCGGTCGTGTTGACGCTCTGGCCGCCGGGGCCGGAGCTGCGGAACACGTCGATGCGCAGGTCGTTGGGGTCGATCTGGACGTCGACCTCCTCGGCCTCGGGATAGACCAGGACGCCCGCCGCCGACGTGTGGATGCGGCCCTGGGACTCGGTGACCGGCACGCGCTGCACGCGGTGGACGCCGCCCTCGAACTTCAGCCGCGACCAGACGCCGTCGGCGCCCTTGCCCTTCACGGCGACCGTCACGTCCTTGTAGCCGCCGAGATCGGAGTGCTGCGCGTCGATGATCTCGGTCTTCCAGCCCACCCGCTCGGCGTACCGCAGGTACATGCGCAGCAGGTCGCCGGCGAACAGCGCGGACTCCTCGCCGCCCTCGCCCGCCTTGATCTCCATGATGATGTCCTTGTCATCGTTGGGATCGCGGGGGATGAGCAGGTGCTTGAGCCGCTCCTCCAGCGGCGGGATGCGGCTTTCGAGCTCGGCCACCTCGTCGGCGAAGGCGGCGTCCTCGGTGGCGAGTTCCCGGGCGGCCCCCAGATCGTCGCGGACGCCGTCCAGCTCGCGGTAGGCGGAGACGATCGGCGTCAGCTGGGCGTACCGCTTGCCAAGGGTCCGCGCCTGGTTCTGGTCGGCGTGCACCGCGGGGTCGGCGAGCTTGAGCTCCAGCTCGGCGTACTCGGCGAGCAACTCCTCCAGGTGCACCGTGCGTCCCTTCTTTCGTGCTTGGCTTGTGGCGGAAACCCGTGGCGGAAACCGGGGCCATCATCAAGAACGCCGACCCGGGCACGCCCCGCGAACAGGGGGGCGTTTCCGGGCCGGCGCTGCTTGCGGGCTACTTGCTCGCGGGCTTCTTGCCGAAACGCTTCTCGAAGCGCGCCACGCGGCCGCCGGTGTCCAGGATCTTCTGCTTGCCCGTGTAGAACGGGTGGCAGGCCGAGCACACGTCGGCGTGGATGACGCCGTTCTTGGCCGTGCTGCGGGTGGTGAAGCTGCTGCCGCAGCTACAGGTCACCTGGGTGAGACCGTACTGCGGGTGGATGTCAGGCTTCATCTCAGTCCTCTCTGGGGCGCGGTCGCCGGGTCGCCTTCATCTCTCGCGGTCGGAGTGACGCGCGGGCGGGCGGGAACCGGAACCGCCATGGGTCGGCTACCAGTGTGCCAGATCCTGTAACCGCGCCAGGCCATCGTCCATTCCCGCGCCCCTCTCGCCCGCCCGGGACCGGCCATCCGACACGGTGCTATGACTACGGAAATTGAGTGCTAAAGGGCCTCATTCCGGGAAAAGGCGGGCTGTGACCGCGATTCCTGGCAGGAACACGCCCTGGGGGAGCCACAAGCTCAGGCGAAACGGCAACGAGACGGACAGCGCGGCCGACGCGACGGGCAGAGCAAGGCACGCGGACAGGAGCCGCGTTCGACTGGCTTTATCCGGTTCGCCCGGCTCGCACGACCCGGACCAGGGCGGCGGGAACGCCTCAGAGACGGCCGAGGTAGGCCAGCACGGCCAGGACCCTGCGGTGGTCGTCCGGCGTGGGGTCCAGCCCCAGTTTGCCGAAGATGCCGGAGATGTGCTTCTCGACCGCCCCCTCGGTGACCCCGAGGCGTCCGGCGATCGCGTTGTTCGACCGCCCCTCGGCCATGAGCGCGAGCACCTCTGACTCGCGGCCGGTCAGCGACTCGATCGGCTGCCCCCGGCGGCGGCTCAGCAACTGCACGACCACCTCGGGGTCGATCACCGTACCCCCGGCGGCCACCCGGCGCACGGCGTCGAGGAACTCGGCGACGTCGGCGACCCGTTCCTTGAGCAGGTAGCCCACGGCCGCCGCGCCGCGCCCGATCAGTTCGGTCGCGTAGCGCTCCTCGACGTACTGCGACAGCACGAGCACCGGCAGGCCGGGTAGCAGGGCGCGCGCGGAGATCGCCGCGCGCAGGCCCTCGTCGGTGTGGCTCGGCGGCATGCGCACGTCGACCACCGCGAGATCGGGCTCGTGCGCGCGCACCGCCTCGACGAGCCCCGGGCCGTCCCCGGCGGTGGCGACGGTGTCGATGCCACCGTCGGCGAGCAGCCTGACCAGGCCCTCCCGCAGCAGGACGGAGTCCTCCGCGATCACGACCCGCATCGCGCGTTCTCTCACCACTCGTACGGTAGCCGGGCCCGGATCACCGTGGGGCCGCCCGGCGGGCTCTCCACGGTCAGCGTGCCGTCGATGGTCGCCGCGCGGTCCGCCAGCCCCGCCAGCCCGCCGCCGGGGCTCGCCACCGCTCCCCCGGCGCCGTTGTCGCGCACCTCGACGACCACCCGCTCGTCCTCCCGCCCGACCCGGACGGACGCCTCGGTCGCCACCGAGTGCTTGGCGACGTTCGTCAGCGCCTCGGCGACGATGAAGTAGGCGATGCTCTCGACGGCGGCCGGCGGCCGGTCGGTGATCTCGACGCTCACGTCCACACGGATCGGCGCCCGCGCGGCCAGCGCCGACAGGGCGGCGTCCAGGCCCCGGTCGGTCAAGATCGCCGGGTAGATGCCGCGGGCCAGGTCGCGCAGCTCGGCGATCGCGGCCTTGGTGTCCGCGTGGGCGCGGACGAGCAGCTCTCTGGCCTGCTCGGGGTCGGAGTCGAACTTCGCCTGCGCCCTGCCGAGCTCCAGCGCCACCGACAGCAGCCGCTGCTGGGCCCCGTCGTGCAGGTCGCGCTCGATCCTGCGCCGCTCGGCCTCGGCGGCGTCCACTCCCCTGGCCCGGCTCGCCCGCAGGTGCGTGACGCGCGCCTCGTCCCCCGGGCCGAGCAACGCGACCGCGAGCAGGGTGTGCAACCACGCCATGCCCCGTACGACGTACAGCGTGATCACCAGGAGCGCCAGGCCCACCAGCGTCCACGGCAGGGACTCGGGGAGGGTGTCGACCCCCAGGCGGCCGGTGATGACCGTGGTCTCACCTGACAGCACGAACACGGGCTGCATCATCAGCCCCACGCAGGACACCCACAGGGTCAGCGACACGAGGAACTCGCCGAGCCCGAGGGGGAACAGCAGCAGCAGGTAGCCGAGGTCCTTCCACGTGGCCGGGTCGCCGAACAGCCAGCCTAGATGCCGCACCACCCCGCCCTGCGGCCTCGGACGGTACGGATTCGGAATGGCGACGCCCAGCGCCAGGCGCAGCAGGCGCCGCTCCAGCATGGCGCCGCCGCGCCACAGCAGCATGGTGACCAGCAGCAACGGCAGTCCCACCCACACCAGGATCAACCCCAGCGAGATCGACAGCCCCGTGGCCAGGATCACGAACCAGGTGACGCCGAGCGCCGCACTGACCCCCAGCAGGTACGGCACCGAGCGCCAGGTCAGCGGATCGGCGAGCAGCCCGAGCGGCCCGTACGGCCCGAGGGGCACCCGCCTGCGCAGCGGCGGGCGGCTCGGCTCCGCGGTCATCCTGAACGCCCTCCGGTCGAACCTCGGCCGTGTCCCGGACATCCCGAGCGTCTCTGATTGGCTTAGCGATCCTGTGCGTTACACAGAATCAAGGCACAACGAGCTGCCCGGTATTCACCGATCGTCTTCGTGCCCTGGTGCCGGCAACCGGAGCCGCCGGCCCGTCGAGCACGCCCCCCGGACGCTGACCGGTCGGGCGTGCACAGCCCGACCGGGGAGGGTGCCCGACGTCGCCTGGGCGTCGGGCGTGTTGGTAACAACATGCTACGACATAACCACGATTCGCTAATCGAATCAGAAAGCCTGCCGAGTCCGCGGGCACGACGCCATGGGGCGAGTGTCAGTCCCCGGGTAGGGACACCCCCCGCCCCGGACGCGAAATCCTCACCCCGCCGCCCCACCCCAGGTCGAAAACTCTTCACCCCACCGCGAACCCTCCGCTGGGCTCCGCGGGCGGGAACTCCGCGCCGCGCACGGTAAAAGGGCGGCGAGCCCGTGGCCCGCCGCCCCTTCACACACCCGCCCGACCGCTGTGCCTATGGCCGCGCCTCCGGCACGGCGGTCCAGGGCGCTCCTTTAGGCGGCGTTCTTCCGTCGTCACTCGGAAGGGGCTCGTTCCTCACCCCTTCCTCCCTCCTCCTCCAGAACACCGCCGCGCCCCGAACAGGTCAGTCGCGGTCGTTGCTGACCGTGGTCTTCTGGACCTGGAGCAGGAACTCGGCGTTCGACTGCGTCTCGCGCATCTTCTCCAGCAGCAGCTCCAGCGCCTGCTGCATGTCGAGGGCGTGAAGCACCCGGCGCAGCTTCCAGACGATCTGCAGTTCGTCCCTGGACAGCAGGATCTCTTCCTTGCGGGTGCCGGACGCGTCGACGTCCACCGCGGGGAAGATGCGCTTGTCGGCCAGGGAGCGGTTGAGCTTGAGCTCGGCGTTGCCGGTGCCCTTGAACTCCTCGAAGATGACCTCGTCCATCTTGGAGCCGGTCTCGACCAGCGCCGTGGCGAGGATCGTCAGCGAGCCGCCGTTCTCGATGTTGCGCGCGGCGCCGAAGAACCGCTTCGGCGGGTACAGCGCGGTCGAGTCGACACCACCGGACAGGATGCGCCCGGACGCCGGGGCCGCCAGGTTGTAGGCGCGGCCGAGACGGGTGATCGAGTCGAGCAGCACGACGACGTCGTGGCCCAGCTCGACCAGCCGCTTGGCGCGCTCGATGGCGAGCTCGGCGACCGTGGTGTGGTCCTCGGCGGGACGGTCGAAGGTCGAGTGGATGACCTCGCCCTTCACCGACCGCTGCATGTCGGTGACCTCTTCCGGCCGCTCGTCGACCAGGACGACCATGAGGTGGCACTCGGGGTTGTTACGGGTGATCGCGTTGGCGATCGCCTGCAGGACCATCGTCTTACCGGCCTTCGGCGGGGAGACGATCAGCCCGCGCTGGCCCTTGCCGATCGGCGCGACCAGGTCGATGATGCGCGTGGTCAGGATGTTCGGGTCCGTCTCCAGCCGCAGGCGCTCCTGCGGGTAGAGCGGCGTGAGCTTGGTGAAGTCGGGGCGGTTGCGCGACTGCTCCGGGTCCATGCCGTTGACGGTGTCGAGCCGCACGAGCGCGTTGAACTTCTCGCGGCGCTCGCCGTCACGGGGCTGGCGCACCGCGCCGGTGATCACGTCGCCCTTGCGCAGGCCATTGCGGCGGATCTGCGCCAGCGAGACGTACACGTCGTTGGACCCCGGCAGGTAGCCGCTGGTGCGCACGAACGCGTAGTTGTCGAGGATGTCGAGGATGCCGGCGATCGGGATCAGGACATCGTCGTCGCCGATCACGGGCTCGTTGCTGTCGAAGCGGTCGCGGCCCCGGCGGTTGCGCTCCCTGAACCGGCCGCGGCGGCCACGGCGGTCGTCGTCGCCCTGCGGGTCGCCGCCCCGGTCCCGAGACTGGTCGCGGCTCTGGTCCCGAGACTGGTCACGGCCCTGGTCGCGGGTCTGCTCGCGTCCCTGGTCACGGCCCTGCTCGCGGTTCTGCTCGCGGTTCTGCTCGCGGCGGCCCTCGCCGGCGTCGGCGGCGCGCTGCTCGGGACGGCTGTTGTCGCTGCGGTTGTCGGGACGGTTGTCCCCGCGCTCGCGCCGGTCTCCACGGTCACCGCGGCCGCGGCGCTCGCCACGCTCGCGGCGGGACTCGGTGCGCTCGGGACGGGTCTCGGACTGCGCGACCGGCCCGGCGTCGGCGGACGCGGCGACGGGAGCGATCGTCTCGGCGGGCTGCGGCGCCTCGGCGGCCGGGGCGCGCTCCTCGCGAACCTCGGCCGTGACCTCGGCGGGAGCCGGACGGGAACGTTCCCGCCGGGTGCGGGCGGGGCGCTCGGCCGGTGGCTCGGCGACGACCGCGGGCGCGGCAGCGGCGGGAGCCGGGGCAGCGGCGGCGGTCTCGGCGGTGGTAGAGGCACCGTCGGCGGTGACGCCCTGCTTCTCCTGGATGGCGGCGATGAGCTGGCTCTTGCGCATCCGCCCGATCCCGCTGATGCCCAGGCTCGACGCGAGAGCCTGCAACTCGGGCAGCACCATGGCCGCGAGGCCGGTGCCGGAGCGACGGCGCGGCCTGGCCGCGGCGCGGGTGGGGGTGTCGCCGGCGGCCGGCGCTGCGCCGGGGGCGTCGGAGAGGAGTTCGGTGGTGTCGCTCAACTAAAAGGTCCTTCCCAGGGGTCGGGCGTCGGCCACGATCAGCCAGGCGTCCCGGTGGTGCGACCCGGCGGGACAGACCGGGTCGGGCTGGACGAACTTCCAAGGTGTCGGAAAGCCGGTGCGTCGAACCGGCACACGGCCGTCACCGTAGAGATTCGCGAGCCGTTGGGGGCCCGGGGGTCGCCCCCCGGCTGGTTACCGCCGACCAGATGTCGATGCCAATCGAACGCGCATGTCCCCGATTACGCCGCTTCTCGACACGCCAACCGGATGTGGACCAACCGGAGGCGATGAAATCAGGAAGCCCGCTGTGCGGCCTGCGTCTTGCGACGCGAGGCGCGATCCAGCGATGTATGGCTGACAAGCACGCACCCGCAACGGGGGCATCTGGTGCGGCTACCAGCCTAACATCACCAGCGCACACTGCTATTCCCTGAAGGTCGAAGATGCATCAGCGTGTCTCGGGAATTGAACGGTCGCGCCAGATCGGTCGACGTCCAATGGCTGGATGTGCCAGTCATTACCCACTTCCGACGCGATCAAATCATGAGTATCCGTCGTGCCGAACGCGAGAACCGTCGGACCGGCCCCCGATACGACCGCGGGTACCCCGGCCACGCGCAGACGTTTTACCAGATCGGCCGTGCCCGGCATCGCAGGCGCGCGGTAGGCCTGGTGCAAACGGTCTTCTGTGGCTGCCAGCAGAACCTCGCTCTCGGGTCGCTGGGTGAGCGCCGCTATGAGCAGGGCGGCGCGTCCGGCGTTCGCCGCGGCGTCGGCGTGCGGAACATCCTTCGGCAGGAGCCCGCGCGCCGTCTCCGTGGACAGCCGGGTTCCCGGCACCAACGCCACGGGTCGGACGCCCCCATGCGGGCTCAGTTTCAGCTTACGCGGCGTTCCGGACAACTCGGTCCACGCGATGGTGAGACCTCCGGAAAGACAGGGGGCGACGTTGTCGGGATGCCCCTCCATCTCCGTGGCCAGCGCGAACACCTCGTCGTCCGTCATCTCGGGGGCGGCGAGCGCGCGGGCGGCGAGGATGCCCGCGCAGATGGCGGCCGAGGACGAGCCCAGGCCGCGCGCGTGCGGAATGCGGTTGAGGCAGCGCAGCCGGATGCCCCTGGGCTGGGGCACGCCGGCGCGGGCGAACGTCGCGCGCATCGCCCTGACGATCAGATGGCCGTCGCCGAGGTCGAGTTCCCCCGCCCCCTCGCCTTCGACCGCCACCACGACCCCGCGCGCGTTCGGCGACCCCGGCACGTCGTCGTGCAGGACGGCCTCGATCTCGTCGTACAGGGTGAGCGCGAGCCCGAGCGAGTCGAAACCCGGCCCGAGATTGGCGCTGGTGGCCGGCACCCGGACGACGACGGGGCTGCTCGTTGCCATGCGTTCCTCGGATTCGTTCTGGGTTGTGCGCGAAAGGCGATCTCGGTGGCGCCGAGTGCCGTCTGAAAAGGTTCACGAACGCCGATCGCCGGGCGTTCCCAGGCACGCCAAGAAGTTTCGCGGGCGCACCTGGCGGTGTACCCGCTTCTCGGGCGGTCCGCGGGGGGCCGCGGCCGACTCGTGGGGCCTGCCCCGTGAGCCGCCGGGTCGACCGGAGCGGACCTCGCGGTGGGCTCCGGCGCGTTCCCGGGGTGCGCGGGACCGCCACCGGGGCACGGCCGGCGTCGCGTCCCGGGTGACGCCCTTGAGGATTACGGGTGGCCGGGTGAAGGCTCTGGGGTGATCCCGACGATTTCTCCGGCCGGTACGGGCCGCGCTCCCCACGTAACCGCGACCGTCTCCGGCACCCTGTGAACCTTACCGGTCCGCCCCGAACCCCTTCCGGGTGTCGCCCGACATAATGCCGGGTCATGGCCGGTTTCGTCCAGGGGCGGGCCGGCGGGAACCACCCGGAATCCGGCCGGAATCCGCCCTCCGCGAAAGCGGGACCGTCCCGGGCGGTCGCGCCGCCCGGGGAAGCGGCTCAGGCCAGCTCGAGCGCCGCGGCGGCGGCGAACGCGTCGACCGGGATCGTCAGCGGGGTGGGCGCGCCGGAGATCGCCCAGTCCGGGTCCTTGAGCCCGTTGCCGGTGACCGTGCAGACCACGCGCTCGCCGGGCTTGAGCAGGCCCTGCTCGTGCGCCTGGAGCAGGCCCGCCACGCTCGCGGCCGAGGCCAGCTCGACGAACACGCCTTCCTCCTGCGCGAGGAGCTTGTACGCGGCGGCGATCTGCCGGTCGGTGACGGCCTGGATGGTGCCCCCGGAATCGTCGCGCGCGGCCTCGGCGAGCTTCCACGAGGCGGGGTTGCCGATGCGGATCGCCGTGGCGATCGTGTGCGGGTGGGTGACCGGGGCGCCCTGGACGATCGGCGCGGCGCCGCTGGCCTGGAAGCCGAGCATGCGCGGCGTGCGGGTCGCCACGCCGTCCGCGGCGTATTCGCGGTAGCCCATCCAGTAGGCCGAGATGTTGCCGGCGTTGCCGACGGGGATGCAGTGGACGTCCGGCGCGTCGCCGAGGGCGTCGACGATCTCGAACGCGGCGGTCTTCTGGCCCTGGAGGCGGTGCGGGTTCACCGAGTTGACCAGCGCGATCGGGTAGTTCTCCGCGAGCTTCCTGGTCATCTCCAGGCAGTCGTCGAACGAGCCGTCGACCTGCAGGAGCTTGGCGCCGTGCACCAGGGCCTGCGCCAGCTTGCCCATCGCGATCTTGCCCCGGGGCACCAGGACCGCGCACGTCAGGCCGGCGCGCACGGCGTAGGCCGCGGCGGAGGCGCTGGTGTTGCCGGTGGAGGCGCAGATCACCGCCTTGGCGCCTTCCTCCACCGCCTTGCTGATGGCCACGGTCATGCCGCGGTCCTTGAAGCTGCCGGTGGGGTTGAGGCCCTCGACCTTGAGGTAGACCTCGCAGCCGGTCAGGTCGGAGACGCGGCGGGCCGGAACCAGCGGCGTGCCTCCCTCGTGCAGCGTGACCACGGGCGTCGTCTCGGTCACGGGAAGCCTGTCACGGTATTCCTCGATAAGGCCACGCCATGCCCTGAACATCGTCGCTCCTCCCGCGCCCGGCCCGGCCTGTCGCCGGGGCCTCGGCGGCGCGTAACCATGGGTCCGCTACCAGCGGTATCAGGCCTTGAGTCTACGGGGGCGGCCGACCGGCCGTCTCCGTTGTCCACAGGCTGGACCGGCCTTTTCGGCCCGTCCACAGCGTGCCGGACGATTCGCCGGGTGCCCTTGCGTGAAGGGCCGCCGCGAAATCCTCACCACATCATCGTGGAAGGAATGAGAACCTCACTGTCTCTTTATCATCTTTTACCCCACAATTGGGGGAACGTCCGCAAGCTTCGAGGAGAAACGTCGCGTGCCCGACGAACACAACACCGCCGGCACGTACACGCGAGCCCCCGAAACACCGGATGACGACCTCCACGTCCGCGCGCGGGCCCCCGAGACACCGGACAACTCCGCTGCGCCGGCCTGGCCAGGCGGGAAGCCGAACTCACGGCGCGCGAAGCCGAGCTGGCCTGCGCCCGTGAGGAGCTGGTGCGCGTCAACGCCGAGCTGCGCGCGGAGGCCGTCCGCCTCAGGCGCCGGGTGAAGCTTCTCAACGACCGCCTCGGGGAGTATCGCGAGGCCATCGCCCGCATCCGCCGCTCCCGGGCCTGGCGCGTGATCACCGCCTACCGCCGCGTCCGCCACCCTGGCCGGCGCCCCACCGCCGACCTCTCCCCTGCCCCGGCCCCCCTTCCGGGCGGAACCGTCCCCGCCGCGATCTCCCGCACGGTGGCGGGCTCGCCCTCAGGCGACGGTTCCGAGCGGCTCCCACAGGGGCACGCCTAGGCCCGCGGGCCGGCGCCCGCCAGAAGATCATCGGTCGTACCCGCGTTTCGCAGGCCATTGCCTGGATAGGGGCTCTCACCAAGCTCACAGATTCCAGGGGTAGGGTCGTCAGGCGGTGGCGAAGCGTAGCGACGAAGGAGCGATCATCGTGTCCGTCTCCCCGCGGACGAGCCCGGGGCCGCCCGGTCACGTCCAGGGAAGCCCTACGACGGCGGGCCCCGGCGACCGGCCCCGGATCCGCCACAACGACTACTCCCCACTGGTTCCGCCCCCGCTCGGCACGTGGAGTCCCGAGCTGCGTGTGAGCGTGGTGATCCCGGCCCACGGCGGGCAGCACCGGCTCGACCTGACGCTCGCCGCGCTGGCGGCGCAGACCTACCCGGCCGGCCTGATGGAGGTCATCGTCGTCGACGACGGCAGCGAGCCGCCGCTGCGCCTGCCCGGGACGCGGCCGGAGAACACGCGGCTCGTGCCCGCCGCGCCCGGCGGCTGGGGAATCGCGCACGCGCTCAACACCGGGGCCCGCCTCGCCGAGGGCGAGATCATCCAGCGCCTGGACGCCGACATGGTGACCTCCCGCGAGCACATCGAGGCGCTGATGCGCTGGCACCACCTCACCGACTACATCGTCACGATCGGCGCCAAGGTCTTCGTCGAGGAGCCCGCCCTGACTTCGGTGCAGGTCCGGGAAGCCGTGGGCGCGGGGAATCTCGACTCGTTGTTCGACATGGCGGCGGCCATCCCCAGCAGCACAGAGGCGACGATCCGGCGGCTGGACGGGCTGCGGGCCAGCAAGAACCCCTACCACGTCTGCACCGGGCCCACGGTCTCGCTGCGCCGCGCCCTGTTCCACGAGGCCGGCGGCCTGGACCCGGCCGTGCTCCGGGGCGAGGACACCGAGTTCGCCTACCGGCTGGCGATGCGCGGCGTGGTGTTCGTCCCCGACATGGAGGCGCGGGCCGTCCATCTCGGCATCCCGGCCCAGCGTGTCGACACCGAGGCGACCGTGCGGGTCGTGGCCCCCTACCTCGCCCACCGCATCCCCCTGCGCCGTGACCTGCGCAAAGAGCGCGGCAGACGCTGGCTGATCCCGTACGCCGAGGTCGTCTTGGACGTACGGCGCGCCGAGCCCGGGGGACGCGGACACAGCGGGCCCGACGGGAAGGAAGACATCGACTCCGCGGCGCGGACGCACGCCGAGCCCAAGGTTCGGGCGGCCGTCGGCGCGGCGCTCGGGGGCAGCCTGCCCGACGTCGTCGTGACGCTGCTCGGCCCGTGGTCCGCGCTGCCCGAGGGCCGTCACCGCGTGCTGGACGATCCGGGCTTCGAGGCGCGGCTGATCCGCGAGCAGTTCCGCCACGACGACGCCGTCCGGTTCGCCGAGGAGGCCGCCGCCGACCCCGACCCCGTCCCGTTCCGGTACACCGGGCCCGTGGACGTGCCGCTGGCCCGGCGCTCGCTGGAGCTGATGATCAAGAACCTGAACGACACCCGCGCCGGGCTGCTGCTGGTCGAGTTCCCCGACGGCCGTGCGGCCCGCCTGGAACGCACGGACGCGACGAACCGCGCCCGCCTCCTCGCGGGTCTCGGCGAGGACCTCGACGACGTGATCGAGCAGACCCATGGCGTCCGCCGGTGCCCGTCATCGGACTTCTGGCCGCCCGAGAAGCCCAAACCGCAGCCACCCCCCGTCGCCACCGCGCCCGCCGCCGGCGAGGCCACCGCGCCGTCCCCGGATCGTCCATCACCCGCCACCACTCCCCCCGACCGCCCGGGCCCGAGTCCCACGTCGCCGGGCGCCCCCGAAAAGCTGGTGAAACGCCTCCGCACAGCGCTCCGCGGCCGGTGATCCTCCCACCCGGGCCTCTGGGCGGTCCCGCTCGGGCGGTCAGGTGTCGGACCGCTGGTCGTTCGCCGGTTTCGCGGCGCCCGTCCGGCGGGGGGAGATGCGCTTCATGACGGTGCGCAGGCGGCTGGTCTTGAGGGCCGCGAGCTCCTTGCGCAGGCTGCCCACCTCGCGGCGCAGGTCGACGGCGGACTTGCGCCAGCGACCGGCCTCCTCGCGCCACTTGGTCACCTGGCCGCGAAGGCGTTCGGCCTCCTTGGTGAGCTTGACGATCTCGGCCTCGGCGTCCAGCCTCGCGCGATAGGCCATCCTGCGGCCTTTGACCGGGGTCGCGTCCGCGGCGGGCAGGAAGCCGAGGCTCTCGCCGTCGATCCACAGAGTGCCGTACACGTCGTCGACAAGATCATCGACCGCCCGGCCGGCCACGACGCCCGTACCGAGTCCGCCGGCCGTGGCGTCCGAAACGGCCCCATCGGCCCCGAGGTCCGGATCGGCGGAACCGACCAGGGCGGCGCGGGCGAACGCGGAGCGGCGTTCCAGGCGGGCCGTGGTCACGCCGTCCGGGCTCTCGGCCAGCAGCACGCCGACCAGCCCGTGGTCGCCGTCGACCGCCAGGTCGAGCAGCCGGGCGAGGGAGTCCTCCCCTGGCACCCAGCCCGCCGGGAGGCGCAGCCGGTACGGTGCCAGGCGCTCGGCCTCGCCGGACGTGAGCCGGACCCGCGGGTCGTGGGCGTAGTGCCCGCGCAGGAGCGTGAGGTCGAGGCGCGGGTCGGTGAGCGGGGCCCTGCGCTCGGGCGTCAGCGCGTCCCAGGGGCCGTCGAGCAGCACCGACACGTCCGGGATCGTGCCGGCGAGCACGGCGTCCACGGTCGCGCGCGTCTCGTCGTATCCGCCGGCCTCGACCACGACGTCGAGGTATGGGACCTTCCACTGCCGCGTGGGGTGCCCGCGCAGCCAGCGGTACTGCGGGACGCGGTCGCCGAGCAACGCCTGGCTGACCCGGTCGATGCGCTCCTTGTCGCGCATGCGCATGGACGGCCCGAGGTGGTACCCCACCGCGAGCGGCTCGGGGACGAACACCGCGCCCGCCTGGGCGAGGCGGTACCCCATCTCGGTGTCCTGGCCGAGGACGAGCTCGGCGTCCATGGGCCCGGCGGCGTCGATCAGCCGCCGGTTGACCGAGGTCGCGCCGCCGACGTGCAGGCTGAAGGCCCGGCTCGAGGCCTGGGTGAGCCCGCTGGTGCGTTCGATCAGGTCGACGAGCCATTCGTGGGGCTCGGCGGGTTCGAAGAGCGCGGCGAGGTCCTTGCCCGACGCGACGGCCTCGGGTGCGGGCAGGGCGGCCGTGGTGAAGCGCAGGTAGCCGGTGACGACGAGGTAGGGCGCGAGGTGGTGCCAGCGCATGTGCGCCTCGACCTCGTGCCGGTCGGCGACGACGTCGGAGTCGAGCCAGTGCACGATGTCGCCGGTCGCGACCGCGAGCCCGGCGTTGCGCGCGTCGGCCCGGCCGGGGGTGTCGCAGATGATCAGACGCGTGCCCGCCGGGCGCATCGGCGGCAGGCGCAGGGCCGGGCTGCTGCCGTTGTCCACGACGACCACCTCGAGAAGCTCCTCGGGGTAGGTCTGCGCGGCGAGGGCGGCCAGGACCAGGTCGAGCTTGTCCTGCCCGTTGTGGGCGGGGACGACCACGCTGACCCGCAGGGACGGTGTCCAGGCTCCGAGGGCGGGCGGGCCGAGGACGGTGTAGTCGTTGCCGCGGACGCGCGGGATCATGAGGCTTCCAAGACGCGGCTGGGCCGGAAGCCGCGCCACTGGTTGGTCGAGACCCGCAGGAAGTGGGCCAGGGGAAGCTGCCAGGTGTGCCCGGCGGCGAGCGAGCGGCGCAGGACGTAGCCGAGGCCCTGGGTGCGGTAGATGCGGGCGCCCGCGGCGTGGGCGGTCTTGAGGAACCGGGCGTCCACGCCCCGCGCCACCCCCTCGAAACCGCCTATCTCCTGAAATTTCGCCCGAGCGAGGAAGATCGTGCCCCCGGCCACATGGTCCGACCACACCTCGCTGGTGTAGTCCGTACGCCGGACCGTGACCTCCAGCGGCTCCAGGTAGAAGAACTCGGCCGTCGCGCCCACGATGTCGGCCTCGCTGTAGGCCCGGGCCATGAGCAGGTCGGAAAGGTGCTCCGGCGAGTACCAGTCGTCGTCGTCCCACTTGGCGATCTCGTCGCCCGCCGCCCGCGCCGCCGCCCGGTCGAGCACCTCGCCGAACGGCGTGGCGACGTCCGCCTCGACGACGGTCACCGGCAGCGGGAACGACGCCAGGGCGCGCCGCACGTCCGGATGCGCGGCCGGGACGCCGTGCAGGCCGAGCAGGACCTCGACCTCGACGTGGCGCTGGCGCGCGATCTGCGCGAGCGCCGTCCCGAGCAGCTCCGGGCGCTTGCTGGACATCACCACGCTGACCTTCGGCGCCGGACGGCCCGCGGGCTTTCGCAGGACTTGGCGGCGCAGGCGCAGGCTGTGCTCCTCACGGCGAAGATCGCTGACGGACCGCACCGAAGGGTCGCGCGGGCGCGGGGCCCACGCGGACAACAGCGCGGCGAGCTCGGGCTCGGCCTCCTTGAACCAGGCCGGGACCTCTTCGGCGTACACCGGCACCCCGGCGGCCGCGAGGCCCGAGATCGTCTCCAGAACCCCCGCGCGCCCCTTCGGCCAGCGCACACGCAACCCGTCGAGCGAGCGCAGGCCCACGACGGACGCCGCCGTCACCGGAAGATCGGCGGGCTCGCCGTCGAAGACCGGACGCCCGTCGCGGAAGGACAGCTCACCGGGGCCGCCGGTAGGGGTGCGCGTGAACCCGAGTGGGGTCGGGTCGCCCTCTGCCACTGCGCTCCCTTCGACGATCGCCCTCCGCCAGGGGCGGGGGAAGCCCGGATGCCGGGCCGGGCGGCACGGCGGTCTCGTCGAAGAAAATGCTCTCACCCGCGAGGGGTCACCGGGCGCCGTACGGCACGCTCTCGGCGAACTCCCAGCTTGATGGGCACGCTCTCGGCGAACGACCGGTTTGACGGGCACGCCGAGGGGCGAACCCCACCCCAGAAGGATGGACCCCGGCCGGATGGGCACGCCTTGCGGCGAGCACCCGGCCGGTGGCCGGCGTCAGGAGGTCTCTTCGCCCTCGACGCGCATCACGCTGGTCACGCCCCGGACGATGTCCAGCTCGCGCAGCCCCGCGATCGTGGCCGACAGCGCGGCGTCGCTGGCCCGGTGGGTGACCAGGACGAGCTGGGCGTCGTCGCCGCGCCCCTCCTGCCGGACGATCTGGATGGAGACGTCATGCTTGGCGAACATCTCGGCGACCGTGGCGAGCACGCCGGGCTTGTCCGCGACGTCCAGCGAGACGTGGTAGCGGGTCACCGTCTCGCCCATCGGGTGGACGGCCAGGTCGGCGTACGTCGACTCCTGCGGCCCGTGGGTGCCCGCAATGCGGTTACGGGCCACGGCGACGATGTCGCCCAGCACGGCCGACGCCGTGGGCGCGCCCCCGGCCCCCTTGCCGTAGAACATGAGCTGGCCTGCGGACTCGGCCTCCACGAACACCGCGTTGTACGCCTCACGGACGCCCGCCAGCGGGTGCGTCCTCGGGATCATCGCCGGGTGGACGCGGACGCCGACCGACCGGCCGTCGTCGGACCGGGCGCAGATGGCCAGCAGCTTGATGACGTATCCCATCGCCTTGGCGCTGGAGACGTCGGTCGCGGTGATCTCGGTGATGCCCTCGCGGTGGACGTCGGCGGCCGTCACGCGCGTGTGGAAGGCGAGCCCGGCGAGGATGGCGGCCTTGGCGGCGGCGTCGAAGCCCTCCACGTCGGCCGTCGGGTCCGCCTCGGCGTACCCCAGGGCCTGGGCCTCCTCCAGGGCGTCGCTGAACGACGCGCCGGTGGAGTCCATCTTGTCCAGAATGTAGTTGGTCGTCCCGTTGACGATGCCGAGCACGCGGTGGACGCGGTCGCCCGCCATGGACTCGCGCAGCGGCCGCAGCAGAGGGATCGCCCCCGCCACGCTGGCCTCGAAGTACAGGTCGCCGCCGTGCTTCTTGGCCGAGCCGTGGACGGCGGCGCCGTCCTCGGCCAGCAGCGCCTTGTTGGCCGTGACGATCGACTTGCCCGCCGAGATCGCCGACAGGATGAGCGACCGAGCCGGCTCGATGCCGCCGATCACCTCCACCACGATGTCGACGTCCTCGCGGGTGACCAGGGACTCGGCGTCGGTCGTCAGCAGCGCCGGGTCGACGTCGCTGTCACGCTTACGGCCGAGGCGCCGTACGGCCACCCCGGCGAGCTCCAGCGGCGCGCCGACACGGGCGGCCAGATCGTCGGCCTGCTCCTGCAACAGCCGCACGACCTGCGAGCCGACGACGCCGCAGCCGAGCAGCGCGACCCGCAACGGCCTGCCCTGCTCGCCCGGTTTCTCGTGGCGTCCCCGCGGCGAAAGATCCTCTGCCGCGCCGGCGACCTCCCGCACCTCTCCGGCGGTTTTCACACTTGCCCCCTCAGCAGGTCGTCCTCGGTTTCGCGGCGCACGATCACGCGGGACGCCCCGTCCCGTACGGCGACCACGGCGGGCTTGGGCAGGTAGTTGTAGTTGTGCGCCAGCGACCGGCAGTAGGCGCCCGTCGCCGGGACCGCCAGCAGGTCGCCCGCGGCGAGGTCGTGCGGCAGCCAGGTGTCCCGGACGACGATGTCGCCGCTCTCGCAGTGCTTGCCGACCACACGGGACAGGACCGGCCGGGCGTCGCTGGAACGGGACGCGAGCACGCAGGTGTACTCGGCGCCGTACAGCGCGGTGCGGAGGTTGTCGCTCATGCCGCCGTCCACGCTGACGTAGGAGCGGATGCCCTCGACGTCCTTGATCGTGCCGACCTCGTAGACCGTCACGCCGCCGGGCCCGGCGATGGCCCGCCCCGGCTCGACGGTGAGCCTCGGCACGGGAAGCCCGGCGTCCTCGCACACGCGAGAGATGATCTCGCGGAGGCTGTCGGCGACCACCTTGATGTCCGGCGCGTCGTCGCCCGCGACGTAGGCGATGCCGTACCCGCCGCCGAGGTCCAGCTCGGGCAGGACGACGCCGTGCTCCTCCTTGATCTGCGTCAGCAGCACCGCGAGGCGCCGCGCGGCGACCTCGAAGCCCGCCGTGTCGAAGATCTGGGAGCCGATATGGGAGTGCAGGCCGACGAGCTCGAGCTGAGGAAGGGCCAGCACCCGGCGCACGGCCTCGGCGGCGGCGCCGCTGTTCAGGGACAGGCCGAACTTCTGGTCGTCGTGGGCCGTGGCGATGAACTCGTGGGTGTGCGCCTCGACGCCGGTGGTCACGCGGATCTGCACCTGGGCGCGCACGCCGAGCTTCTCGGCGAGGTAGCCGACGCGGGCGATCTCGTCGAAGGAGTCGACGACGATGCGGCCGACCCCGGCGGTCAGGGCCTGCTCCAGCTCGGCATACGACTTGTTGTTGCCGTGCAGGGCGATGCGCGCGGGCGGGAAGCCGACGCTGAGCGCCACGGCCAGCTCACCGCTGGTGCAGACGTCCAGGCCGAGGCCCTCCTGGTCGACCCAGCGGGCGACCTCCCTGCACAAGAACGCCTTGCCCGCGTAGTAGACGTCGCCGCCGTCGAAGGCGGCCTTGTAGTCGCGGCAGCGCGAGCGGAAATCGTCCTCGTCCACGACGTAGAGAGGAGTGCCGTACTCGCGGGCGAGATCGCGGACGTCCACGCCGGCGATCGTGACCGCCCCGTCCACGCGGCCGGACGTTCGCGGCCAGATGGCGGGGTCGAGCGAATTGAGGTCGGCCGGGGCCTGCGGAGGCCGCTCCTCAGGCAGCACTTCGGCGTGCCGGTCACCGGCGGGATGGGCGAATCGACTCACCCGAACGAGGCTATCCGACCCTGTGATCCCCCCGCGCCCAATGCTCACCAGACGAGACGGTCCTGAGGAAGATGTTCACGGTGGCAGGCCAGACGGCGTACCACTTCCTGCTATTTACCGGTTTTTGTCATATTTTCACGGGATGGGCTTGCCCGAGTGCTGTCAACCCCTCACCCAGCACCTCGCGGACGGCCCGCGCCATCCACAGGCGCGCGACATGAGTGCCGGTCGGCGGTTCGTCGCCCTTCGGAATCGCCGGGGCGTGCTCGAACGCGTCATGGTAGGCCTCGGCCAGCCGCTCCAGGTACGCGGGCCATCCGGACTCCCGTCCAGGCCCGCGACCGCCGGAGGCGCGCGCTTCGCCACCACCGGACGGATACCTCCCTGATCGTCCGGCATCCCGCCCCGCCCGCCGGCTCGGCAGCTCGGCCAGCACGCGCAGCACCGCCCGATCACGCGGATCGTCCAGCGACTCGGGCCGGAACCCCGCAGCCGCCCCCGGCTCACCCCTGCGTTCCTCCGGCTCCCCCTTACCTTGACCGGACGCACCCGGAGGACCGGCCTCGATCCCGAGGTCGCGGGCCCAGCGCTGAACGGCACCCGCCCGCACGTAGGCGTACCTCACGACGAAACCGGGGTTGCTCCACGTGAGCGGCACCTCGGGCCACGGCGCCGACCCCACCGGAACCGGCACCTCGGCCGGCGTGACCGGCCCGGCCAAGATCTCACGGACGATCTCCCCCGGCACGGCCACCTCGATGACCAGGAACCCGTTCTGCCGCACCTGAACCGCCCTCACCCCGGGCACGGCCCGAAGCCGCACGGCCAGCCCTTCCGCGACCTCCCGCGCCGACCTTCCCGTGATCTCGCGCACCGGCCCGCCCGCCGGCCGTTCCGTGATCTCCCTCGCCGGCCCGCCCGCCACCTGCCGCGCGGGGCCCGCCCGCCGAAGCACCGCCGCCGAGACGTAGACCGCCTCGCGCTCCCATGATCCTTCGGGCACCGGAGGCGAGCCGAGGATGGCGCGCAGCGCGTCCACCGTCACCTCCAGAACCTTCCCGCCGAACGTCCCGGCTCGCCTCGCCGATAAGCGGCACAAAGCTCAGGCTACGGTGCGTCCGCCGACGCTTCCTCAGCGGCAGACCACGCGCCGAGGGCGGGCGTCCGGGCACTGAGCAGCGCACAGCGGATCTCCACGGCCGGATCACCGAGATGCTAGACGACCGCGTGGTCATTCAATCGAGGTTCGCGTTGCGACATCGGGCTATGGAGGCGGCGTGCTCAGAGGCGGCGTGCTCAGAGGCGGCTCATTCGTGGGCGCGCAGGGCGGCGATCAGCCATTTGAAGGCCGGTATGGCCGAGGGGAACGACGTCCGGCCGTTGAGCACTTCCAGAAGTTGCCAGTAGCGCTCCACCCGTGGGTCGGCGAGCTGTTCCAGCCGCTCGCGCAGTTCCGCGCGCTCGGAGCCCGGAAGGCTGGGGCTGACGATCTCGTCCAGGACGGCCTTGCCCCGCGGCGACTCGGGGGCGATCCCGTCGGCCAGCGCGCCGCCCGCGAGCTCGACGACGGCCGGGTACAGACCGGGCCGCCATTCGGGCGCCCACCCGTCCCCCGTCCCCGCGATCACCATCTGCCGGATCTTCCGCTGGAAGCCCTCGTCCGCGACCAGTTCGGCCAGCTCGATCCAGGCGTCCACCCGCTCCGGCGCGGGGTCGTCGGGCAGCTCGCGCATCCAGTCCGCGATGATCACGGCATCCGGGCTCAGCCCCACGCCGGCGGTCACCCGCGCGACGAAGTCGTCGATGATCTGCTTTCGCTCGCGTACGGACAGCCGGGCCAGTTCGTGCATCAGAAGCATCTCCTTCGGGGTTCCGCCGCGCTTGGCGACCGTGCTCAGCACGGCGCGGCGCAGCCGGAGGGTGCGGATCTCCGCGTCCAGGGCCTTGACGTGGGCCTCGGCCACCTCGGCGACCGTCGCCCTCCGCTCCAGCACCTCGCGTACGGCCTCCAGCCCGAGGCCGAGATCACGCAGCGTCTTCACCAGGTCGAAGCGGGCGACCGCCTCGGCGTCGTAGAGCCGGTAACCACCGGCGGACCGCCCGCTCGGCGGCACCAGCCCGGCGTCCGACCAGAACCGCACCGTCCGAGCCGGCACGCCCGCCCGCCGCCCGAGATCACCGATCGTGTACAGCCGCTCGCGTTCGCCCACACCGCCCACCCTGCACCTTCCACCCACTGGAACCTCAACCCGTATCACCGACCGCGGATCCGTCAACCGGCGTCCGGCTTGAGATACTCGCCCAATGTCTCCCGGGCAGCTCATCGTCCTCATCATCGCGATCGTGCTGGTGATCATCACGAACCTCCCTCGCCGAGGCCGGTCGACCTCGTACAAGGACGCCGACCACACGGGGGTGGTCATCTACTGGCGACCCGGGTGCACGTTCTGCATGAGGCTACGCACGCGCCTGCGCTTCACGCGGCTGCGCTACCACGAGGTCAACATCTGGCGAGACCCCGACGCGGCGGCGTTCGTCCGCTCGGTCGCGAACGAGAACGAGACCGTACCAACCGTCACCGTGGCCGGAAAGGCGATGGTGAACCCGTCGAAGCAGCAGTTGCTCGAAGCGGTCACGACGTACGCGCCGCACCTGACATCTGGTGACCCAGACGGGTGACCCGCTACCGTAGGCGGTCCTCCAACTCCCGCCGGTGCCGGCTGACCCACTGGGCGGCGTTTCTGATGGAAACCACCACGCCCGCCTTGGCGAGCCGGATCATCGCCGGGTCGCCGTCGGCGGCGCTTGATTCGATGCCGCGCCAGCAGCGGTCCTGCCACCACAGGATCGTCTCGACCAGCCCGTCACGGTCCTCGAGGCCGTAGGCGTCGGAGATCAGACGTATCCGCCGACCGGCCTCCGCGACGTCCGTCACCGACGGCCCGAGGTCGAGATATTGCCAGCAGACATGCGCGACGTCGTGAACGCGGGCGCCGGGCGCGGCGATGTCCCAGTCGATGAACGCCACCGGCCGCGTCTGCTCCCCAATCCCCTCGTACACCGTGTTCTTCGGCGACAGGTCGTTGTGGCAGACCACCTCTTCGTCCCCGGCGAGTTCCGTCCCCGCCGTCAGATCGTGGAACTCCCGAACGAGCTCGGCGACGCGGACGAGGCTCTTGTCCGAGCTAACCCAAGGAGCCCTCTCCGGCTCCCAGGGAACATCGCCAGGCAGATAAGACAGCACTTCCCGCCCCTGCTCATCCACCCCGAGAAACCTCGGTGCTCCGCCCCACCCCCGCCGCTCGAAATGCTCCAACAGCGCGTGCACGAAGCCACTACGCCCCGTCAGCGACCGCCGAACCGTCTCACCGACCCGCACGACGTCATTGACGAACCCCCCAGCCAAACGGATCTCTTCCACCCGCCAACCCTGCCGAAGACGCGGCGAGAAGACAACCGACCAGCTGAGGAGCCACCCGAGTCTTCAGATCAGGTGAGCGTTCCTCTTAACCCCGGCGACAAAGGCATGCCATTCGTCGCTGGGAAACGTCAGATTCGGGCCGTTCGGGTTCTTGCTGTCCCGCACGACGCGAACGCCGCCCCTCATTTCCGCCACCTCAACGCAGTCTTGACCGTTTCCGCTACGAGAGCTTTTCCGCCATACGGCGTGCGGCAGATCCAGCGCGGACATCCCGCGCCTCCTCCCTAGGATTCGGCTGTCAGACCGATCATCTCCGTGATGAAGCGACGAGACTCGTCAGGATCCCGGGCCTTGGCACGGAGATGGTCAAAGGCCAGCGTATACCGATACACATCCGTCTCCTTCTCCACATAAAGGCTGCCGGTCAGGTTCTCGAGAAATACGACATCGGCATCCGCCTGCTCGGGAAACTCGAAGATCGAGAAGGCTCCACTGGTGGCGGCGTGCGCTCCCACGGCGAATGGCAATACTTGGAGGGTGATGTTGGGCGTCTCGGTGAGGTCGGCCAGATGCCGGAGTTGCGCGCGCATCACGTCGGGGCCCCCGACGAGGCGGCGCAGCGTCGCTTCGTCTAGGACGCTCCACAGGCGTAGCGGATCCTGCTGAGAAAGCCGCGCCTGCCGCGCCACTCGGACCTCTACTCGGCGTTCGATCTCGCCCGGTGGCGAGGTGATCAGTGCGGCGCGGATGACGGCGCGCGCGTAGTCCTCGGTCTGGAGGAGACCCGGCACGATCTCGGGCGCGAAGCTTCGTATCGAGGTGGTCGCCGCCTCCAAGCCGATATAGGTGGCGTATTCGGTGGGCAGGTCGCCATAGCCTTCCCACCAGCCTTTCTTCTGCGCATCACGTGCCAGCGTGAGGATCTCGGCGCGCCTGGAGGGCGTCAGCTCGAACAGGTCGAGAAGAAGTCCGACGTCCTTGACGGTGACCCCGACCTTCGACGTCTCGATTCGCGACACCTTGGTGATCGACCAGCCGAGCCTTTCCGCGACCTGTTCCATCGTCAGCTCGGCCTTTTCGCGCATACGCCGGAGGTCGGACGCGAGCCGCCGCCTGCGAACGGTCGGGCTTCCGGGTTGTTTCATCGTGGCTCCTGTGAGGGGACTGTTCGCGGACAAAGCCGGATGGTTACGACATAGCGGGCTAGCGGCGCGCAAATTGCGGAACCACTTGCGACGCACGACAGCGTAGCGTCATGCTGACACTACCGCTGGTAACCATGATGGGTCGGCGGATCATCGCAAGTTGCTGGTGAACGACCATGCGACCGTACGAAGGGCGCCGACGATGACACCGCGCGATCAGAGACCGGAACCGACCGAGTCACGTATCGCCGTGAAGGGGCGCCATCGGCACGGAACCACGCCGAGCCACGTCGCACCGAAGAACTGGGATATCGCGAAGCGCGCCAGCGCGGATCAGATGGACCGGCTCGAACCGGGCTGGGCCGTCTGGTACGGGGTCGGGAGTCGTCGTTTCTACGCCGTGGCCAGGTGGGCGACGCCGGTTCCCCTTACCGCGAAGGCTCGCACGATCGAGGAACTACGCGGCCTTATGCGTGAAGCGGAGTCGATGATGCCACCGCCCGGCCCATCCACACCCTCTCGCGACACGCCCCTACGAATTTCACCCCCCGTCGGAGGAGCATCAATGACGACGACGCCGGACGGACTTCGTACGGCTTGCTGGGACATTCCGCATGACCCGGCCGCAGTAGGGCGGGCCAGGGACACGATCAAAGAGACGCTCGCGGGCTGGGGCCTTCGCGATCTCATCGACGATGTTCTCCTCGCCGCAGGTGAACTGCTGAGTAATGCGGTTTCGCACGGCGCTCCCCCGATCCGGCTTTCCCTGTGGGCCACAGGCATCGACCTGTGCGTGCGGGTGACCGACCACGGAACCGGACGGCCGCGCCAACTCGACCTGGGGCTCGAAGCGGTACACGGCCGCGGCCTGACGATCGTCGCGGCGCTGGCCGACGAATTCGGGGTCATCCCACTCGCGGAGGGACCGGGCAAGACCGTCTGGGCCAAGTGGCTATTGAGAAACGTCGGGGCGCAGGGCACTCAGCCAGTCGCCGGCCTCTCGCGGCGTGGCGAAACGGACGACGTGTAAGTGCGCGAAGCGGGTGTCGTGGGCCCGTCGTGCGATTTCCGCGCGGCGGGCGGCGTGCTGCGACCACGCCCACCAGGCCGGGTGCTCGCCGCTGAGCCATCCGGTCCAGGTCTCCACGTTGCCGCCGAAGACGCGCTCGCGACGCAGCGTCCTCAGCAAGGACCGGCGCAGGACGTGCCGACGTCTTCCATCCTGACTCGGGCCTGGGGTCTGCCGCCGAGTAGGTTCTTTTCCCACAGTTCGCCCAGTGAGTAGTCGGCTAGAGCGCCGGTCAAGTAGTCGTCAGGCGGCCAGCTGGTGCTCGGCCGGCCGTTGGGCTATTACGTGGAGGTTGTGGACCACGGCGGTCCGGCGCAGGTCGAACAGGTTCTTGCGGGTGCCGCGGTAGCGGACGTGGCGGTCTTGGCCCGCTCGCCGCCGCCACGCGAAAACAGCCGTCGCCTGGGCCACAGCTGATCGCGAACTCATCCACCGGCACCAGCCGCTCCTGCTGTCTGCACTGCGATGGACCGGCTGACCTCCGACCACCCACTCCAGATCCGCACCCACAGGTCCTGAGTACTCCAGCGGCGCATGAGACCGATCTGCCCCTGGAGATCACGGTCAGTCACAACCGCGCCCCTCAGCATCGAGAACCCGCGACAGTTGAATACCCGACCTCACCAGTACCGAGGGCCGGAATATGGCATGGCTGCCCAGGCAGGACTATTCCTTGATGACATCGTCGCGTGGACCACCATAGACAGGGTTCCTGTCGAAGCGCTTGTCGGTGACTAGCAGGCGGATCAGCCCCGGTTCGCGGATTGACTCCTCCGCCTCCCAGACGATCCAGTCGTCGCCGACGGGCTTGGTCTGCGTGCGGAGCTCGACGTAGCCGCCCGGGTTGTCCGGCGCAACCTCCATGATCAGATACGTGACCTTCAGCCCGCGCCTCTTGAGCTCGGGCAGGACCTCCCCGACAGTCTTCTCGTCCACCCGGAAATCGGCGAGCGAGCCGCCCTTCGAGGTCGCCGTCCGGTAGTCGGACTTGCCCACCTTCGCTTCGTGTGACTTGTCGGGCACGAGAACGCACGGGGCGACCGGCCCACTCATCAGGATCGTGCTGGTGCTGTGGTCGCTGATCGTCCAGACGAACGTCTGGCCGGGCTTGAAGAGCTTGGTGTCGATCCGCATCTGCCAGCCCTGGCTGTGTTCCTCCCCGGGGATGTTCTCCGGCACGGAGTACAGGCCGCGGGGGATGTCCTGCACCCAGGTTCCGCGCGGTTCCTTGCACCACTGGCCCGGGGGCGCGTAGTCGACGATGGCCGGGACGTTGAGCTCCTTCAACCGCTTCGCCAGTCCCGCCTTGTCGCGGAAATCCCGGACCTGGACGTACACGACACCGTCGGGTTCCTTGGTGACCGCGTAGGAGGGGGTGCCGCTCTCCTTCAGCAGGCTCGGCCCCACCGCGATGCCCACGGCGAGCAGCCCCGCGCCCGCCAGTCCCAGGGCCAGCCGCTGGGCAGGGGGCCGGCGGGGGCGGACGGGGGATGGGCCGGGCTGCTCGGCGGCGATTGAGGCCAGCAGCTTCCGCGCCCCCACATCGGAGGCGTGCCCTCCCGGCTTGCCCGGTTCCACCCGGGCCAGCGCACGTGTGATCTCGTCGATGTCGTCGGTGTTCTTCATCACAGATGTCCCTCCGCGGGGGCCAACCGGCTTTCAGATGTGAAGTGCACGTCCGCCTCGGCGAGCGCGCGGGCGAAGCGCCTGCGGGCGCGGTGGAGTCTGATGCGTACGGCGTTGCGCGACATGCCGAGCACGGTGGCGATCTGCTGTCGGTCCAGTCCCTCCCAGGCGACCAGGGACAACAGCTCCCGATCGGTGTCCGGTAAGGCCCGGAAGATCTGCGCGATCGCCGTCAGCTCGACCCCGCTGTCGGGCGCGGCCTGGTACAGGTCGGCCATTTCGGCGTCGAGCTCCACACTGAGGGCCTGGCGGCGCACCTCGACCCGATAGTGGTTGGCCAGCACCTTGCGCGCCACGCCGTACAGCCACAGTGTGGCCTGCTCTCCATCCGGCACTTCGCCCATCCGCCGCCAGGCGATGGCAAAGGTTTCCGCCACGACGTCCGCCGCATCCTGCGGCGAGTGGCAGCGGCGGGCCGCGTACGCCGTGATCTGGCCATACGCCTCCCGGTAGAAGGACTCGAACCTGGCCGGCTCACTACGCACGGACTGGTCCCGCGCCCGGTCTCCTCGGCATCCCCATGGCCGCCTCCTTCATAGCCTTGATGTACGGACATCTGTGCCTATGTAGGGAGTCAGGCCATCATTTCGTGCCAGGGCGGAGAAATTTCGCGGCTATCCCGCCGCAGCGAAGGGCCGAACCCGGATGGTCCCGTCGGTGCCCGAAGCCACCGTCACCGATCAGATCGCCGCCGATCTGGCCGCCCAGCATGCCACGCTCACCGAACTGCACATCGACCGGGCCTACCTGGCCTCCGCCCTGGTCCGCGAGCGTCCTGCCGGCTTGGAGATCTACTGCAAGGCCTGACGGCTGGCAAGGCCGCCGCGCCCGCTACCGCGGCACCCGCAAGAACCTGTTCGACCTACGACGCCCCGCGGTCGTCCACAACCTCCACGTCATCGCCCGCCAGCAAGACGGGTTCCTCCGGGCAGAGCCCAGGTCAGATCATGGCCAAAGGTTCGGCCGGGGTGTAGCCCTGGAGGTGGGATGAGGACAGGAGGCGTTCGTTCGCGGCCGGGGGGACGCGGACGTAGGAGTAGCGGTCGGCGGAGTAGACGCGGATGCCGTCGGTGCGGCATTGGCGCATCAGGGTTTCGTCCCACTCGTCGGAGACGTCGGCTATGCCGAGGTCGGTCAGGGTGGGGCGGCGGGCCAGGAGAGTGGCGCCGGCGAGCTCGGGGAGGAAGCGGTGCTCGGTGCCGGGGCCGCGGAGCAGGGTGGCGCCGGTGCCAGGGATGTGGGCGTAGTAGGACGACTTGCCGATGATCTCGGCGTCCACGGCGGCGAAGTAGCGGACGAGGTCGGCCAGATAGTGCTCGCCGTAGAGGTCACGGGGGTCCAGGACGGCCACCAGGTCGCCGTCGGCGAGCCTCAGGGCGCGGTCGAGGGCCGCTCCCCTCGTGGCGGGCGCGCCGGTCTCCCGGACGATCACGTCACCTCTGTGGACGGCTCGCGCGGACTTCTCGACGGTGGCGGCGTCCAGGCCTTCGGCCACGATGACGAGCTGGCCGGGAGCGTGGGCCTGGCGGTGGAGCTGGGCGAGTACGTGGTCGAGCTCGGTGGGGTCCGAGACGGCCGTGATGGCGGTGATCGAGACGGCGTTCCGGATCGACGGCAGGCCCGCGGTGGCGATGATCGGGTCGAGCAGCGGGGTGACCGAGATCGTGGCGCGCCAGGCCAAGTGGGCTTCGGCCGCGGACTGGTCCTCTGCGGCCAGGTACTCCTGGACGGAGGTGAGGGCGCGGCGTAGCGAGTCTTCGTCGGTCGCGATGGGGGCGGTGAGCTGCATGATGGAGGTGCCGCAGGCAGACAGCTCTTCGATGGTCCGCGCGTCGGCGTCCGGCCCGGCGAGCACGAGCGCGGCCGACCTGTAGGCCGTCAGCAGATCGTCGTACGTGGCCTTCGGAGTGATCAACGGCCCCCACGGCGCGGCGAGGAGCACGTCTCCTCCGTACGCCGCACCGGGTCGCGGACCGCCCTCATCGGCACTTTCTCGCATCCCGGGACGAGGAGTACCCGTGCCGGGCATGGCTGAGGAACCCGTGCGGCCGACCCCACCGGTGCTACCAGAAGCGACTCCTCCGTACGCCGCACCGGGTCGCGGACCGCCCTCATCGGCACTTTCTCGCCCCCCTGGACGAGGAGCACCCGTGCCGGGCACGGCTGAGGAATCCGCGCGGCCGACCCCACCGGCCGTACCAGAAGCGACTCCTCCGTACGCCGGACCGCCCTCATCGGCACCCTCTCGCACCCCCGGACGAGGAGCGGTGGTGCTCGGGGTGGCAGTTCCCGCGGTCGGGGTGGCTCCCGCGCTCTGGGGGACGGCACCCGGAGTCGGGGCGGCTCCCGCGGTCGGCGCAGCGGCTCCCGTGCTCAGAGTGGCGGCTCCCGTTGTGGGGGTGGGGAGGTAGGGCTTGGGGAAGTCGGCAGGGAGTGCGCCTTGGACTGCGGTGCCTAGGAGGGCTACTTCCTTGCGGCCTTCGGCTGCGGGGATCTGGTTGTGGACGCGGGGTTGGGTGGCTATCGGGAGGACGGTGACGCGGTCGTGGCGCAGCGCGGCGCGCCACTCGCGGGCGCGGGCCTCGGACGTCGCGAGGACGTGGTCGAAGTACGACGCCACTGGGACACTGACCGACACCGGGCCGCCGGAGTGCCAGAAGACCGTGCGGATGCCGCGCCGTCCGCATTCCTCGATCAGGTCGCGCAGCCCTCGCGTACGCCCGGCCAGTTCCTCGAGCCAGCGTCCGCCGTTGCCCTGGAGGGGACCGGCCTGGACGGACTCCACGAACAGCAGGTGCGGGCGGTGCTGGTCGAGCATCGCCTGCCAGTTGTCCGGGCCGAAGTTGGTCACCTGACGCCACTCGTAGCGGAACAGCGCCTCCGAGCGCCGGTCGACGATGGCGGCGACGGTGAGGTACGGCCTGGTCAGCGGGCCCTTAGGCACGACGAAGTGCTCGTCCATCGCGGTGGAGACGGCGGGACCGGCGGTGTTGGGGGCGACGGGCGCGACGGCCGGGGGCGGGTCGAGCGGGGCGGGGGCGAAGTCGGCGCGCTTGGGCGCCGGGCGCTTGCTGATCGGGGCCCGGAGGGTGCGGGCGACCTCGCCGGGCTTCTTGGTGTGGATGGCGTCGCCGAGCTTGGACCATCGGCTTTCCTGCACCGACTCCAGGCGCCACAGGGCGACCTCGGTCTGGTACTTCTGCTCGGCGAGGTTCTTGGCGAGCTGTGTCGCCTGCCGCTCGGCCGACTTGAGCCGGGCCTCGGTCTCCTTCAGCCGGGTGAACGCCTCGGCCTCCGAGACGGCCGCCGCCGCCAGCCGTTCCTGGTAGTCGGCCAGCAGCCGGGTGAGCTCGGCGGCACCGGACGCGGCCGCCACGGCGGCCTCAAGGGCCCGCCGGGTGCTCTCCAACTCTTCGCTCATGCCATCACCGTGTCCCCGAAAGCCGTCGAGGCAGAATACTCGCAGATCCCACCCCACCACCTCGAACCCGAAAGAAGCAGAGAAACGTCAACCAGGGGGAATCGAGCCGTCCACCTGACCAAACACCAGAACGGCCGAAGGAGGGGGTGCCATGTTCGGGGAGCACATCGACCACGGAAGACTGACCGCCGCAGTGGTACCCCACAGACCCGCAGATAGAGGACTTGCCGCAACAGTCATACCCCATGAACCGTGGCCGGGAGCGTTGCGACCGCTCGTCGCACGAAAGACGAACTCCCACGACCTCGACCCGCCACACGGCGGCGGAGGCGCCCGGATCGACACAGACCCGTGCGGAGCGAGGACCATTTCCTCCGACCAGCGGCTTGCCTTGTGGGCCGTCTTGGAGGTGGAGGAATCCGTACACTCGGCACGTACTCAACTGGGCGCTGAGGGGAGAAGGCCGGTGCGCAAGGGGAAGTGGCCGGAGTACCAGGCGCGGCCGTACGTGTGCGGCGCGATCGGAGGCTACGACCCGGCACGGCTGGCGGTGCTGGCGCAGGCGGGCCCGTCGGTGCGCGAGGTCCACCGGTCCCCCGGCGCGGCCCTGTTCAGCTCCGCGCCCCTCGTCCCGTACGCGAGCACCTCCACGCTGACGGCCGATGCTCCGAGCCTCGTCCCGTACGCGAGCGCCCCCGCCCCTGACCGGACCGCGAGCGCGCCCGATTCGGCGAACGGCACCACGCGGTTCGCCTGGGCCGAGCGGAGACCGGACAGGCCCCTCCCCTGGCTCGCGGTGGCGGAGACCTACGAGGCTCCGGGGCTGATCGACGAGGCCCACGCCGTCACGCTGCACACCGGGGCGTTCGGGTTGATCGATGTGTACTACCTCGCCGAGGGGGACGCGGTCTACTTCGCGGGGAACATCGAGCCGCTGCTGGCGCTGGCGCGCAGGCCGTACGAAGTGGACTGGGACGCGTGGGCGGCGATCCTCAAGCTGACCTACCCCCTGCTGGAGGCCACGCCGTACAAGCAGGTCAGGAGGCTGCCGGGCTCGACGGCGCTCGTCTGGTCCCGGACCGCGCGGAAGATCATCGTGGAGAGGCGGACGCCGCGCTGGGTGCGTGAGGAGCCGTTCGACCGCGGCGTCACGGCCGGGGACATCGTGGCGCTGCTGCACGAGGCGCTGAAGCCGTACGACGACCGGCCGCTGCTGGTACCGGTGAGCGGCGGGTACGACTCGCGACTGCTGGCGTCGGTCGCCAAGGTCCGCCGGATCGACGTCGAATCGTGGACGACCAGCCCGGACGACGGCCTGGACAACGACATCGACTTCGCCCGCATGGTGACCCGCGTGCTGGAGATCCCGCACCGGATCGTCCCGCAGGACGCGGCGGCCTTCCCCGACGAGGCGCGGTGGGCGGCGCGCAGGCTGGAGTACCTGACCAGCCACCATGCCTGGTACTCGCCGTTCGCACGCGAGGTGCACGCCGCGGGCCGTCCGGTCGTGGACGGCCTGGCGGGCGGGCCGCTGATGAAGAACTTCCTGATCACCGCGGACGCCGTGGGCGCGGGGACCTCCGCCGACCGCCAGACCGCCCTGCTGGCCGCGCTGTCCACGGGCGAGCCGCACATGCCGATGCTCTCGGAGAAAGCGCTCGCCTTCGTCGAGGACCGGGTGGGGTCGGCATTCGCGCAGGCCACGTCGATGCTGCGCGGTCACAGGTCGGAGCTCCCGCTGAGCGTGCTGCACACCCGGACGGCCCGGGGCATCGCCCGCTCCCCCGTGAACCTGGTCGGCCCCGAGGTCACGCCGGTCTTCCCGTTCCTGCACCCGGAGTTCTTCGACGCGGCGCTGTCGGTGCCGGTGGAGCGCAAGGAGGGCGGCCGGTTCTACCGGGAGATCCTGTGGGCGGCGAACCCGAAGGTGGCGTCGCTGCCGTCCACGAACGGCGCGTTGCCGCACCGCCGGGTGCCGCTGCGCTCGGCGGGCCCGGCGGCCCGGGAGTGGAACCACCGGATGCTGCGCAAGGTCGCCGCGGCCGTGCCGAGCCTGATGTCCGCCCCGATGCTGGAGGCGATCTCCCAGGGGCCGGACGGGCTGACGGCGTTCGGGTCGTGGAACTCGCGGTTCTGGTTGCGCAGCCTGGTGCTTTTCGGTTCCTGGCTGACCGACTACGAGGACGTGCTCGGGGACCTCACACCTCCGTGGGAGGCCGCGTCGTGAAACGTTCCCTCCACCAGCGCTCGGCACCGTGCGTGTTCACGCCTTTACGTGAGCAAAGCCCGGACTGCGGGCGATTACGCGGTTGGCGTCGGGGAGACGAGCGCTGATCGTCTCCGGATGGCCCTAATGGCCTGCTAGTCTTCCGCGAAACAGCGCTGAAACACGCCGCCGCGCACCGCATTACCCCTTCGGTGACGGCGTCGGGCGGTAGCCGCAGGGATGACGGCTCCATAGGCGCGTTCCCCTCCGTTTGCATGCCCTACTCTCCCAATGCGAGCGAACCATATGAGCGCTTCACCATGCCCGGAATCATGTCCGGAATCGGTTCCCGAGGACTTCGTCTCGTCCGACCCCCAGTGGTACAAGCGAGCCGTCTTCTACGAGGTGCTGGTCCGGGGCTTCCGTGACTCCAACGGCGATGGCACCGGCGACCTGCGCGGTCTGATCGAGAAGCTCGACTACCTGCAGTGGCTGGGCGTCGACTGCTTGTGGCTGCTTCCCCTGTACGAGTCGCCGCTGCGCGACGGCGGGTACGACATCGCCGACTATACGAAGATCCTCCAGGAGTTCGGCAACCTGGCCGACTTCATGGAGCTGATCGAGCAGGCGCACAAGCGGGGCCTGCGCATCATCACCGACCTGGTGATGAACCACACCAGCGACCGGCACCCGTGGTTCCAGGCCTCCCGGCACGACCCCACGGGCCCGTACGGCGACTTCTACGTGTGGTCCGACGACCCGACCCGCTACCCCGACGCGCCGATCATCTTCGTCGGCGCCGAGGAGTCGAACTGGACCTATGACCCGGTGCGCGGGCAGTACTACTGGCACAGGTTCTTCCACCACCAGCCGGACCTGAACTACGAGAACCCGGCCGTGCAGGACGCCATGCTGGAGGTGCTGAGGTTCTGGCTCGACCTCGGCATCGACGGCTTCCGCCTGGACGCGGTGCCGTACCTGTTCGAGCGTGAGGGCACCGACTGTTCCGGGCTGCCCGAGACCCACGCCTATCTGAAGCGCGTCAGGACCGAGGTCGACCGCCTGTACCCGGACCGGGTGCTGCTCGCCGAGGCGAACGGCTGGCCCGAGGACGTGGTCGCGTACTTCGGCGACCCGACGAGGGGCGGGGACGAGTGCCACATGGCGTTCCACTTCCCGCTGATGCCGCGCATCTTCATGGCCGTGCGGCGGGAGTCGCGCGAGCCGATCTCCGAGATCATGTCCCGCACGCCGAAGATCCCGGACACGGCGCAGTGGGGCATCTTCCTGCGCAACCACGACGAGCTGACGCTCGAGACGGTCACCGAGGAAGAGCGGGACTACATGCACGCCGAGTACGCCAAGGACCCGCGCATGCGGGCCTACCTCGGCATCCGGCGCAGGCTGGCCCCGCTGCTGGACAACGACCGCGACCAGATCGAGCTGTTCACGGCGCTGCTGCTGTCCATGCCGGGGTCGCCGGTCATGTACTACGGCGACGAGATCGGCATGGGCGACAACATCTGGCTGGAGGACCGTGACTCGGTCCGCACGCCGATGCAGTGGAGCCCGGACCGCAACGCGGGCTTCTCCGGCGGCGACCCCGGCCGTCTGTACCTGCCGGCCATCATGGACCCGATCTACGGATACCAGGCCGTCAACGTCGAGGCGCAGCAGAAGAACAGCTCGTCGCTGCTGCACTTCACCCGCACGATGCTGGAGGTGCGGCGCGCCCACCCGGTGTTCGGCACCGGCGCGTACACCGAGCTGTGGTCGCCGAACTACGCCGTGCTGGCGTTCGTCCGGGAGGAGGGCGAGGACCGCATGCTGTGCGTCAACAACCTCTCCCGGCACCCGCAGCCGGTGGAGCTGGATCTGCGGCGGTTCGCCGGCCTCACGCCGGTGGAGTGCCGGGGTGACGTGGCCTTCCCGGCGATCGGCGAGCTGCCGTACCTGCTGACCCTGCCGGGCCACGGGTTCTACTGGTTCTCCCTGACCGAGCGCTGAGCTGGTTCTCCTGAGCGAGCGCTGAGCCGGTCGTACTACGCCCGGAAGATCCCGGTGACCTCTAGCGGGGGGTCACCGGGACGCGGGCGCGGGCGGCCTTGCGGGCGGGGATCAGCGCGACCAGCAGCGCCGCCCCGACCGCCGCGAGGACCGCGACGAGCAGCGTCGCCGCCCCAGGCGCGCGGCCGATGCCCGCGCCGATGCCGCTGGCCGCGCCCTGCAGGTCGATCAGCCCGGACGAGACCGCCGCCCCGGCCAGCGCCCCCGCGCCGACACCGAGCACCACGAGCAGCCCGGTGCCGGTGACCAGAGTCGCCATGACCTGGCGCGGCGTGAGGCCCATGGCCTTGAGCACGGCCAGGTCGAGGGCGTGGTCGCGCAGCCCGAGCGCGCTGGCCGTGAGCATGGTCGCGAGGCCCAGCAGCGCCAGCACGACCACCAGCAGGACGATGATCACGCGGATGACCGACAGCCGGTCGGCGAGGTTGACGGCCTGCGTGACCTCCAGCCCCTGGGACTGCAGGCGGGCATGGACGACCGCCGGGTCGGCCCCCTGTCGGAGCACCACGCCGAAGAACTGCGGCGGCAGCGCGTCCTTGGGGGCCAGGCTGTCCAGCGCGACCGACAGCACCTCTCCGTCCTGTTCCGGCTCCAGCACCCGTCCGACGATCTGGACGATCAGCGGGGTGCCGCCGATGGTCAGGCGCGTGCGGTCGCCGATGCGCACGTTCAGCAGGTCGAGCAGGCCCTGCCCCGCCACGGCCTCCCCCCGCTCGCGGAACATGCGGCCCTCGACGACCGAGAACGGGTAGGGGTCGGCGACGGTGCCGAGCGCCCGCGTGCGGACCGTGCGCGTCTGACCGGGGACGACGGTGTCGACCTCCGTGCCGGGGTAGGACGCGACGACGTCGGGGTTGCCGAGCACGAGCCGGTTGGCCGCGTCGGAGGTGAGGTTGCCGGGACGCACGGTCAGCGCGGCGGCCTGGCCGACCTGCTCGGGATGGCTGCGGAACGCGTCCAGCGTGGCCCAGCAGCCCAGGCCGATGGTGATCATCATCATGGGGATCGCCAGGCCGAACGTCGTCAGCAGGGCCGGGAGCCTGCGGGTGAAGGCGTCCCGGGCGCCGAGCACCAGCGCGGGCGGCAGCCGTACGAGCAGGGCGACGCGGGCCATGCGCGACAGGTGGCCGCGCGGGGGCGCGGACGGCGCGGCGGGGATCGGCGGGGTGCGTCCGCCGCTCCAGGCGGGCAGCCAGACGGCCACCAGCACCATCAGGACCGCGCCGAAGGTGATCGCCACCAGCGGAGCCGAGGAAAGCGGGACGACGACCGTCTCGGCGAGCGTGTACGCCGTGATCAGCCGGCCGCACAGCACGCCGAGCGCGATGCCCGCGAGCCCCAGCGAGCCGTGCTCGATGACCAGCATGCGGACGACCTGGCGGCGGGTGAAGCCGAGGGACTTCAGCGTCGCGATGTCGCGCTGCTGGGCGAGCACGCGGCCGCCCACGGCGTTGGCGATGGCCAGCGCCGCCGCCACCAGCCCGGCCACGCCGAACAGGGCGAGCATCACGCCGAGGAGCCG
The DNA here is from genome assembly GCF_040683095.1 of Sphaerisporangium sp. NPDC051017. Taxonomy (NCBI): domain Bacteria; kingdom Bacillati; phylum Actinomycetota; class Actinomycetes; order Streptosporangiales; family Streptosporangiaceae; genus Sphaerisporangium; species Sphaerisporangium sp. NPDC051017. The sequence continues at coordinate 221,792 of NZ_JBFBCI010000004.1, forward strand.
GTTGTCGAGTTCCATCGACGCCTGGACCTCGCGCCAGGTGGTCGCCCGCTGCACCTGCCCCGCCAGGGCGGTGATGGTCCGCTGGACGATGAGCGAGGTGGCGTCCGGGTCGGCCAGCCGCAGTCCGGTGACGGCTTCGCTGCGGCCGAGGGCGGGCTCGACCTGCCGGAGGGTGGTCGACAGCGTCCAGGCCAGGCCGGGGGTCCACTCGGGGTAGAAGCCCTGGTCGCCGCTCTCGGCGAGGCCGACGACGGTCAGGGCGTGGTCGGCGCCGTTCAGGCCGATGGCGGGGAAGGAGGCGCCGGGGCGCAGGCCCAGGGCCTTGGCGAACGAGCGCTCGACGACGACGCCCGCCGGAACGTCCGGGTCCAGCCAGCCGCCCTCGCGGACGATGGGGCGTCCTACGGCGGGGAGCGCGGCGGGCATCTCCTGGAGCGCCACCGGGGTCTTCTTGCCGTCCTGTACAAGGGTGGCGGGGGCGCTGCGGTACGGACCCGCGACGTCGGTCACGCCGTCCAGGGCCTTCAGCGTCGCGGGGTCGGGGGCGTCCTTGGTGTGGATCCAGACGTGGGCGCCGTTGCCCCGGGTGAACAGCCCGCGCCAGGGGTTGGTGCCGTCCTCCAGCAGGGTGGCTGCGGTGATCAGCGCCCCGACGATGCCCGCGACCGCCAGGACGGTCAGCACCGCCTGGCCGCGCCGCGCCAGCAGATCGGCCTTGATCCAGCGTCTCTCCGCCGTGTTAATGGCGCTCACCCTGCCTATTGCGCTCTCTCCGTTCGCGCGGTGTGACGGCGCCTTGAGCCGGCGCTCTTCCGTCGTCACTCGGAAGGGCTCGTTCCTCACCCTTCCTCCCTCCTCCTCCAGAGCACCGGCGCGCCCTCACACACTCATCCGCGTAGTTCCACGACGTCGCCGGCGCCGGGTTTGGTGCGGCGGCGGGGCGGGGCGATGGCGCCGTCGTCGACGATCATGCCGTCTAGGAGGGTGACCACGCGGTCGGCGAGGCCGGCGACGCGGGCGTCGTGGGTGACCATGACGATCGTCTGGCCCTGCCGGTGAACCTGGCCGAGCAGGCGGAGCACGTCCTTGGTGTTGCGGCTGTCGAGGTTGCCCGTGGGCTCGTCCGCGAGCAGGACCTGGGGCTGGTTGGCGAGCGCGCGGGCCAGCGCCACCCGCTGCTGCTCGCCGCCGGAGAGCTGGGCCGGGGAGGCGTCGGCCTTGTCGACGAGGCCGAGCTCGCCCAGGAGGTACTCGCGGCGCTCGCGGGCGTGCCGGGGGGACGAGCCGCCGAGCAGGGCGGGCAGTTCGACGTTGTCGGCGACCGTCATGTTGGCGACCAGGTTGAAGAACTGGAAGACGAAGCCGATCTTCTGGCGGCGCAGGATGGCCCAGCCGCTCTCGTTGAGGGTGTCGGCCCGCTTGCCGTCCACCCAGATCTCACCGCTGGTGCGGCTGTCGAGCCCGCCGAGCATGTGGACGAGCGTGGACTTGCCGGACCCGGACGGCCCCATGATGGCGACGAACTCGCCCCGGTCCACCCGCAGGTCGACGCCGCGCACGGCGTGCACCGGCAGCCCTCCGGTCTGGTAGACCTTCACCAGGTTGACAGCCTGAACGGCAGCGCTCGTCGTGCCGGGCTCATTGGCGAGGCTCACGGGGCTCGATCACCACTTTTCATACTTTTCTACCGCATCAGGCCAGCTCTTCCTGGCAGCGTTCCAGCCAGTCGAGGTCCGCCTGAAGGTGGAGCATGGCGCCTTCGATCAGCAGATGCGCCGCGCGGTTGTCCTGGTCGGTCTGCTCGGCGACTTCTACCAGATCGCGCATGATAGCGAGGTAATGACGGCGCTGCCTGTTGATCAGCGCCATGCGGTCCGCGATTCCCGTCATGGGGGCCAGCACGAGCTTCATGAAGAACTCGTCCCTGACCCGCGGGCCCTCGGACGGCGACTCTGCCCACTCGTCGAGGGCCTCGCGTCCGGCGGCCGTGCAGTAGTAGACCTTCTTGTTCGGGCGGTTGGACTGCTCGACGTCGACGCCGCGCACCAGGCCGTCCTTCTCCAGGCGGCCGAGCGTGACGTAGATCTGCCCGATGTTTGGCGAGGGATAGGCGCTGCCGAATATCTGCTCGAGCGCCTGTTTCAGTTCGTACCCGTGGGCAGGTTCCTTCGCCAGGAGCGCCAGCAGCGAGAGCCGCACGCCCTACCTCCTCGGGCTTCACGTTACCTGAGCGTTACGGGGTTATCCGTTGACGGTCACCTTACCGCTATGCATAACATGCATGCATCTACATAACACGCATGTAACCCAAACAAAACCCGGAGGACACGTGCGGCCCCTCGCCCCCCTGCTGCTGGCGGCACTGCTGCTCGGCGGCTGCGCGGGGCTGGGAGAGCGCGAGGGAGGCCAGGCCGGAAGCGCGGACGGCACGGGCCCCATGACCTTCGCCACCGGGCGGGACACCACCGCCTACCTGCAGCCCCTGATCGACAAGTGGAATCGCGCCCACCCCAAGGAACCGGTCACGCTGCTGGAGCTCCCGGAGGCCGCCGACGAGCAGCGTGCGCAGATGGTGGCCAACCTGCAGGCCAGGAGCGACCGCTACGACGTGCTCGGCCTGGACGTCGTCTTGACCGCGGAGTTCGCCGACGCCGGCTGGATCGTCCCGCTCGACGGCGGCCTGTTCAAGCTGGACCGATTCCTCCCCCCGGTCGTCGACACGGCCACGTACAACGGCAAGCTCTACGCGGTGCCCTACACCAGCAACGCGGGGCTGCTCTACTACCGCAAGGACATCCTGGACCGCGAGCGCCTCAAGCCGCCCAAGACCTGGGCCGAGCTCCGCGACCAGGCCACGCGCCTCGGCAAGAAGTACAAGCTCGACGGCTACGCCGGCCAGTTCCTGCCGTACGAGGGCCTGACCGTCAACTTCGCCGAGGCCGTGCAGTCGGCGGGCGGCCAGATCCTCAGCCCGGACGGCACCAGGGTGACCATGGACCTCGGCACGGCCACGACCGGGCTGAACTTCCTGGTGAACGGCCTGCGCGAGGGGTGGATCCCTCAGGAGGCCCTGACCTACAAGGAAGAGGAGTCCCGCCTGGCGTTCCAGGAGGGCAAGCTGCTGTTCGCCCGCAACTGGCCGCACGCCTACGGCCCGGCCACGCGGTCCGCCCTCGCGGGGAAGTTCGCGGTCACGCGGCTGCCCGGCCTGCACGGGCCCGGGTCCAGCTCGCTCGGCGGCAACAACCTCGCCATCAGCGCGTACTCCAAGCACCAGAAGTCGGCGCTGGAGTTCATCCGCTACTTCACGGGGCTGGAGAACGAGCGCAGCGTGCTCACCGACGGCTCCTTCCCCCCGGTGTGGTCGGAGTTGTACGACGACCCCGCCCTGATCAAGCGTTATCCATATCTGCCCGTGCTCAAAGAGAGCATCATGTCAGCGCGGCCGAGACCGGCCAGCTCCAACTACGACCAGGTCAGCCTGGCGATGTCGAGTGCCGTCTCCGACGCGCTCGACTTCAGGAAACCGAGCGACGAGACCGTCGCCGCCCTGAAGCAGGAACTCGGCGAGATCATTCGCACCCCATAGGCGGGGGCGATCCCCCCGCTCTCATCCCGCATCCCTTTTCATCCCTTCTCGATATTCCATTCGCACATTTCGGGGGCTTCACCAGGAGGTAGCACCATGCGTGTCAAGACGACTGCGGTGGTGGCCGGGCTGATGCTCGCGGCCGCCGCGTGTGGCGGCCAGTCGAACGACACCGGATCGTCGCCCTCGGCCTCCGCCGGCGGCAGCAGCGCGCCGGCGGCGAAACCGCTCGAGGGCACCACCCTCGAGGTCGCCGCCAAGTGGACCGGCGACGAGCAGAAGAACTTCCAGAAGGTGCTCGACGCCTTCCAGGAGAAGACCGGTGCCAAGGTCACCTACGCCTCGACCGGCGAGGACACCGGCGCGTACCTCGGCCCGCGCATCCAGGGCGGCAACCCGCCGGACGTCGCGATCCTGCCGCAGCCGGGCCTCGTCCAGCAGTACGCGGAGCAGAACGCGCTCAAGCCGCTGTCCACCGAGGTCCAGGCGCAGATCGACCAGAACTACACCCCGTACTGGAAGGAGCTCGGCTCGGCGGGCGGCCAGGTGTACGGCGTGCTGGTGAAGGCGGCGCACAAGTCGCTGATCTGGTACCGGCAGCCCGCGTTCGACGACGCCGGCGCCCAGCCCGCGACGACGTGGGACGACCTGATCGGCAAGACGGCCCAGTCGCTCGCCGACTCCGGGACGGCCCCGTTCGCCCTCTGCGCCGCCTCCGGTTGGACGCTGACGGACCTGTTCGAGAACGTCTACCTGTCGAGCGCGGGCCCGGAGAACTACGACAAGCTCTCCAAGCACGAGATCCCGTGGACCGACCCGTCGGTGACCACGGCCCTGGAGAAGCTGGCCCAGATCTTCTCCAAGAAGGACTTCATGGTCGGCGGCTCCTCGGGCGCCCTGCAGACCGACTTCCCGACGTGCGTCACCCAGGTGTACGGCGAGAAGAAGGCCGCCATGGTGATCGAGGCCGACTTCGTCGCCGTCTCGGCCGTCCAGTCCGGCGCCAAGGTCGGCGAGGACGCCAAGATCATGCCGTTCCCCCCGGCCGGCGACACCCCGCCGGTCGTGCTCGGCGGCGACGTCGCGGTCGCGATGAAGGACTCCAAGGGCGCGATGGCGCTGCTGGAGTACCTGGCCTCCGCCGAGGGCGGCACGGTCTGGGCCAAGAGCCCCGGCTACCTCTCCCCCAACCGCAACGTCTCGCCCGACAACTACCCGGACGCCCTGACCAAGCAGCTCGCGCAGACGATCATCTCCGCGGGTGAGGCCGTCCGGTACGACATGTCGGACCTGGCGCCGAGCGCCTTCGGCGGCACCGACGGCAAGGGCGAGTGGAAGCACCTCCAGGACTTCCTGCGCAACCCCCAGGACGTCAAGGGCATCCAGGAGAAGCTCGAGGCCGACGCCGCGAAGGCCTGGAAGAAGTAGGGACGGCGGCCGTGACCGAACGGTTGGACGGCCCGCAGACCCCGCGCGGCGACGGCGACGTCGCCCGCGGGGCCTCCCCCGGACCAGACGAGACCCCCCAGAACCCCCAGACCGGCACGGCGACCCATCCGGCCCTGGGCGACGTCGCCACCGGCGACACCGCGCTTCCCGCCCTCGCGACCGGCCCGGCCGCTCGCAAGGCCGGGTACTCCGGGTCGGGCGACCTCGGCCCCTCCCCCAAGGTGGCCCTCTTCTTCCTGCTCCCGGCGTTCGTCCTGCTCGGCGCGTGGATGGTCTACCCGATCATCTACTCGCTCCTCCGCAGCCTGTACGACGCGGGCGGCGGCACGTTCGTCGGCGTCGACAACTACGCGGCCATCTTCAGCGACTCCGCCACGCTCACGACGATCAGGAACAACCTCATCTGGGTCGTCGTGGCGCCGAGCCTGGTCACCGTGCTCGGCCTGCTGTTCGCGGTGCTCACCGAGCGCGTCCGCTGGGCGACCGCCTTCAAGCTGGTCGTCTTCATGCCCATGGCCGTCTCGCTGCTGGCCTCGGGCGTCATCTTCCGGCTCGTCTACGAGCAGGACCCGGACCGCGGCGTGGCCAACGCCATCATCACCTCGGTGCACGACGTGTTCGCGTCCAGCAGCGGCTACCCGGGCGCGCGGCCCCGCGAGAACGACCAGGCGCCCGCCGTCGTGGACAAGGGCGCGGTCGTCACCAAGCAGGCCGCCCAGGCCGGGAGCCAGGTGCTGATCCCGCTGGTCGGCCTGAAGACCGAGGCGCTGCCCTCGGGCGCCGCCGCGGCCAAGGAGGCGCAGGCGCCCCCCGGAGAGCTGTCGGGCACGGTGTGGCTCGACTTCACCCCCGGCGGCGGCACCGTCAACAAGATCGACGGCGCCGAGAAGGGCATGCCGGACGTCACCGTCGAGGCCGTCGCCGGAGGCGCGGTCAAGGCGACCACGACGACCGCGGCCGACGGAACCTTCCACTTCAGCGGGCTGCCCGCCGGGTCGTACCAGGTGCGGCTGCCACAGGAGAACTTCGCCCAGCCGTTCTCCGGCGCCACCTGGCTCGGGCCCACGCTGATCACGCCGGCCATCATCGGCGCGTTCATCTGGGTGTGGGCGGGCTTCGCGATGGTGCTGATCGCGGCCGGGCTGTCGGCGATCCCGCGCGACGCCCTGGAGGCGGCGCGCATCGACGGCGCGACCGAGTGGCAGGTGTTCCGCCGCATCACGATCCCGCTGCTGTCGCCGGTGCTGCTGGTCGTCCTCGTCACGATGATCATCAACACGCTCAAGGTCTTCGACCTCGTCTTCATCATCGCGCCCGGATCCGTGCAGCCGCAGGCCAACGTGATCGCGCTGGAGATGTGGCGCGTCTCGTTCGGCGGCGGCGGCAACCAGGGGCTTGGCAGCGCGCTCGCGATCTTCCTGCTCGTGCTCGTGCTGCCGTTCATGGCCATCAACATCCGGCGGTTCCGGAGGGAGCAGGCATGACGACGATCACCGCGCCCCGCACGAGCCCCGGCGCGGGCACGCTCCGCCGCGGAGTCCTGTCACGGGTGGCCGACCGGGTCGGGGGCGGGCTGGTCCAGGTCGTCCTGATCGTGCTGGGCCTGTTCTGGCTGGTCCCCACGCTCGGGCTGCTCGTCGTCTCGCTGCGCGACGACGCCGACAACAACTCCAGCGGATGGTGGACGTTCTTCACCAAGCCCGCGCAGCTCACCTTCGAGAACTACGGCAACCTGCTGGCGAGCGGGTTCACCTCGTCGTTCTGGAACACCGTGGCGATCACGGTGCCCTCGACGATCCTGGTCATCGGCTTCGCGGCCATGGCGGGGTACGCCTTCGCCTGGATCGAGTTCCCCGGACGCGACACGCTGTTCCTGGTGGTCATCGCGCTGCTGGTGGTGCCCGTCCAGATCGCGCTGATCCCGATCGCCAAGATGTACGGGGCGTTCGGGATCTTCGGCTCGATCCCCGGGGTGGTGTTGTTCCACACGGCCTTCGGGCTGCCGTTCGCCATCTTCCTGTTGCGCAACTTCTTCGTCGGCATCCCCAAGGAGCTGCTGGAGGCCGCGCGCATGGACGGCGCCGCGGAGTGGAAGATCTTCGCCACCGTGGTGTTCCCCCTGGCCAAGCCCGCGGTCGCCTCGCTCGGCATCTTCCAGTTCCTGTGGGTGTGGAACGACCTGCTCATCGCGCTGGTGTTCGCCGACACCGGCTCCCAGCCGATGACCAAGGCGTTGCAGTCCCAGATGCGGCAGTTCGGCACCAACGTGGACATCCTCGCGCCGGGAGCCTTCCTGTCGCTGATCATCCCGCTGGTGCTCTTCTTCTCCTTCCAGCGCTACTTCGTCCAGGGCCTGCTCGCGGGCTCGGTCAAGTAGTCCGCACGGGTGCCCGTCTCGCGGGGGCAGACGGGCACCCGGCATTCACGCCGAGGAGTGCATTGACCACTCCCTGTGACTGTATGATTACGCGCATGGTCGATGAATTTCCTCCCCCCACCGTGACCGTCCCGGCTTACGAGCTGAGTGACCTCCGCTCCCTCATGGCGAAGTGGGCGCAGAAGACGCACCAAAACTCGGTGATCGTCACAGAGCACAGCGATCTCATTCGCTGCATCTACAACCGGCTCGAACACTTCGGTTCGGCGCAGGATGACCTGATCACCGAGGTACACGACCTCCGCAAGCGCATGATCGGCGTCGAGGCAGGTGTCACCGACCTGCGGTCGCAGTTCGCCGACCTCCGCAGCGATGTGAACGAGATCAGGGCCGACGTGACGGATCTCCGAACCGAGGTCGGAGAGATCAAGAGCACGATGGTCACCAAAACCGAGCTCGACGAGGTCAAGGCCGACCTGGCCGGAGTCAAGACCGACCTGGCCGGAGTCAAGACCGACCTCGCCGGGGTCAAGGCCGAGGTGGCCGGGGTGGACGGCAAGATGGATTTGCTGCTCGCGCACTTCCAGCTCAACTGAGTTCGCGTCCGGTTGTCGGTCGTCACGGCTAGGATCCCGGCATGACCGGACGTCCATTACACGAAGTCGTCGAATCCGGGTGGGCAACCGCCCTGGAGCCCGTCGCCGAGCGCATCTCCGCGCTCGGCGACTTCCTCAGGCAGGAGATCGCCGAGGGCAGGCAATATCTTCCCGCGGGCGCGAATGTCCTGCGGGCTTTCCAGCAGCCGTTCGACCAGGTGCGCGTGCTCATCGTCGGGCAGGACCCCTACCCCACTCCCGGTCACGCCGTCGGCCTGAGCTTCTCCGTCGCGCCGGACGTCCGTCCGCTGCCGGGCAGCCTGGTGAACATCTACAAGGAGTACACCGCCGACCTCGGCTACCCGCAGCCCTCCAACGGCGACCTGACCCCATGGACGGAACAGGGCGTGCTGCTGCTCAACAGGGCGCTCACCGTCGCGCCGGGCAAGCCGGCCTCACACCGCGGCAAGGGGTGGGAGGAGGTCACCGAGCAGGCGATCCACGCGCTGGCCGCCCGGGGCGGCCCGCTGGTCGCCATCTTGTGGGGCCGTGACGCCCGCTCGCTCAAGCCGATGCTCGGCCAGGTGCCCGCCGTCGAGTCGGCCCACCCGAGCCCGCTGTCGGCGCGCAGCGGCTTCTTCGGCAGCCGCCCGTTCAGCCGGGCCAACGAGCTGCTGCAGAAGCAGGGCGCGGCCCCGGTCGAGTGGAAGCTTCCCTGACGCGAGCGAACCCGGCCGCGCGCCCGGGTCGCTGAGACCCGTACCGCGCCAGACCGGCCACACCGACGCGCCCGCCAGAACGGGCGGGCGCGTCACCACGCGCGGGTCACCCACCCGCCCTCGCGGGCATCGAAGGCTACGCGCCGGCCCGCTCCAGCACCGAGCCGACCAGTGTGCGGGCCTCGTCCTGGACCTGGGCGAGGTGGTCCGGTCCTTTGAACGACTCGGCGTAGATCTTGTAGACGTCCTCGGTGCCGGACGGGCGGGCGGCGAACCAGGCGCTCTCGGTCGAGACCTTGAGCCCGCCGAGCGGGGCGCCGTTGCCGGGCGCGGTGGTCTGCACGTTCGTGATGGGCTCCCCGGCCAGCGACCCGGCCGGCACGTCCTCGGCGGACAGCCGCGCCAGCGCCGCCTTCTGCTCCCGGGTCGCGGGCGCGTCGACGCGGGCGTACGCGGGGTCGCCGAACCGGGAGACGAGCCCGGCGTAGTGCTCGCTGGGCGACCTGCCGGTCACCGCGACGATCTCCGAGGCCAGCAGGGCGAGGATGATGCCGTCCTTGTCGGTGGTCCAGATCGAGCCGTCCCGCCGCAGGAAGGACGCGCCGGCGCTCTCCTCGCCGCCGAAGCCGAGGCTGCCGTCGAGCAGGCCGCCGACGAACCACTTGAACCCGACCGGCACCTCGTACAGCTCGCGGCCGAGGTCGGCGACCACGCGGTCGATCATGCTGCTGCTGACCATGGTCTTGCCGACGCGGGCGGCGCCCGGCCAGCCGGACCGGTGGCTCCAGAGGTAGGAGATGGCGACGGCGAGGTAGTGGTTGGGGTTCATCAACCCGCCGTCCGGGGTGACGATGCCGTGGCGGTCGGCGTCGGCGTCGTTGCCCGTCGAGATCTGGTAGGCCGACCGGTTCGCGATGAGGGACGCCATCGCGTACGGCGACGAGCAGTCCATGCGGATCTTGCCGTCCCAGTCGAGCGTCATGAACCGCCAGGTGGGGTCGACCTCGGGGTTCACGACGGTGAGGTCGAGCCGGTGCCGCTCGGCGATCTCGCCCCAGTAGGCGACGCTGGCCCCGCCCAGCGGGTCGGCGCCGATGCGCACGGACGCGCCGCGGATGGCGTCCACGTCGATCACCGCGGGCAGGTCGTCGACGTAGGAGCCGAGGAAGTCGTACCGCCCGGTGGTCTCGGCGGTCAGCGCCCGCGCGTACGGAACGCGCCGGACCTCCTTCAGGCCCCCGGCGATCAGCGTGTTCGCGCGGTCCTGGATCCAGGAGGTGGCGTCGGTGTCGGCGGGGCCGCCGTTCGGCGGGTTGTACTTGTAGCCGCCGTCGGCCGGCGGGTTGTGCGACGGCGTCACGACCACGCCGTCGGCCAGACCCGAGGAGCGCCCCCGGTTGTAGGTGAGGATCGCGTGGGACACCGCGGGCGTGGGGGTGTAGCCGTCCCGCGAGTCGATCAGCACGGTGACGCCGTTCGCGGCGAAGACCTCCAGCGCGGTCGCCCGGGCGGGCTCGGACAGCGCGTGGGTGTCGATGCCGAGGAACAGCGGCCCGTCCACGCCCTGCCGCGCGCGGTACTCGCAGATGGCCTGGCTGGTGGCCGCGATGTGGTCCTCGTTGAACGCCGTCCTGAGCGAGGACCCGCGGTGGCCGGAGGTGCCGAAGGTCACCCGCTCCTCCTGCCGGCCGGGATCGGGGTGCAGGGCGTAGTAAGCCGTCACGAGACGGGGCACATCGACCAGGTCAGACGCCTGCGCCGATTTGCCGGCGCGCTCGTGCACCATGAGAACTCCCTCGTCCCGCGCTCGTTTTCCGCTGCGATGGCATACCCTCGGCCGGTCCGGTTAATACGGATATCGGACCGCAGGCCAGATGGTACTCAGGCGCCGAGGCCACCCCGAAGCCGCACCTAACGCACGCCGACAATTCGGATTGATCCGTTTGCCGGTCGTCCTAATTCGTAAGGATTCCTTCCGGTACGATCAGCGCAAAGGCGAGGAGGAGATGCGCGTGACGACCGCCCTGGACGCCTTCGACGTCCGAACGCCGAACTCGGCCCGTGTCTACGACTACATGCTCGGCGGCAAGGACAACTTCGCCGCGGACCGCGAGGCGGCCGAGCAGATCTTCCGCGTGTTCCCCGAGACCCGCGAGGCCGTCCAGCGCAACCGCGAGTTCCTCGGCAACGCCGTCCGGCGCCTGGCGGAGTACGGAATCCGCCAGTTCGTGGACATCGGAGCCGGGCTGCCTACCCTGGATAACGTGCACGAGGTCGCCCGCGCCGCCGCACCCGGCACGCGGACGGTGTACGTCGACAACGACCCGCTCGTGTGCGTGCACGGCCGCGCGCTGCTCGCCAACACCCCCACCGTCGCCATGATCGACGGGGACATCCGCAAGCCCGAGGACATCCGCGACAAGGTCTCCCAGACCAGGCTGGTCGACTGGAACCGGCCGGTCGGGCTGCTCATGGTCGCGACGCTGCAGCTCGTCGAGGACCCGTACGAGCACGTGGCCATGCTGCGGGACCTTCTCGCGCCCGGCAGCTACCTCGTGATCAGCCACCTCAGCAAGACCCGGGAACACGCCGACGACACCGAACGGCTCCAGGACATCTGGGCCCAGGGCGGCGTCCCCATGTTCCCGCGCGGCCCCGAGGAGATCGACCGCTTCATCGGCGACTTCGAGCGCGTCGACCTCGACCGCTTCATCCCGTCCCACATCGCCTGCCGCTTCGTCCACATCGGCTGGGCCGCCGTCGCCCTCAAACACTGACCGGCCCTCCCTCCACCACGAGAACGGACCGGTCGCTGGTGAGAGCCGACGCGGGGGGCGATCCTGACGTCCGGTGGATGAACGGATTTACTCCGACACCGCCGTCGCACCGTCGCCGGTGTCGGCGAGGTGGTGTTCCAGGGCCTCGACCTTGGAGGTCATCGCGTCGGTGACGCCCTGGCGGATGTCGGCCTTGAGGACGAGGCTCACGCGGGGGGCGACCTCGGCGACGGCCTCGACGGCGCGCTTCACCACGTCCATCACCTCGTCCCACTCGCCCTCGACGGTGGTGAACATGGCGTCGGTGCGGTTCGGCAGGCCGCTGTCGCGGACCACGCGCACGGCGCGGGCGACGGGCTCGGCCACGCCCTCGCCGACGCCGAGCGGGGTCACGGAGAATGCGATGATCATCTATCCATTGTCGTGGGTCGTCAGCGGCGCCGGGTACCCGGGGACCCGCGGAGCGGCCTTCCAGGGCTCGTGGATCAGCGAAGCGGGCAGGGATGCCAGTTCGGGGACGTACCGTCGCACGTACGCGCCGTCCGGGTCGAACCTCATCGCCTGGCGCAGGGGGTCGAGCACGCGGTTCGGCCGGGTGTCGTTGCCCGTGCCCGCGACCCACTGCCAGTTGCCCCAGTTGCTGGGGATGTCCGCGTCCAGCAGCAACTCGGCGAAGTGCTCGCCGCCCACCCGCCAGTGGATCTTCAGCCGCCTGGTGAGGTAGAAGCCGACGATCATCCGGGCGCGGTTGTGCATCCAGCCCTCGGCCTGGAGCTGGCGCATCCCTGCGTCCACGATGGGCACCCCGGTCATGCCCGCGCGCCACGCGTCGGCGGCGTGCGCGTCCTCGTTCCAGTCGACCTCGCGCGGCCGGTAGTCGCGGCGCGGCAGGTCGGGGAAGGCGAGGGCGACCTGGTAGAAGAAGTCGCGCCAGCAGAGCTGCCGCACGAACTCCTCCGCCCCGGGGTAGCCGGCCGCCCGCGCGGCGACCTCGGCGGGCGACACGCAGCCGAACCGCAGGTAGGGGCTCAGCATCGAGGTCTGGTCCTCGGCCGGCTGGTCGCGCCCGTCGGCGTAGTCGGCCAGGCAGAGCTCCAGCCACAGGTCCAGGTGCCGGCGTGCCAGGGTCTCGCCGCCGCACAGGTACCCGTACGGGGTGCGCGGCCGGGCCGGGAGCTCGCCGGGCTCGACGCCGGGCGGCAGCGTCACCACCCGCGGCGGGCCGATCACGGGCCGGTGGGCCGTCTTCGACCAGGCCCGCCAGTACGGCGTGAACACCCGGTAGTGGTCGCCTCCGGCGGGCCTCAGCCGGTCGGGAGGCACGATGGTGACGCCGGGAAAGAGCCGGAACTGGAGCCGCCGCTCGGCGCACGCGCGGGACAGCCGTTCCTGGCGCCGCCGCGCGTAGGCGCTGACGTCGGCCGAGGTCCAGATGGCCGGCGCACCCACATCGCCGGCCAACTGGACGGCCTCGGCCACCGGATCGCCCCGTCGCAGGACGAGGTCGCCTCCGAGGTCTCGCAGAGAGGACCGCAGGCCGCTCAGCGCCTCGGTCAGGAAGCCCTGGCGGTGGCGTGCCCGGATCGCCGGATCGACCACGAACAGGGGCACGACATGGCGCGCACGCCCGCACGCCTCGGCGAGGGCCGGGTGGTCGCAGGTCCGCAGGTCCCGGTTGAACAGGACGATCACCGTCTCCAGACTGTCCATGATGATGTATTCGTGCGGTCACCCCTGGGCGGTTGCGTCCGGCCGGGGTCGATTCCCCGAAGTATCCGATGAAGGTCCGGCCGGTGGCCGCCACCTGGCAGGCTTGTAAGGCGAAGATCCGCGATCGGGCGGGCGAGGTCGGAGTGCGCGTGTGGTGAACGACGAGCCGCAGGAGGACGGGCCGAGCTACGGCATCGGAGCCGTGGCCCGGCGCCTCGGCGTGCCCGCGCCCACCTTGCGCACCTGGAACCTGCGCTACGGCATCGGGCCGAGCCGGCGCAGCGCGGGCGGTCACCGGCGCTACGACGCGGTCGACCTGCTGCGGCTCGAGGAGATGACCCGGCTGATCAAGGTGGGCCTGCCGCCGGCCGAGGCCGCCCACGCGGCCCTGAGCGTGCGGGCGACGCTGCTGGAACCCCCTCCGGCCCGCGAGCAGGAGACCCCCGCCACGCCGGACACCGGGGCAGGCCCGGGCGCGACGGCCGTGCCGGGTGCCTGGGTCATGCCTGGTGCCGCCATGGTGCCGAGCGCGGCGGTGCTGACCCGGGCGGCGTTCCACCTCGACGCCGACGCGGTGGCCGAGGGCCTGGAGGCGGCGATCGGCGCGCACGGCGCGGCCTGGATGTGGGAGCGGCTGGCGCTGCCGGTCTTCGGCGCGATCATCCGGCGGCAGGAGGCCACGGGTGGAGGCGTCGAGATCGAGCATCTGTTCTCCGAGCGGCTGCTGAGCGCGCTGAGCCGGCGCGTCGGAAGGCCTCCGCGTCCGGGGCATCCCCGCATCGTCCTGCTGGCCTGCGCGCAGGACGAGCAGCACAGCCTGCCGGTGTACGCGCTGGCCGCCACGCTGACCACGACGCTGGGCCTGGAGACCCGGGTCCTCGGCCCCCGCACGCCGTACGCCGCCCTGGCCGACGCCATGCGCCGCCTCGGCCCCGTCGCGGTGTTCGTCTGGTCGCAGATCTCGGAAACGGGCGACCCCGCGCCGCTGGCCGCGCTCCCCGTCCTCCGCCCGGCGAGCCGGACCCTCGTGGGCGGCCCCGGCTGGCACGCCGAACGGCTTCCCGCCTCCGTCACGCACATGTCGTCCCTGCACGCCGCCGTGACCGAGGTCCGCGCGTCCCTCGGCTGATCCGACCGGCCTCGGCAGACCGCCGACGGCCTACCTCCGGCTGACTTGCGGCGGCTTCCCTTCCGACGGGGACGGCGTGGGTGCTCGTCGTGGTGACTCTTGGTGAAGTCTTGACTCCGGTTTGGCCACTTCGGCTTGTGTTGTGTACGCACGCCGGTCTATGAATAGGTTTTGAATAAGTTTTCTCGCCCCCGGAGGAGGGTCCCATGGCCCGCACGCTCGGCTCGCGGCTGGCGAGCGGTGACGACGACGCCCTCGAGGAGTGCTTCAGATCCCGCTCCTCGCTGGTCACCGGCTACCTGCGCAGGCTCGTGCCCGCGCAGGACGTGGAGGATCTGCGGCAGGTGGTCTTCTCGGAGGTGTGGCGCTCGCGGCACCGCTACGACCCGGAGCGCAGCCTGGAAGCGTGGATTCTCGGCATCACGCGCAAGCGCGCCATCGACCACCTGCGGGTACGCACGCTCACGACCGTCCCCCTGGACAGCGTGGGCGAGGCCGTCGGCGGCGACGGCCGCGACACGGCGGACGCGCTCGGACGACGCGACCAGGTCCAGCGGGCGCTCGCGGTGCTGCCCGGGCCGCAGCGCGAGGCCATCGAGCTGGCGTACTACGGCGATCTCACGCAGCGGGAGATCGCCGAGCGGCTGGACATCCCCCTGGGCACGGTGAAGGCGCGCACGGCGCGCGGCCTCCACCGCCTGTCCACGGTGCTGTCGGCGCTCGCCGCCTGAGCGAGCGCCCATCTCCAGCAGGCCCGACGTCAGACCGCTCGGGAGGCCCTCCACCACACGGACGCCTTCCGGAGGCCCGCCGTCAGACGGACGCCCTGAGGTCGGACGGACGCCTGAGGTCAGACCGGGCGGACGACCGCCAGGGAGCGCGGCGGCAGCGTCAGCGAGGCGTCGTGCGCGGTGACCTTCTCATCCGAGGCGAGCAGCACCTCGGCCACGGCGATCGGCAGCGTGACGGGCGCGCCGCCGAGGTTGGCGGCCACGCGCAGGGAGCCCCGGGTGACGACGACCCAGCGGTCGTCCTCGCTGAACTCGGCCGAGACCCGGTCCAGCCGGGGGTCGGCGAGGTCGGGGTGGTCCCGGCGCAGCCTGATCAGCGCGCGGTACCAGTCCAGCACCTCGCGGTGGCCCGGCGCGGCGGGCTCGGTCCAGTCGAGCTTCGAGCGGTGGAAGGTGGCCTCGTCCTGCGGATCGGGCGCGGTGCCCGCCCAGTCGTCGTAGCCGAAGCCGACGAACTCCCGCTCCCGCCGCTCGCTCTCGCCCTGCGCCAGGTGCGGCTCGACGTGGTCGGTGAAGAACAGGAACGGCGTGCTCGCCGCCCATTCCTCCCCCATGAACAGCATCGGCGTGAACGGCGAGGTCAGCAGCAGGCCCGCGCCGAGCCTCAGCGCCTCGGCCGGCAGCCGGTCGCCCGCCGCCCGGTTGCCGATCTGGTCGTGGTTCTGGACGAAACAGACGAAGCGGTGGCCAGGGACGCGCGGCCGGTCCACCGGCCGCCCGTGCGTGCGGCCCCGGAACGTCGAGAAGGTGCCGTCGTGGAAGTACGCGCTGGTGAGGACCTTGGCCAGGGCGCCCATCGACCCGAAGTCGCCGTAGTAGCCGTGGCGCTCGCCGCTGACCGCCGAGTGCAGGGCGTGGTGTACGTCGTCGTCCCAGGCGGCGGCCAGGCCGTAGCCGCCGGCCTCGCGCGGGGTGACCAGCCGGGGGTCGTTCAGGTCGGCCTCCGCGATCAGCGTGAGCGGACGTCCGAGCGTGGCCGACAGCGCGTCGACCTCGGTGGCGAGCTCCTCCAGGAAGTGGACGGCCCGCTTGTCGTGGAAGGCGTGCACGGCGTCCAGCCGCAGGCCGTCGATGTGGAAGTCGCGCAGCCACTGCACGGCGTTGCCGACGAAGTAGCGGCGCACCTCGTCCGACTCCTTGCCGTCGAGGTTGATCGCCTGCCCCCAGAAGGACGAGGCCGAATCGTGGAAGTAGGGCCCGAACTGGGCGAGGAAGTTCCCCGAGGGGCCGAGGTGGTTGTAGACGACGTCCAGCAGCACGCCGATGCCCGCGCGGTGGCTGGCGTCCACGAACCGCTTGAGCCCGTCGGGGCCGCCGTACTCCTCGTGCACCGCGTACAGGTCGACGCCGTCGTACCCCCAGTTGTGGCGGCCGGGGACGGGCGGGACCGGCATCAGCTCGACGTAGCCGACGCCGAGCTGCACCAGGTGCTCCAGCTTGCCCGCGGCCGCGTCGAACGTGCCCTCCGGGGTGAACGTGCCGACGTGCAGCTCGTAGATCACCGAGCCGGGCAGGGTGCGCCCGCGCCAGCCCTGGTCGTTCCAGGCGTACCGGCCGTGGTCGTAGACGCGGCTCGGGCCGAACACGCCGTACGGCTGCCAACGCGTCCTCGGGTCGGGGAACACCTCGCCGCCGTCGACGCTGAACGCGTAGTCGGTGCCGTGCGCGGCGCCGGGCACCTCCGCCGTCCACCAGCCCCCAGGGCCGCGGACCATCTCGTGCCGCTCGGCCTTGTCGATCTCGACCTCGACACGGCCGGCCGTCGGTGCCCAGACCTCGAACATGTTCCTCCCGCCGTCGAAGGGCGTCATAGGGGGTCACAGGGACAACACAGAAAAAGCGCGCGAACTACTCTCTTTCCAGCAGCGCCACAGGGTAACGCGCCAGCAGGTGAGCGTACGGGACGCGGCCGGTGTGCGGGACGCCGGTGAGGACGTCGCGCCAGCGCCCCTGCGGCAGGCCGATCGGCTCGCAGTCCCAGCCGCCGCACCGCTCCAGCCCCGCGGGCAGGCGGGTGGCCACCACCACCGCGCGGTCCCCGCGAGCGAAGGCGACGGCGTGGTCCGCGCCGAGCCCGTCCTCGCCGGTGTCCACCGGGACGTACGGCAGGCCGGGGGCGAGCGTGGCGCGCAGCCGCAGCGCCGATCGGGTGACCAGCAGCTTGGCGGCGTCCCAGCTGTCGCCGCCCGGGGAGGCGAGCAGCGAGCGCCGGTAGGCGAAGTCGACCGGGCGACGGTTGTCCGGGTCGACCAGCGAGAAGTCGGTGGTCTCGCAGCCCTGGTAGACGTCGGGAACGCCCGGCATCATGAGCTGCACGAGCTTCTGGCCGAGGGAGTTGGACCGCGCGTACCGGTCGACACGCTCGGTGAACGCCGCCACCGAGGGCCCGCACACCTCGATCGCCCGGGCCGCGAAGTCGCGGACGCCCTGCTCGTAGGCCGGGTCGGGGTTCATCCACGAGATCGAGGTCTTGGCCTCGCGCGCGGCCTTGGCCAGGTAGTCGGCGAAGCGCTCCGGCGTGATCGGCCAGGCGGCCATGAGGTTCTGCCAGGCGAGGTAGTCCAGCTTGGGGTCGAACGCCACCTGGGACGACCACTCGGCGACCGCGCCGGCCCACTCGGCGGGCAGCTCGGACAGGACGGCCAGGCGCGCCCGCACGTCCTCCGACCGCTTGGTGTCGTGCGTCGAGAGCGTGGTCATCGTGTACGGCGCCATCTCGGCGCAGTAGCGGTGGAACCGCTCGGGGCTCACGCCGAACCGGTCGGGCTCGCCGCCGACCTCATTGAGGCAGGCCAGCGGGTACCAGCGGTACAGGGCGGTGTCCTCGACGCCCTTGGCCATGACCGGCCCGCAGGTCTGCTGGAAGCGGGTGACCGTCTCGGCCGGGCCGTACAGCACCAGGTCGGCGGCCTTGGCGACGGCCTCCGGCTCGGCGCGCAGCGAGGCGGCCTCGGCGGCCGAGCGGATCAGCCGCAGCGTCTCCTCCGGGGGCTCCTCCCCGGGCACGACGTACGCGCGGTACACCGGCATGGCCGCGAGCAGCTCGACCATCGCCTCGCGCAGCTCGGGCACGTCCCGCGTCAGGCGGTCGACCTCGCCGGTGAAGAACTCGGCCAGCACCTGCTTCTTGGCGTCGTACCGGACGGTCTCGTAGTCGGCGGGGAAGCCGGTGTGCCGGACGAAGAGGTCCAGCAGCGGCCCCTCCCCCGCCGGGTCCACGAACAGCCGCGTCACCATGTTCAGCGCGTCGTAGCCGGTGGTGCCGTCGCACGCCCAGTCGTCCGGCAGCCGTTCGTCCTCGATGAGGATCTTCTCGGCGGCCGTCCACACCGGGGCGCGCTCGCGCAGGCGCGCGAGGTAGCCGCGCGGGTCGGCCAGGCCGTCGGGGTGGTCGACCCGCAGGCCGGTGACCAGGCCCTCGGCCACCAGCCCCAGGATGACCTCGTGCGTGGCCTCGAACACCTGCGGGTCCTCGACGCGCAGGCCGATGAGCGAGCACACGTCGAAGAACCGGCGGTACCCGGGGGCGTCGCGCCAGGACGCCAGCCGGTAGTACTGGTCGGCGAGCCGCCCGTCCCCGCCGGGGCGCAGCGGGAACGCGTGGTCGTGGTAGCGCAGGACGTCACCGTCCGCGACGATGCCGGACTCGGGGCCGGACTCGGGGCCGGTCTCGGCGTCGGCGCCGGACGCGAGGACGGGCATCGCCATCTTGCCGCCCGCCCAGTCGATGTCGAACCACCGGGCCGAGGCCGCCTCCGGCCCGTTGCGGAGCACGTCCCACAACTGGGCGTTGCCCGACTCCGGGACCGGGATGGTCATGTGGTTCGGCACGATGTCGGCCACGATCGGCAGGCCACGGGCGGCGAGCGCGCGCAGCCCCGCCAGGCCCCCGAACTCCTCCCGGACGCGCGAGTGGTCGGTGACGTCGTACCCGTGCTGCGACGACGGCACCGCCTGAAGGATCGGCGACAGGTACAGGTGGCTCACGCCGAGCTCGGCGAGGTACCCCGCGAGCTCGGCGGCCTCCGCGAACCCGAACGCCGGGGTGAGCTGCAGCCGGTACGTCGCCGTGGGCGCCCCCTTGGCCGGTCCTGCGTGCTGGGGGGGCTTCACGGATTCGGTCACGTCATTCCTTCCGGGTCTCGGGCGGGCGGGGGCCCTTGGGATCGCGGGTCAGGCGCGTCAGGCGCGGCGCAGCACGCGGACCGAACGGCCCGCCACCGGCACCTCGTCCCCCGCGCGGTACAGCCGGGAATCGACGGAGATGGGCACCGTGGTATCGATCTCTGGCATCCACACCTCGCCGAAGTCCTTGGGGATCGCGAACTTGATGGTCTCGTGGTGGGCGTTGAACATCAGCAGGAACGAGTCGTCGACGATGCGGCGCCCCCGCCGGTCGGGCTCGGTGATGGCCTCGCCGTTGAGGAAGACGGCCAGCGACTTGGCGTACCCGTTGTGCCAGTCGGCGTCGGTCATCTCGATGCCCGCGGGGGTGAGCCAGGCGATGTCGGTCAGCTCGTCGCCGGACCCGCGCACCGCGCGCCCGAAGAAGAACCGCCTGCGCCGGAACACCGGGTGGTCGCGCCGGAGCCGGGCGAGCCGCTGGGTGAACTCCAGCAGCAGCCAGTTCTCGCGGACGTCCGACCAGTCGACCCAGCTGATCGCGTTGTCCTGGCAGTAGGCGTTGTTGTTGCCGCCCTGGGTGCGCCCGATCTCGTCGCCGTGCGAGAGCATCGGCACGCCCTGCGACAGGAACAGCGTGGCCAGGAAGTTGCGCTTCTGCTGCTCGCGCAGCGCCTCGATCGCGACGCCGGCCGGGCCCTCCTCGCCGCAGTTCCAGGACCGGTTGTCGTCCGTGCCGTCGCGGTTGCCCTCGCCGTTGGCCTCGTTGTGCTTGTTGTCGTACGAGACCAGGTCGCGGAGTGTGAAACCGTCGTGGCAGGTCACGAAGTTGATGGACGCGGCGGGACGACGGCTGTCGTCCTGGTACAGGTCGCTGGAGCCGGTGAGCCGCGAGGCGAACTCCGGCAGGGCGGCCGGCTCGCCGCGCCACAGGTCGCGGATCGTGTCTCGGTAGCGGCCGTTCCACTCGGTCCAGCGCGGCGGGAAGTTGCCGACCTGGTAGCCGCCGGGGCCGACGTCCCAGGGCTCGGCGATGAGCTTGACCTGGCTGAGCACGGGGTCCTGCTGGACGAGGTCGAAGAACGCCGACAGGCGGTCGACCTCGTGCAGCTCGCGGGCCAGCGTGGCCGCGAGGTCGAACCGGAAGCCGTCGACGTGCATCTCGATGACCCAGTAGCGCAGCGAGTCCATGATGAGCTGAAGCGTGTGCGGCGAGCGCATCAGCAGGCTGTTGCCGGTGCCGGTCGTGTCCATGTAGTAGCGCTGGTCGTCGTCCACGAGCCGGTAGTACGCCGCGTTGTCGATGCCGCGCATGCTCAGCGTCGGGCCGAGGTGGTTGCCCTCGGCCGTGTGGTTGTAGACGACGTCGAGAATGACCTCGATGTTCGCCTCGTGCAGCGCCTTCACCATCGCCTTGAACTCCAGCACCTGCCCGCCGAGCTCGCCGGAACTGGAGTAGGCGTTGTGCGGCGCGAAGAAGCCGATGGTGTTGTAGCCCCAGTAGTTGCTGAGGCCGCGCTGCTGGAGCGTGTCGTCCGTGACGAACTGGTGCACCGGCATCAGTTCGATCGCCGTGACCCCGAGCCCGGTCAGATGGTCGATGATCTCGGGGTGCCCGAGCGCGGCGTACGTGCCGCGGATGCGGTCGGGGATGCGGGGATGCTGGATGGTCAGCCCGCGGACGTGCGCCTCGTAGATGACGGTGTCGTGGTACGGCGTCGCGGGCGGCCGGTCGTGCCCCCAGCCGAAGAACGGGTTGACCACGACGGCCTTCGGGACGTACGGCGCCGAGTCGGTGTCCTCACGGCTGCCGGGGTCGCCGAAGTGGTAGCCGTACACGGCCTGGTCCCACTTCACGCCGCCCTCGATGGCCTTGGCGTACGGATCCAGCAGCAGCTTGCCGGGGTTACAGCGATGCCCCCGCGCCGGGTCGTACGGGCCGTGGACGCGGTAGCCGTACCGCTGGCCGGGGCCTATGCCGGGAAGGTACCCGTGCCAGACGAACGCCTCGGTCTCGGCGAGCTCAACCCTTTCCTCCTTGCCGTTGTCGTCGAACACGCAGAGCTCCACGCGCTCGCCCACTTCGGTGTACAGCGCGAAGTTCGTTCCCGCGCCGTCGTATGTAGCCCCGAGCGGATAGGGGTCGCCGGGCCAAGTTTCGATCATGTCACCACCCGGATAGGGATTTGCCCCCATGTTCCCCGACCATGCGTGCCCGCGCAGCCGTGTGCGTGGATCACTTGTCTGAGACCGACGTTGTGCACTTCCGCGCGAGCACCCTTCCGCGACCGGGCCCCTCGGCGGCGTCGGCGGCCCGTTCCCGTGACCGGGCCGCCCATGCCAGGCTACTTCGACGGACCCTTTCCGGCCTCGCCGGACACCCGGACGGTAACAGAATGGTCACATAGGGCGATCGCCCCCGCTCCGTGTGCCTTCCAGGGAGGCGCCGGCGGCGAGCAGGGCGCGCGCCGGCGCCTCGTAGACCGTCGCGCCCGTCCGGCGCGCGAAGTCCAGCGCCGCGCGCAGGTACCGCCCGGCCGCGGCGTGGTCGCCGAGCGCGAGGGCCAGCCGTCCCTGGCACAGCTCGACCAGCGACCAGCCGATGACGCCCGTCCTGCCCTCCAGGCGGTCGCGCAGCGCGCGGGAGGCGGCGGCGTCCCCGGTGGCCAGGCAGAGCTCGCTGAGCGCGTCGAGGACGAAAACCGGTAGAACAGGTCGGACAGGCCCAGGGCCGCCCGGGCGAGCCTGTCGGCGTCGCCGAGCCGCTCGGCGATCTCGGCGGCCTCGTCCAGGGTGGCGCGCGCGGCCATACTCAGGCCCGCCACGGCCTGCGCCTCCGCCAGCTCGAGCAGCACGTCGCACCGCAGCCGCGGGTCCTTCGCCGGGAGCCGGGCGGTCAATCGGACGGCGTGGTCCAGGTGCTCGGCCGCGTCCCCGTAGGCGTACTGGCTCATGGCGTGCGTCGCCGCGCCACTCGGCGAGGGCCTGGCGCAGTTCACGCCCGGCGGCGGGCAGGTCGCCGCACGCGAGCAGCCGGGCGCCCTCGGCGGCGCGCGACCGGGCCCGGCCGAGGTCCACGGTGTGCGCCGGGATCTCCAGGGCGTAGCCGCCGGGCCTGCTCACCAGGATGGTCGAGGGCACGGCGGCCCTCGGCCGTCCGGGCTCGAAGACGCGGCGCAGCTTGGAGACGTACGCCTGCACGGTGTTGAGCGCGCCCGGCGGCGGGCCGTCTTCCTAGATGGCGTCGATGAGCGTCTCTGATCAGCTAAGCGATCCTGTATCAGACGTGGTGTCTGGGATCGTTTCCCACCATGGTGGGGTGGCATGGGCGTGCAGGTGGAATCCCGCGCCCAGTGCCGCTCCGCGTGGCCGGTGGCCGGTGGTGGGTGGGCTGATCGTCGTCACGTCCTGGTGCCGGTGGGCTGCGCGGGGCAGCCGGGTCCGGTCCGTTGGTGCGTGT
>NZ_JBFBCI010000005.1:0-238155 GCF_040683095.1 Sphaerisporangium sp. NPDC051017
CACGCACGCCCTGAACAGGGTCAATTACGTGATCGGCATGCTCAATTACGTGATTGCAACCGCCTCACCGCTGCGCAATTCCGTGATCGTCGACAAACCACTCATCGCCCGACACGGCAAGAGAGGCCATCACAATGCGCGTTCGGCCCACTACTCTCTGATCGGAGGTGACGATGGACGGACAGGATCAGGTCAAAGCGCAGCGCCTATTGGAGGGCGTCGTCCCAGAAGAGATCTTCGTGTCGTACTCCATGCTGCTCACGGAGGGCGGCTGCCCTGAGGACGACGCCGCGTCCCTGCTTGGAAGCAGTGAGCAGGTCGCGGAACTTACGGCCCGCGGGATGGCGCATCGCCGGCCGGATGGCCCCTTGATGCCGCCGCGTCTCGTGCCCGCTCCCCCAGAACTCGCACTCCAGGGTGTCTTGACGGACCTTTCACGCCGTCTCGTCAGCGATCAGGAGCGGTTGCTGGCTGGACACAAGCGACTGAGGGAGTTCCACCAGACGCCGGCCGCGGCGTCCTCGAACTCTGCGATGGACCGGCTCGTACAGATCGTCACCGATCGGGACGAGATCAGCCGCCTGTCCTACGCACTCATCAACGCCGCGCGGCACGACTGGCTCACGTTGGACAACTACGTCCTGGAGGCGCCCGTCGAGGACTCCACCGGGTACGTACCGCTACCAGTCTTCGAGGGCCAGGTTCAATGCCGGGCGATCTACGAGACCCGCTGCGCAGAGCACCCGATCGGTGCGAAGACGATCGAGGCTGCAGTGGAAGCCGGAGAACAGGCGCGGCTGCTGCCTCGCATCGGGATGAAGATGAAGCTCGCAGACGAGGCCGTCGCGCTCCTTCCGCTGACGCCCACAGGGATGGGCGGGGCTCTGCTCGTACGCTCGCCCGTCATCGTCGGTGCGCTGCGCGAGTACTTCGAACTGCTCTGGGAGAAGGCGATCCCGTTCGGAAGCACGGAAGCCGTCGGGCCACTCACCCCTGCGCAGTCGCAGGTGCTGCAGTTGCTCAATCAAGGACTATCCGACGAGGCGATTGCCCGGCGGATGGACATCAGCGTCAACACCATGCGCAGACACTGGACCGCCATCCGCGATGCGCTGGACGTGGAGACCCGCTTCGCCGCCGGAGCCGCAGCAGCGCGCCGCGGCTGGATCAACTGAACCCGAGAGGCCCTGTCACATGCCCGAATACCTGGACTTCGTTCCCCAGCAACGCTTCCAGCCGACCCTTGCGCTGTCCCCGGACGGCCAACTGGTCGCCTACTCCAGCCACGCCTCCGGACACTACGACCTGTGGGTCGTTCCCGTCACCGGCGGCGAACCGCGCCGCGTGGCGGGCTTCGACGACCGGACAGTCCGCCAGATCGCCTGGACCCCCTCCGGCGGCCGGCTGGTCTTCACGGCCGACGAGAACGGGGACGAGCAGTTCCGCATCTACCTCGTCGCTCTGGATGGCAGCGACCTTACCGAGATCAGCTCCGGTCCGGACTGTCAGCGTGTCCTGGCCACGTCGCCATTCGACCCAACCGGCCGCTTCCTGGCCTACACCGCCAATAACCGCGACCCCGCCGCTCAGGACCTCATCGTCCACGATCTAGGGAGCAGCGAACTCCGCCGCTTCACGCCCCCGCAAGGGGTCGCGTTCGAGGCCGTCAGCCTCTCCCCCAACGGCCGCTGGCTGCTGGCGACCGGGTTCCGTTCCAACACCGACATAGCCATCTATCTCACCGACCTGAGCGGCCCGGACGCCACGCCGATCTGCATGACATCCCCCCTGGGCGAGGGTCTCTTCGAGCCCGGAGTCTGGGCGGCGGACTCCAGCGGCTTCCACCTGCTCACCGACCATTGGAGCGAGTTCACCGCCGCCGCCTTCTACGACCTCGCAGCCAGCTCCCTGCAGGCGATCGCGCGCCCGAGTTGGGACGTCGAGGTCCTCGACGCCGCCGCGGGAGTCCGCATCTGGTCAGTCAACGAGGGCGGCAGCTCCCGCCTGCACGCCGACCGCGACGGCAGCCCCATCTCGCTGCCCGGCATCCCGCCCGGCGTCATCTCCGCGCTGTCCCTGGCGCCTGACGCCTCCTTCGCGGTCGTCCTGATCAACTCCGCGGCGAGGCCGGCGGAAATAGCGGTCCTGGACCTGGCCCGCCACGAGTTCCGCTACCTCACCGACACCCGCCCTCCGGCACTGCACGTCATCGACCCCGTCGCCCCCGAGCTGATCACCTACCCGGCTCGCGACGGACGCGACGTCCACGCTCTGCTCTATCGCCCGAACGGCCCCGGCCCTCACCCGGTCCTGCTGTCCATCCACGGCGGTCCGGAATCCCAGGAACGCCCGCTCTACGCCCGCTCTGGTCTCTATCAGCATCTTCTCCATCAGGGCATCGCCATCCTGGCCCCCAACTTCGCCGGATCCACCGGCTACGGCACCGCCCACCAAAAGCTCATCTACTGCGACTGGGGCGGCATCGACCTCGACGACCTGGACCACGCCGTCAAGTACCTCCGCACCCTCGACTGGACCGACCCGAACCGCCTCGCCGTCATGGGCGCTTCCTACGGTGGTTTCGCTGCTCTGTCCTGCCTGGCCCGTCTCCCCTACCCCTGGGCTGCGGGCGTCTCCCTGTGCGGTCCGAGTAACCTGCTCACCTTGGCGAAGGCGTCGCCCCCCACCTGGAAGACCTTTGTCGCCACAGTCCTCGGCGACCCTGACACGCGCGCCGAACACCTCCTGGCACGCAGTCCCGTCACCCACGCCGACGGCATCAACGCTCCCCTGTTCGTCCTGCAGGGAGCCCATGACCCACGCGTCCCCCAAGCCGAATCCGACCAGATCGTCGCCCGGCTGCGCGAACGCGGCGTCGAAGTGCGCTACGACATCTACCCCGACGAAGGACACGGCTTCACCAACCGCGCCAACGAACTGACCGCGTACGAGGCCATCAGCGCGTTCCTCCACAACCATTTGATCGCCACTACGGCCGACCGCCCCGAACCGCTCCATGTGGGCTGAAAGTTCCAGATAGAACAGTGCCCACCCGTAAGACCGGATGGGCACCGCCGAGATCCCATCTCACGCGATGTAGCGGGACCGAGCCGGGTCAGCTGCCGTACTCGCGCGGTTACAGCCACGTCTGCGGTAGTTCCTAGGCGTCTTCGTCCACACCCCGGTACCGAGTACCCGTGCTGTTTGGCTGATCCGCCTGAAAGACGCGGACGGTGAGGGCACGATGGGTCTCTCACCCGCTGGCCAACTCGTGGAGGAGAAGGTGCAGGACGCCTTGTTCAGCGGCCCGTCCGCCGAGCCGGACCCGATCGTGATGACCCTGTACGCCGAGTATTACGAGCTGATGTGGCAGGGGCTCAAGACGCACGAATTCCGGCGCAGGTTCCTGCGTGACCAGCCGGCGAGGTGGTGGGTGTACCTGAACGCGCCCGTCTCCCGGCTGATGGCAGTCATCGACCTGGGACCGGCAATCGTGGGCAGCCCGCAGGAGATCGCCGCGATCGCCGAGCGAGTGCGGCCCGGCAACGGGGCCAGCGTCCTGGAGTACATCCAGGACTTGGAGCAGGCGTACGCGATTCCGATCCTGCGGGTGCGCGAGTTCGAGGGCCTGTCGGCGGAGGAGCTGCGCGAACATCTCGGCTCGTGGCACCCGCCGCAGGGCTATCTACGTCTGCGCAACCCGGGAAACCTGGACATGTTGCGCATCTGCGAGAAGATCGCAGGCGGGGAGCCGATCCGGCAGATGACCGTGCACCATCCGTAAGCTGCCGCACCGCGGCCAGGAGGTGAAGGGCCGATGGCCCGCCGTACGGAAGCACAGGCAGAGCCGTCGCCGCTGCGCCGGGCGCGCCTGGCGCGCAACTGGACGCTGGAAGACGTCGTCGAACAGATGGACCGGCGCAGCCCAGGCGGCCACTCGGGAGTGACACCGAGCATGGTGAGCAGCTGGGAGCTGGGCCGCCACACCACGAGTATCGGCCACCGCAAGACCCTGTGCGAGATCTACCGGCTGCCGCCCGAGACGCTGTTCGCTCACCAGGACGCCGGGCTGGGCCAGCGGGCGGCGCCGCGGCTGCTGGCCGGCTACCGCGACCTGCAGCGGGCAATGCTAGCTACCGTCGCAGGGGCGCGCGAGTGCCTGGTGGTGATGGGCTCCAGGTCGCGGGATGTGGACTATCTGCGAGCGATCGAGACGGCGTTGGAGCAGCACCCGGCGCTGATCTACTACCGGGTGCTGTACGGGCCGCCACATCACCAGGTGCTCACCGCGCATCTGCTGCGGCTGCTG
This sequence comes from Sphaerisporangium sp. NPDC051017, assembly GCF_040683095.1. NCBI lineage: Bacteria > Bacillati > Actinomycetota > Actinomycetes > Streptosporangiales > Streptosporangiaceae > Sphaerisporangium > Sphaerisporangium sp. NPDC051017. The sequence continues at coordinate 4,310 of NZ_JBFBCI010000005.1, forward strand.
GAGCTGCGTGATCCCGAAGACCGTAGTCTGGGGGTCAAACGGCTGCATCTGGGGGTGGTGGAGGACCCGATGGCGCCCGAGCGGTTTTTCGTGGCCAGCGAGCGCCAGGCGGTCGTGCCTATCCCCAGCCTGACCTCGCATGAGGCGTTCGACTCCGGCGTGGAGCTGGGCGCGGCCGAGGCACGACGGCTGTTGGACCACGGTCGGCAGGCGTACGCGGCTTCGCGCCGGGTCGAGACACGCCAGCAGGTGAGCGGCCTGCCGGTGCTGCGAATGCGAGAGGACTGCCCATGAACGCCACCATGCACACGATCGCGCTTCACGGCGCCCACGCCGATCATCAGGCGGTGGTGAAGCTGACCCGCGAGCTGGTGCGCATCCCCAGCCGCGGTGGCGTTGACTCCTACGATCCGGTGCTGGACTACACCGCGGCGTGGCTGGCCGGGCACGGCCTGCACCCGCGCCGGCTGACCGGGTCCGGGGCGACGGTTGCGTTGATATGCGAGGTTGCGGGCGCCCACCCTGGCCCCCGCTACGTGCTGGACGCGTGCTTGGACACCGCGCCGTACGGTGACGAGGCGGCGTGGTCGTACCCGCCGGCCTCCGGCGAGATCATCGGTGGGTGGTTGCATGGGCGAGGCAGCGCCGACTCCAAAGCGGGTGCGGCGATCTTCGCGCATGTTCTGGCCAGGCTCCAGCAGGCACGACACGATCTGCATGGCAGTGCGGTGCTGCTGCTGGACGTGGACGAGCACACCGGCCGATTCGGCGGCGCGAAAACCTACTTCGAGGGACCCGCCGCGCCCGACCGTGTAGACGGCGTCATGATCGGTTACCCGGGCATCGACCACCTGGTGATCGGCGGGCGGGGGGTACTGCGCGCCCGCGTGCACGTGCATGGGGTGGCAAGCCATTCCGGTGGCAGCAGAACCACTCCGTCTGCCATCGCCAAGGCCGCCGAACTGGTCAGCGCGCTGGGCCAGGTCCCCCTGCCCGCTGGAGACGGGGAAGGATTCCCGCCGGCTGCGAAGCTGACGGTGACTGCGATCCGCGGTGGTGAGGGCTATTCGGTCACGCCGGACCTGTGCACACTCAGTGTGGATATCCGGCTCACCCCGTCCCTGGACGACAGCGCCGCAGAGGATCTGCTGCGCGGCTGCGTGACCCGGGTGGACGCCGGGTGGTCGGGCACTCAGCCGTCCCACGTGGAGATCACCACCCGCTGGCCGCCGTATCGGCTGAGCGACGCGTCGCCGCTGAAGGCCGCGCTGCTGGAGGCGGCCTCGGCCGCCGGGCTGGCCACCGAAGCGAAAGTGGCCGGCCCGTCGAACATCGGCAACTACCTGGCAGGCCTCGGGATCGAGGCTACTGCCGGGTTCGGCGTCGACTACATCGGGCTGCACGCCACCGACGAACGTGTCCGGCTCGACTCGATCCCGCCGGTCCAAGCCGCCTACCATCACGCGCTGCTCACCCTCCTGCGTCCCGCCTGAACTGGGACGACGCGCTCCGCGTCGACAGCTGGCCGACAAGTGGCAGACAAGCGGCCACCAACCGGTGCGCTGGTCGGCCGCCATGCTCCGGGCGATGGTGCAAGCAACACCACCATCACCTGGGAGGTCGCGTGGAGCATCGTTCCCCTGATCTGACGATCGGGTTCCCGCGTGAAACGGGACCTGAACGTCGCACCATATGCACGCCCGCGCTCGCCGCCGACCTGGCGCGCGCCGGATTCGGTCTCATCGCCGAGCCCGGTATCGGAGCGGGCGTCGGCATCACCGATGACGCCTACACCTCGGCTGGAGTCCGACTGGTCGGAGCCGACCGGGTGTGGTCGGCGCCGCTGGTGCTGCGTTACAAGTCGCCCGACCCTGCCGATCTGGCTCGCCTCAGTCCGGGGCAGCACATCGGCGCGCTCTTCCACGCCGAGGGTGACGCCGACCTGCTGGCCGCTCTGCAGGCGCGCAAGGTGACCGCGTGGAGCTACGAGTTCATGGCCGAGGGCGGCCGCTTCCCGCTCGGCAAGGCCGGCGGGCAGATCGCCGGTATCCAGGCGGTGCTGGCCGGCGCCCAGGCGCTGCAGCACCCGGCCGGGCGCGGCGTCTTGCTCGGCGGCGTGGACGGCGCCGAGGCGGCCCGCGTCGTTGTTATCGGCAGCGGCAACGTGGGTGCTGCCGCTGCTCGCACCGCCGCCGCGCTCGGCGCGCAGGTCGTTGTGCTACCCAGATGCGAAGCCTCACGCGCCGGCTACGAGCGGAGGGCCCCGGCCGGGGTCCGGGTGCTGGTCAACTGCCGTGACGTGCTTCTGGAGCAGTTGAAGGACGCCGACCTGCTGGTGGGCGCGGTCCTGGTCTCCACCTACGACACCTCTCCCATGATCACTGACGCGGATTTGGGGCTGATGCGGCCCGGCGCGGTCATCGTCGACGCCACCTGCGGCTACGGGCCCGGCTACCTGCCTACCGCGGGGCCGGTCCAGCAGGCTGGCGATGAACCACGCTTGGCGGGAGGCATCCTCCACATCAAGGTCGACATGTGGCCGGCGCTGGTGCCGGCGACGGCGACGGCCGCCTACACCAGCAACGCTGCCCCATACCTGGTGAGGCTCGCCCGTGTTGCGCTCCTGGGGGAGGAGGATCCGGTCGTCCAGGCCGCGCAGATCTCCCGAGCCGGGCAGCTGACGCACCCGGTGCTCCTCCAGCACGCCCGCTTCTACGGGATGCAGCCATGACTGCCACCAGCACCGCCCCCGCCGTTAGGGCCGGTCGGCGGCCGGCCGAGAGCGGTTATGAGGAACGGGCCGCCACCTACGCGGCGGAGATTGCGTCGCTAGCGCCGCCGCGCCTGCTGGACGGGCTCCTGCACCCGGGGACGACGGTGGCTGAGATGCCGTCCGGCACAGGCCACTTCCTGCGTACCTACGCCGCCGCGGGCGCGCACACGGTCCTTGTCGACTCCAACCCGGCCATGCTGGCCGCTGCCCGGCCTGCGGTGCGCGGGCAGCACCTGCACACCGTGTGCTCCCCCATCCAGAACGTGCAGCAGGCCCAGACGGGGCCGGTCGGGCTGGTGGTGATCCCGAACGGTGCGCTCAACCAGCTGGCCGCCGACTGCGGGTGTGAAGGCGTGCTGGCCGGGATGAGCCGGGTGCTGGCGCCCGGCGGGCTGCTCCTGGCCCAGCTGGTCGACGAGGTGGGCGGCTGCGGCTTCTACGATCCGGGGCTGCCGAACGGGCAGTGGACGATCGACCGGCGCATGCGCGGCCTGCACGGAGAAGAGCTCGTGCGGATGCGTCGCCAGCGCCACCATGGCGACCTGGTCAGCATCGACCTCACCCTCGCCGCTACCGGAAGTGTGCGATACGACCACCAGGTGTGCATCCGGCTTCTGGGCGCGGACGGGCTGCGCGAGCTGCTGACCGCCGCGCGCCTCGAGGTCGTACATGAGCTGGCCGGCGACGACGACCACCTCACCGAGCTGCTGATGCGCCCCGCCGTGGAGGGGCGGTGAACTCGACCGTCGCAGAAGCCGGCCAGTATTGGGACCGCTACTACAACCAGGCGTTCGTGCCGGGCCAGGGCCTGGAAGAGCTCCTCGACACCCTGAAAGCTCTGCCACCGGTTCGGACGTGGCTGGACGCCGGCGCGGGGTCGGAGTCGCTGCTGTGGTCGATACCGCTTCGCGCCGAACGGCTCGTCGCCGTCGACATCGACGCCGACCGGCTGGCGCTGCTGCGCGCCTACGCCGACACCGGCCGGCCCCGCCCCGCCTATCAGACCGTCCTCGACCTGTGCGGCCGCAGCCAGCGGGACTTCGCCGTACGCTGCCGGTCGCTGGCCGCCACCGTGCGCGCCGACTGCCTGACCGGGCCGCTTCCGGTCGCCGACGGCAGCGCGGACCTGCTCACTCAGGTCGGGCTGCTCGGCCTGACCTCCACCCCGGCGGCGTTCACGACGGCGTGGGAGCACCTGCACCGAGCGGTCGCGCCGGGCGGCTGGTGCGCGGGCGCCAACTGGGTCGCCGCCGACCCCGCTCCGGGCCGCGTCCGCCTCACCGCCGGTCTCTACCAGCGGGCCTGCACCGCCAGCGGGATCATCCCGCATCTGCTCACCAGGGTCCCCATCAGCGGCGACCCGGACTTTACCGCCGTCTGGATCTACGCAGGGAGGGCATCATGACACGCCAGCACCCCAGCGACAGCCTGATCTTCGCCCCCGTCGGCATCGCGCACCTGACCGCAGACAACGCCGACCTGCTGCGCTCGGCCGCCGCAGGCCGCTCGCAGCTGCGCATCACCACCGCCGCCCAGCTCAACGGCGTCCCCCACTTCGGCACCGTCGTCACGATGCTGACAGTGTTCGCCGTCGCCGCCCACGCTTCGCAGGTCCTCAACCTCCCCGCCATAGTGATCTTCGATGCGTTGGAGAACGCCCCGGCGGAGCACATCACCCTCGACGATGAGGACTACACCCGCAACGTCGGCGACCTCATCGACGCCGGCCGCCTCGACGCCGGCGAACGCACCGCCGCATTCGAGCGGCTGCTGGCCTGGGCCGCGGACCGATCCGGCATCAGCTACGAGGTCCGCCCCTACGACGCCTACCAGGGGCTGCGACCTGTGCGCGAGTGCCTGCACCACATCGCCTCCCGTCTGGAGGACTTCCGGCCGATCGTCGCCCCCGCAGACGGGATCGTGCGGATCCGGCCCCGCTGCCCCACCTGCAGGCTGATGCGCAAGTCCGCGAAAGGCCTGCAGATCACCGCCCTGTCGGGGGCGGTCCGCCTCGACAGCACCTGCCCGCTCCACGGCCCCTACAGCGAGACCGTGCACATCGACGGCGGGGGCTGGTACGACGCCAACACGCCGGTCCGCTCCATCCAGAAGGGCTACCTCCTGGCCGCCGAACGTGACATGTACGAGGCGTGCTCGGTGTCGGTGGATGGTGCCGACTGGGGCGGCGCCTGGCACGCGCACGTCCTGGCGCCCGGCCTGGCCGCGCTCGGCGTCCCACCACCCGCCTGGCCGGTTTCGATCTTCACACCGCTCATCGTGGACCGCACCGGCGGAAAACTGTCCAAGAGCCTGTACGTAGCGCGCGGAGCCTACGCCGACCTGCCGGCACAGTTCCTCGACCTGAACGTGCTCCTCGACACCCACGGCGAGGACGTCTTCGACGTGGTGTGGACCGAGGTCACCCGGTGGGCCGCCGAACCCCGGCGGCTGCACCGCTCCTACACCGTCGACTACCTGCGCGCGCTGCTGGAAACGGGCTTGCCCGTCCCCTTCGAGCAGACCGGGCAGGCTTCCCGCATCGCCTGAAACGAGCGCCCCATGACCATGACTCATGTCGTCTATGACATCACCGGCTGCCCCGGACTCGATCAGTTGTCCGGCGACGAGCTGATCGACGCGATGCGGCAGACCGCGCACCGGCTCGGCTGCACACCCCGCACCTCTCTCATCGACCCGTTCGAACCGTTCGGGCACACGTGCGTGCTGGTGCTCTCCGAGTCCCACATCACCGTCTCCACGTGGCCTGAGAGCGGCCTGGCGCACATCGACGTGTTCACCTGCCGGGCACAGGTAGAGCCCGGCGAGGCGATTGGCCCGCTGTTGCGGCTGCTCGGCGGCCAGATCGCCAACACCCAGCAGGTCCCGCGCCTGCCCCCCGACAACGCGCTGCACGCTGCACAAGCAGGCGAGGCGAGGCGATGAGCGTGATAACCGGCGCAGGCATCCTGCGCGAGATCAGCGCCCGCCTGCAGAACAGACGCCGCGACAGCGAAGCCGGCGGCTCACCGCCGCCGCTGCCGCCGCTACTGATGCTCGGCTGCATGGAACGGGTCGGCTCGAACTGGCTGTCCGACAGCCTGCGCCCCCTCATGAGCCAGCATAACGAGCCGCTCCGACAACAGCTCGGACCAGATCACCCGCTGTCGGCGCTCAACACGCACCCGGTCGGGCTGGGCAACCCTGACCAGATGCTCACGCCCTACGCGCGACACTGGCTGACAGCGTTCGCCGTCACCAAGTACACCCCCACCCGCCAGGTGATCAAGGAGACCAATCTGTTCGCTGCGGTTGAGCACGTCCTGACGCTATTCCCCGACGCGCCTGCCGTGGTGCTCACTCGCAGCCCGCTCGGCGTCGCCAGCTCCTTTCGGCGCGGCGATCTGTTCACGCGCTGGCGCTACCCAGACCGCTACCGGCAGATCGCCGCCACGGCGTCGGGCACCGGCCTGGCCCACCTCGTGCCTGACGACGATCCACCCGAGGCGGTGGCCCTCACGCGCCTGCACGTACTGAACACGCTCTATCTGGCCGCTGCCCTCGACCGCCGCCGCGACGGCCGGCCACTCGCCGTGATCTCCTACGAGCAGGCAGTCCTCGACCCACCTGCGTCCTGGGCCCGGCTGGCTCACATCGTGCCCGAGCTGGACGGCGTACCACGCCCGAGCACGACGCCACCGGGCAGCTGCCACCCTGTCAGCGACAACACCTTCGCCACCACCACGGCGAAGACCAGCCTCCTCGCCCACCTCGACAGCCGATCCGCCGAACTGGTGGGCGAGACCGCAGACCAGACACTCCTCGCGGCCGGGCGCGTCTTCCGCGCACCGGTCACGGCGCTGGCCACACGGTGGCTGACGGGAGAAAGCCTGTACACGCTCGCCCCACCGCCTGCCCGCCGCCCGCCCACACCCTGCCCCGGCATCAGCCCGTCCAACACTCCGACCACATACGTTGCTCGTTGCGGTCTGTACTGGCGCAACCTGCTGGTATCGAACAGCGAGTTCGCCGCGCTCCTCAACGAGCTCGCCGACCACGGCCTGCACAACACCTCCGGCGGCGCCTACCTGCTGTGCTGCGAGATGCCGCACGAGCGCGGAGGCCGCCTGCACCGCGACCCCGTCAGCGGCCGGTGGACGGTCAGCCCCGGTTTCGAAAACCATCCGGCGTACTGGGTGACATGGATCGGCGCCGCCGCGTTCGCGGCCCGCCACGGCGCCCGCCTGCCGCAGTTGGCCGAGATGGCTGACCTGATGGCCGGCGCACAGGCCACCAACACCGACTACGCCGTGGGCGACACCGTGACGGTCGTTCAAGACGACGTACCAGCCGGCGCCATCCACCACCTGCTCGGCAACGTGCAAGTGTGGTGCCTCGACGGACCCGACCCGGCCGACGGGCCCATGGGCAGGTGGCTGACCGGAGCCGCATGGAACACCCCGTCGACGTGGGAGGAGGTTATCCGGCCGCGGCACCGCCACCTTGCGGGCAGCTCCCGCGGCGTCGGCATCCGCCTCATCGCCGATGATCCGGACCGCCCGATGCCGGTCGACCTGGTGGCCAGGCTGCTGGGCGAATGGATGAGCGGGCTGGCCGAGCGCAGCCTGCCCTTGAGCGTGCTCGACGGTCGCCTGGTGGCGGCGTTCACACAGTCACAGGCCGATGTTGGACTTGGCGCCCATGTAGGAACCGGCACCGGGCCATCCAGCCTGAGCCAGCTCGACGAACCGCGGAGAGAAGCCGATCGCCGGCAGGTCGGCCAGTGCCACGAACCGGACGCCGCGGATCGGTGTAGTGTCGGCGCCCTCGGCGACCGCGCCCACGCTGCCGCCGACCCGGGTGACCTCGAACGTCAAGTGCACGACGTGGGTACCGCCACCGGGCAGGTGGTCACACACGTACAGGAGCCGGCCGACCTCCACGTCGATGCCGGTCTCCTCGCGCATCTCCCGCACCAGGGCGTCGCCGATGGGCTCGCCCGGCTCGACCTTCCCGCCGGGCAACGACCAGGAGCGGCCGGTGCCGGTGTCCTGGTCCAGGAGCAGAATCTGGCCGTCCTCGATCACGACGCCCGTGACACGTACCTTCACCCGGGCACCGTACCCCGGCAAGCTGCGGCCGGGGTGGGGAATGGGCGGTCACAGGTGGTGATCGCCGCTGGAGGGCTGGGCACGAGAGTCCACGGATGGGCCCGGTACCTGCCTAAGGAGTGGCAGCCGGTGGACGGCCGGCCCGGCATCGTCCACATCCTGAAGGAAATCGCCGACCTCGGCCCTGCCCACGTCGTCATCGTCTACCACCCCTACTACGAGCCGTTCGTCGCCTGGGCCAGCCAGGCCCTGAGCCTCGATGGGCACGATCGCTACCTGCGGTCTGCCGGCCGCGCTATGCGCGGTGACCCCCTGTCCCATGAGCTGATTCTTGAGTGGGTGCCGCAACGCGGTAGTTACGGCGACCTCACGTCCGTCCTCAACGGCGCCGACCACTTCGCCGGTCGGCGGGCATTCAGCACTGGCGAGCTGTGGGTGGCGTTCGGTGACAATCTGTACCCGGCGTTCAACCCGCTGGCCGCGCTGCGGCAACCTACGGCCGGTGCAGTCGTCCTTGCGCGCCCATACCAGCCCGAACTGGCCCAGGACCGCGGCGTGATCGCCACCGAGCGCTGTGCCGGCGGCACCCTGATGGTGGAACTCGTGGAAAAGCCGGGACGGTGCGCCGCGCGAGCGCTGGAAGAACGCTACGGCCCGGACAACCTGATGCTGCTGGAGGGCCGGGCCCGCGTCGACGGCGACTTCATCGACTACGCCCGCACGTACCTGTCCGAGCCCAGCGGCGAGCCGAGGCTGTCGCTGGCCCTTGCCGCATACGCCCACAAGCGTCCTGTCCACGTCGTATGCACGACCAGCGAGGTCGTGGACCTCGGCACCCCTACGGCTTGAAGCGGCCGGGGAAGCAGGACTGCCCGCCGTGGTGGCGGATTCGAGATCAACAGGCAGGCCGGCCAGGCCGCAGCGATCGGCGGCGGCGTCCTGCGCCTGCTCCCGACTCAACCCGGCCTACCGACAACAGGGCAGACCAGGGAGGATAACTGTGACTCCATCACCCGCCGTTTTGCCGCAGCGCACTCTCGGCCGGTGCAAGACGGATCGTCCAACCATGTACCGCTCGAATATTGAGTTACGCGCACTGAGCTGCGGATAAGCGGCGGGGTGGTATTCGCTGATCGTGCCTGCGACGACGGGTTTTCGCGGATGGATCGCAGGCGATGCGACTCGGAGAACAGAAAGACCGAATGCAGCCGGTGTCGCGCCACACTGCCGATCCCGAACGAGCACGACATGATTGCTTAGTCACGAACATCATTCGAGGAAAGGCGGCCCTCCTTGGACAGATCTCAGTCGCCCGATCTGCTTGTCGAGATTCCGTATCTGGGTCGAGCCAACGCCGAACGCCTCCGCTAGAAGCGGACGGACGGCTTCGAACTCCGCTATCGCTTCGTCCGGGTATCCGGACGCTGCAAGCATCTGTGCGATGACGAAGCGTGATTCTCGGATCCGCTCTCCAGTGTCGTCGTCCTCCGCCGAGTTGGCGTTGGCGGCGTTGCCCACGTAGAAGCGTAGGTGCGGCAGGGCCTTGTCCGGCTTGCCGATCTCGGCGTAGGCGTGACCCGCGTGATATGAGCAGTCGAGGACGTAAAAGTCGTTCTGGGAAAGCCGCTTGCGGTAGTCGCGTCCGACGACGTCGAACAGCGACGCCGCCCGGGTGTACTCCCCGGCGTAGAAGTGCGCCGCGGCCAGGAAGTGTCGCAGCCGCAATTCCAGGAACGAGTTCTCGGCGCGGGCGACACCATCCTCCAGGAGACGGATCGCCTCGGATGGATGGTCGTTGTCCAGGAGCACCTGGACGTTGGACCGCAACTCCTCGAATTCGTCTTCGGTGAGCTTTCCCCGGCCGGTGCCCTGCTCCTGACGCTTGGCCGGAGCCAGTAGCGGCCGCCGGAACGGACGGGTCGGGTCGCGGTTCTCGTCGAGGTTCCCCGTCCCACCGGCCGATCCGCCCGGCACCGTCACGAACGGGAGGAGTTCCTCGTAGACGGCCTCCGCCGAGGGCCGAACCGCTGGCTGCTTCGCCATCATCGCCGACACCAGTGCATCGAGCTCCGCCGGGACGTCCGGGCGGCGCGCCCGCACCGACGGCGCCGCCGACTGGAGGTGATGGAAGCGCATGGGCCTGTCGGTCGTCCCGTGGAAAGGCACATCACCGGTAAGCAGTTCGAACAGCAGGCAGCCGAGCGAGTAAACATCCGAGGCGGAGGCCACCGCCTGGCCGATGCACTGCTCTGGCGACATGTACGGCGGGGTGCCGACGGTCCGATCCACCTGGGTGAGCCTCGGCAGCGCCCCCGCACCGCGCAGGATCGCGATGCCGAAGTCCAGCACCTTCACCAGGCCGCCGTCCACGAGCATCACGTTGGCAGGCTTGATGTCCCGGTGGACGATATCGACCCGGTGCACGTCCACCAGGACCGCCGCGATCTGCGCGGCGATCGACGCTGCCCAGGACACGCTCGGCGGCGCGCCGACATAGTCCGCCCTGTCCAGCAGCGACTCCAGCGTCGAACCGCGCAGCAGCTGCATGACGAGCCACAGCTGCGTCCTCCCGGCGGGGGCCGTCTCAACACCCGTGTCGTAGACCGCCGGAATGCCAGGATGCTCCAGCTGGGCGGTGGTGCGGATCTCCCGCAGAAACCGCCTCCGGTCCCGGTCCAGAGCGTCGAGGATCTCCGCCGCCTCCGGGCTGTCCGGCCCGGCCGGGATCGCACCCGACGAGGAGGTCCGGAGCATCTTGATCGCGATCCGCCGGTCTAGCCGCTCGTCGTAGCCGTGGAAGACCTCGCTCATGCCGCCCTTGCCGAGAGACCCGTCCACGCGGTAGCGCCCCGCCAGTAGCCGTCTCTCGGCCGGTTGTCCGGCCCCGTCCCCCACGTCCCATCACCTCTATCTCGAGATCGGAACTCCTACCCGGCCAGGCCGCCGGTTTCCCGTTGCATTTCTGCGCGGAGCTTGGCCAGCGCCTCATCCCGTGCGGGTTCGGTGATGATCCGGTAAGCGCGCTTGCGGGCAGCCTCTTTGATCGCCTTCTGGAACTCGTTGTTATCGAAATACAACTTCATGAAGGCGGTGTTACGTTCGGCGTTCTCCGCGACGATGTCGTCGAGCCGGTCGTCGGCAACCTGTCCGAACCGGGCCTCGTCGTTCATAAGCGCGATCTGCTGCATTCCGGTGTCCTCGACCAGGCCGACGACCTGCTGGTAGATCAGGATCTGGTCGGCGGTTCCCAGGCCGAGGCCGAACCGGTCGTTCAGCTCCTCGATCACCTCCGACAGCGGCTTGACCTCCGGCTCCCGGTAGCCGCCGCCGTCAGCGGCGTGGCCCCGCACGGCCCGGTCGCCGACCGCCGACAGCGACACGTTGTGCCGCCCGGTGTGCTCCAACCGGAAATGGCTCAGGTCCGCGTCGCCTATGTCGATGGAGGTCGAGGGCCGTCCGGGCAGCCGGAGCAGCAGGATCCGGCCGTACTGGTAGAGACGTTCGAGGTCCCGGTCGCCCCAGTCGACGATCTGCGCGATGAGGCTGTAGGCGCGCACGTAGTCCTGAAGCGCGCCCCGGAAGCCCTCCCGCTCGTCGTCAGTGTCCAGCGCGTCGAAGCGGTCCAACGCGGGCTTGAGGTATTCGTGCAGCTCAGCGTGGAGCTTCCGCTCGGCCGCCTCGGGCAAGCGGCCCGGTCCGGCTGCCGCCAGGACCCGGATGAACGCCTCCATCTCCGAGGCGACCAGCAGCTCGTACTCCATCACCTCGCGCTGCTTGGTGTAGAGCAGGTTCGGGTCGCTGGGCTCGGTGATCGTCGTCTCGAACCAATCCCAGAACGCGGCCTGGATGTCGGCCGCCTGGTTGACGAAGTCCAGGACGTGCACGTCGTCCTGCGACTTCAGCGGGTGGATTCGGTTCAGCCGGGAGAGCGTCTGCACTGCGGTGACCCCGGTCAGCGGCTTGTCGACGTACATCCCGCAGAGCAACGGCTGGTCGAACCCGGTCTGGTACTTGTCCGCGACGACCAGCAGGCGGTATTCGTCCTGGTTGCGCGCGGCAGCCTGCGGGTCGTCGGCCTTGGTGTACGCGAACCGGTCCGGCAGCTGCCCCTCAGGAAAGCCGTTGAGCTGCGACTCGGTGAACTCCAGGCCGGCGTCATCCTTCAGATGCCCGGAGAACGCGACGAGGGTGCCGCAGTCGGTGTATCCGCGCAGGGAGACGTAGTTGCGGATCGCCTGGTACAAATCGAGCGCGTGCTGCCGCCCGCTGGTGATCACCATGGCCCGGGCCCGCCCACCGAGCCGCCCGGCGAGGTTCTCCCGGAAGTCGTCGACGATCAACCGGGCCTTCTGCTCCAGCGACTTGGGGTGCAGTTCCGCGAGACGGACCAGTCGTGCCTTCGCCTTGCCGGCGTCGACCTCCGGGTTGGCGATCTGGGATTCGTTCTGCTCGACGGCCGCGTTCCGTAGCCGCCACTTCGTGTCGTAGGTGATGTAGTTGGCCAGCACGTCCAGGATGTAGCCCTCGTCGATGGCCTGCCGCATCGAGTAGATGTGGAAGGGGACGTACATCCCGACCTCGCCGGTGCGGGGGTTCGGCCGCTCGGGGTCGAAGGTTCCGAACAGCTTCAGCGTCGGTGACTTCGGCGTGGCGGTGAACGCGAAGTACGACAGGTTCGGCTGTCTGCCGCGCACCCGTGTCATGTACGTCGCGTCGTCCTCATCCTCCTCCCGCAGCGTCGCGTTCGCCCCGAGCGCCTGCTTGAGCTGGATCGCGGACTCCCCACCCTGTGAGGAGTGCGCCTCATCGATAATGACGGCGTATCGCTTGCCCGACAGCCCCATGTCGACGATCTTCTTCAGCAGAAAAGGATACATCTGCAGCGTACTGATAACGATCTTCGAGGTGGCGTCACCGAGGGCTGCCGCGAGCTGCGTCGAATCCACATCGATCTTCTTGACGACTCCGGGCGTGTGGTCGAACTGGAAGATGGTTTTCTGCAGCTGCCGGTCGAGCACCACCCGGTCGGTGATCACAATGATCTTGTCGAACACCGGCTGGTTGTCCGTGTCGAAGAGGTTCGAGAGCTGGTGTGACAGCCAGGCGATCGTGTTCGACTTCCCTGAGCCCGCCGAGTGCTGGATCAGGTAATGATGCCCGGCCCCGTTCTCTCGCGCGTGGTCGACCATCTTCTGCACCGCGTGCCACTGGTGGTAGCGCGGGAACACCTTCGGCGATGTGTGCGGGTTCTCCTTCACGCCCTTTCGGTCGGGCACCTGGATGTGCACGAACCGGTGCAGGATCTCCAGCCAGTTGTCGCGCTGCCAGATCTCCTCCCACAGGTAGTCCACGCTGTACGACCCCGGCTTGGCCTCCGGGTTCCCCGCCCCGCCGGACCGACCAGGTCCGTTGGAACCGATGTTGAACGGCAGGAACTGCGTGTCGGCCCCACGTAGCCGCGTGGTGATGAAGGCCCGGTCGGGGTCCACCGCGAAGTGGACCAGCGCCCGCTTGGAGAGGAACACGTCGTTCGGGTCCCGGTTTCGCCGGTACTGCGCAATGGCGTGGTCGGCGTTCTGCCCGGTGTTCGGGTTCTTCAGCTCGACCGTTGCGGTCGGGAGCCCGTTGACGAAGAGCGCCATATCGATCGAGCGCTTGGGGTGCCGCACGCTGTAATGTACCTGCCGGGCAACCGTCAGCACGTTCGCGTTGTACTCCGCGAGGGCGTCGGCGGCCAGGGTGTGGCCCGGGCGGAAGTACGCCAGGTCGATCTGCACCCCCCGGTCCCGCACCCCCTGCCGCAGCACGTCCAATACCCCGCGCGCGTCGACTTCGGCAGCCACCCGCTGCGCGAACTGCCGCTGCGCCGCAGTCTGGTCACCCCCGTAGAACCCGACCAGCCGGTCCCACTTCTTCTCCTGCGTCGCGCCAATGAACCGGAACATCTCCCCGCTTTCGAGCCCCAGGTCGACGTTGAACGTCCCCAGCGTCCGCGACCAACCACGGTCGAGCAGCTCCATCTCGACCCGATCCTCGAACGTCCGCTCGCCGTGCACACCAGGCGTCATACCGACGCACCTCCAGCCAGGGGGAGACCGGACGTGTCGGCTCCACGCGCAGTCGTGACATCGATCTGCCCGGTGACGGCAGCGGTGATGAGCGCCCGGCGACGCTCGGCGAGAAGGGCATTTGCGGCTGTCATCTCTGCCTGAGTCTTGTGAATAGCAGCGATCTCAGAATTCAGCACGGCAACCCGACGGCGACCGTCGCACGGAATGGGAATTCTATATGCCGCCAACTGTTCGCCGGTCAGATGTGGAATTGTTGCCAGATTCCCATCAGCGTCGAACACGCCAGCCGCCTTTGAAAAACGCAGCCAGTACATGAGCCATTCGACGGGAACATTGCTGATAGCTCGAACGCGGTGAAGCGACTTCTGATAGAAGACTTCTGGAGTTTGACCATCCCAGACAGCAGCTTCCGCTACACCAGCTCCGCCCTCGCACACCAAGAGGTCACCTTTCTTGACCCCGTATCGGCTTCTTTCGCCTGGCTCGAACGCCATTGTTGCCAAGTCGAATGTGCTGACCTCGTACCAATGAACATTCGCGTTGCGAAGGTAAGGCTGCTGGCCCTCTCCAGACGCGCGATCCGTGTTCAACATCTTGCCGAGCTGAACATCAAAATAGGCGTATACGGGCCCAACACTCCAATCACCTGGAATCGTTGGCAACCATTCCCAGCCGGTCCGCATGCGTCCCATGCGGCTACGGTCAGAGCCGCAGAGCTGCGCGCCAATTCGGGCCAGCTCAAGTTCACCGAGAGATGCGACCTGCGCAAGCCGCCTAGTCGTGAGCGCATCGATGCGGGCCGTCTCGGCGTCGAGGAAGTCAGCGATCCGCCGCTGCTCATCGAGTGGCGGCAACGAAACGGAAATCTCCGCAAGATCCTCCCAGTACAGCCTCCACTGCGCAGGCCGGATACCCTTGGATCGAATCCCGAACTGGGTCACGAGTGGCCCGGATCGCAGCAAGTGATGGAAGAAACGCGACTCCACCGATGCATCTACAGAACAAACTAGATAATCCGGACTCACTATTCCGTGATAATCCGATATTCCCACCGACCCCTGCCACGCCTTCATCTTGTTGACTACAAGATCTCCGACGCGCACTTCTTGGTACCGAGTGATATCTTCTGGCGTCTTGTTGAAATTATCAGATCTGGAGTCCTTTGGAATTACTCCATGATCACGATAGACCGATAGAACCTGCAGATCCGTTCTATTGTTTACCTCGCGAGGACGGAGGAGGTATCTCAATCGCATAATACTCACCCCGTCACCTCCCCGAGGAGCTTCTGGATCTGGGTCTCCAGTTCGCGTAGCTCGGCGTCGATCTCGGCCAGCGGCCTCGGCGGTGTGTACACGTAGAAGTGCCGGGTGAACGGGATCTCGTAGCCGACCTTTGTCTTGTCGTGGTCAATCCAGGCGTCAGGGACGTGCGGGGCTACTTCCTTGGCGAAGTAGGTCTCGATGTCCTCGTCGAGGGGGATGTTCTCGTAGTCGCGCAGGTCCGGGTCGGGCAGGACCGTGCCGTCCTTGTCCTTCTGGACCTCGCCCTCGGGGTCGGAGGCCGCGACCGCGGCCCAGACCGCCTTCTTCAGCGCGGCGGTGCCGGGCCATTGGGCTCCGCTGTCGACGACGGCCTTGTGCAGGGCGTCCGTTGCGTCCTTCTTTGTCCACCAGACCGAGCCGACCAGGCCGCGCAGCGCCTCGATCAGCGCGTTGCGTCCGTCCCATTTGGTCAGGGCTTTCGCGCTACCCAGCGCCACCAGAGTGTCCTCGGTGATTTCGAAGCGGAGCTTGAGCGGGCGCTCTACGGTGATGCGGTGGTAGCCGAAGTCACGGGTGCCGAAGATCTTCACCTTGGCGTGGTCGGGGTGCTCAGCGTCCGCCGCGACCTTCACCGCGTCGACGTACAGCTCGGTGATGTGCTTGATCTGGTCGTCGCTGATCTGCTTACGCTTGTCCCCGAGGGACTTGCGCATCTTCTCCCACTGGTCACGGGCGTCGAGCAGGATCACTTTGTCGCGCAGCTTCTCGGTCTTCCGGTTGGAGAGAATCCAGAAGTAGGTGGAGATGCCGGTGTTGTAGAAGAGCTGGTCCGGCAGGGCGACGATGCCCTCCAGCCAGTCGTTCTCCAGGATCCATTGGCGGATCTTCGACTCACCAGACTCGGCAGCGCCGGTGAAGAGCGGGGAGCCGTTGAAGACGATCGCCAGGCGCGACCCCTTGCCCTCGACCGGGTCCATCTTGTCGAGCATGTGCTGCAGGAAGAGGAACGAACCGTCGTTGATGCGCGGCAGCCCCGCGCCGAAGCGGCCCGCGTGACCGAGCGTGGCCTCATCCTCGACCGCGTCCTTGACCTTCTTCCACTCCACGCCGAAGGGCGGGTTGGCCAGCATGTAGTCGAACGTCCGGCCTCGGTGGCCGTCATCGCTGAAGGAGTTGCCGAAGTGGATGGTGCCGCGCTGCTCGCGCATGAGCATGTCTGCCTCACAGATCGCCCACGACTCCGCGTTGAGCTCCTGGCCGAAGAGGTAGACCTTGGCGTTCGGGTTGAGCGACTTGACGTGCTCCTCTGCGGCGGTCAGCATTCCGCCGGTGCCACAGGCCGGGTCGAGGATGTTGATGACCTGACCGTCCGCGGCGAGGGCGTCCTTGTCGGGGGCGATCAGCAGGTTGACCATCAACTTGATGACCTCGCGCGGCGTGTAGTGCTCACCGGCGGTCTCGTTGGAGTCTTCGGCGAACTTCCGGATCAGATGCTCGAAGACGTAGCCCATGTCGTGGTTGCTGAGCCGGTCGAGGTCGCGCATCGTGGCGAACTTCCCGACTACCGCGTAGAGGATCTTCGCGCCCGCCAGGCGGGTGATCTCGTTGTCCAGATCGAACCGGCTCAGGATCGTCCGGACGTTCGGGGAGAATCCGTTGATGTAGTCACGCAGGTTCTTCGCGACGTTCTGCGGGTCACCCGCGATGGTCGAGAAGTCCTGCAGGGACGTGTTGTAGAACGGCAGCTTCGCCGCGAGTTCCAGCAGCTTCTGCTTGTTCTGAATGGTGAGTGCGGCGTCGCTGTCGCGTACGGCCTGGCGGGTCGGGGCCATCACCGCGTCGAGGCGGCGCAGTAGTGTGAACGGCAGGATCACCCCGCCGTACTCGTGGCGCTTGTAGTCGCCGCGCAGCAGATCGGCCACCGACCAGATGTCGGCCGCCATCTTGGTATGACTGGGTCCCGAGGTCACAGTTCTCTCTTCTCCTCATCAGCGGCACTCGTGTCATCAGTGTTCTTCATCAGCGTGAACTCGGGTGCCAGAACGCCGGCGATCAGTCCGTACACGGTCTGTTCAATCACGTGTGCGCTCGCTCTCCCCAGCGCCGCGAGCACGTCCTCCAGCTCCCTCAGGTGGCGGAACGCATCGCCGTAGCGCCGCTGCTCGGCCAGGGGCAGGCGAGGGACACGGCAGCGACGAAGGTCTTCACGGTTGAGCGCGCCCAGGGTATTGGTCACCGGGAGCGCCCCAGTGTCGGCCCGCAGGAAGGTCGCCAGGAAGTGCGCGTCCAGCCGGGCGGGGTCGATCTCGATGATCTGCGCGACCCCGGTGTCGTCCTCGGCGGTGCCGGTCGCGACGACCGGCGGGCGGCCGAAAGTCCGCAGCAGCACGTCCCCAGCACGCGGGGTGTCGTCGCGGGCCTTGACGGTCAGCACCCCGGCGCGTTCCAGCTCGCCGAGGGTGACGGACGAGTGGCGGGTCGGCGCCGTCGGCGCGGTGAAGCGCGGCAGGCCCTGGACCGCTCGCAGATGGAGGGCGTGCAGCCGGTCGGTGACGCGGGCGAAGTCATCCACGCTCGCCTCGACCCGCGTGGTGACGTGGCGGGATGGCAGCAGGTTCGCATCGCCGTCGAGGAGCTCCAAGCGCGGGACCGCACGAGACACCGTCGGGTCGGCGTCGCCGAACAGCCGCTCCCAGGCGGCGAACTCGTGCGGGACGTCCGCGGCGTCGCCCAGTCCCGACAGGTCGACCATGCGGACTTCTCGATAGTCGGGAGCTCCGTAGGGCCGCCGCAGGACCCAGAGGTAGACGTCGGTGTCGGGGGCGGAGCCCATCCCTTTCGGCAGCGCGATCACGTCGCGGAGCGCGCCGGTGCGCACCAGTGCCGCGCGGATCTGCTGGCCCGACGGCTGCATGCAGGTGCGCGGCGTCACCGCGACGACAGCCACGCCGCGCGGCCGCAGGTGCGCGTAGCAGTGCTGGACCCAAGCCAGTTCCCCGTCGCGCGGGGCCGGGGTGCCGAACTCCCAGCGCGGATCGGTCGCCAACTCGGCCGAGGGCCACTGCGGCAGGTCGAAGGGCGGCTCGCAGACGACGGCCGCCGCCGCGCCCAGATACCCGCTGAGCCGGTTATCCAGCAGGGAGTCTCCGGTGTGGATCTCGTACAACGTGCCGAGGGGATTGTCGCTCAACCGCTGCACGGCCGCCTCGGTAGCCGACAGCCGGACATCCTGCCCAGCCAGCCGGACCCCGGTGCCGAAGCGGTCGGCGACGGCCAGCAGAAGCGTCGCCTCCGCGCAAGCGGGATCCAGCACGACGGGTACGTCCGCGTTCCAGTCGCCGGACGACCCGGCCGAAGCCGTTGAACGCGGCAGCAGCGACGCCATTACCCTGGCCAGCAGCTCACCCGAGGTCAAGTCAGCGATGCCGCGCTCCGGCCCCTGCTCTGGCAGCCGATCGAGATCGCTGCTCTCCCACGCGTGGGGCGAGCCGCTCGGGAACGGAGCAGGGCCGTCGACGCGCTGCGTCCCGGTCTCGGTCCGCCCGGCCGTCGACAACTGGTCGCCCTTCCCTGTCGCCTTCAGCCATACCTCGACCTCGTCCAGGGAGAACGTCGGGCTGTGCTCGCTGCCACCGACCGGCTTAGGGAACTCCGGATAGCGCCTGCGCCAGTTCGCTACGGCCGCACGGCTGACGCCGGCCAGCCGCGCGATCGCCGCCGCCGTCACCTCATCGTGCTCGCCAAGACCCATGGGGGCAACCATACAGCGCAACGCTGACCAATCCAAGGTTTGTTAGCACTCGTGAACATCGACACGAATGCTAACGATTGGTGGTATGTTCACACCTGCAAGAGTGAGTGGCAGTCGTCTTATCAACCGCCGTGAGCCACGGATGATGAGCGCGATGGGGTCCCCTGCCGGGCACCCAGGAGCGTCCTCAGTCAGCCGATCCGGGGCTGTGAACACCTGCTCCCCAGCCCTTTCAGGGAGCGCAGGCCGCCGCCCCACGTACAAGAAGCGCCGAATCGCGCCGGAGAGAAGCACGACCCTGTCTGGACATGGTTCGTCCGTGCAGGGGCTCCGGCCACGCCGACAACACACCCAGAACCGGTGCGCGCGCCGCATCGGACCTATGCCCGGCCAAGGCGCACCGCACTTCCCAGTTGTCTGGACCACCCTGGTCCCCATACCTCAGACGAGGACTGACATGAGCGCTGAGAACCACAACATCCCGGTCGCCGCCGTGAAGGCCACGACCCCGCCGACCACCCGTAAGACCTCCCTCTACCGCCTGCGCAGTGCAGACCCGCGCGCACACACGGACCTCCGCTCGTTCGTCCTCCCCCGCTACCTGGACCGCGAAGGCTTCCAGGCCCGCAAGGTCGACCACGAGGGCGTCTCTGGCCTCCTTGTCACTGGCACGATCGCCCCCGGTCCCGCCGATTGGTGCGACCCGCTCAGCGCCCTGAGCGGGCACCCCGTCGCCGAGGAGAACCGGACGACTCTCGCCCTCCTCCTGGTCCGCACCGGGCAGGCGATCTACGGCCTCACGTACGGCATGGGCCACCTGATGATCGACCCGGCCCGGATCGACCCCGGATTCGGCATCGAGCTCGCCATCCGCTGCCTGGACGCCGACCGCATCACCAAGGTCCGTCGCCAGGTCATGGACGCGCGGGGCCGGACCGACGAAAACTCCGCCACCGGCGGGGAGAACATCCGGGGCTTCGGCATTGAGCAGTTCGGAGAGATCGTCAGCCAGATCGCCGGCCAGATCGCCAACGTCCCGCTCACCTTCACCAAGGACCGCACCCGGCCCGCGCACATCACCGGCAACGACCGTTCGGTCAAACTGCCCCTCGGCAGCACACCCGCCTCTCTGCTCCACGATCTCCAGCGGATTGAGGAGGTCTGCGCCCAGCCGAGCCCGCTGCCGGAGTTTGAGTTCATCGCCCAGGTCCGGCCGCTCCTCCCGAAATCCGAGCAGGTCCAGCGCCTCGACGAACGCCTCGACGCCATGCTTGGGGGGGACGAGCCTGCCCTCCTCGCACTCGCCGTGCCCAGCGTCTGCCGGGACCGGTACGACTTCGCGGAGTCCTTCAAGGTGACGCTCGGGGGCCGCTCTCAGTACCGCACGGAGCTTGAGATCAACCAGTTCGTCGAAGCCGTCCGGCATCGGCAGCCGGGGAGCCGCCTGCGGGCCCTGCGTGATGGGCGCATCCAGATGTTCGCCGACGCTGAGGGAAACGAGCTGATCAGCAGTAAGGTCCCCGCCGACCACTGGCTCACCGCCGAGGTGTCCGAGGGGAGCTTCCACTACTTTTACTGGCAGCGGCGGTGGTACGAGATCGGCGCGGAGTACCTCGTCGTCATCGAGCAGCGGATCGCCGAACTCCTCGCTCGTCCCACCACGGTCACGATGCCGCCCTGGCCCAAAGGCAGCAAGCCCAAGGAGAACGACGAGGGCTGGTACAACCAGCAGGTCGCCGCTCGGGAGGGATACGTGCTGCTCGACAAGGACACCGTGCACACGGCACGTCTGCGCGGCGGCGGGCTCGAGATCTGCGACGAGCTCGGGCCTGACGGCCAGTTCATATGCGTGAAGAAGGCCGAAGCGACCGCCGAGCTGAACCACCTCTTCGCGCAGGGACGGGTGGCCATGGAAACCCTGCGCTTCGATGCCGAGGCTCAGGAGAAGTTCCTTGCCAAGATTGACGAGCTCGCCCCGGGCCACTCCATGGACAGGACGTTCAGGTCGCTGACCCTCGTCTACGGCATCCTGCTCAAGGACGGGGTGCCGCTGACCCCGGACTCCCTGTTCGCATTCGCGAAGGTCTCGCTGCTGCACGCGGTGACCGCTCTGGAGGGGATGGGCGTGCGCGTAGAGATCGTCTCCATCTCCCGGACCTCGGCCACCGGGATGGTCACGCCGGGGGGAGACGCAGACCCGTCTTCCTAACGGTCACCAACCCGACGATGCCGATTAATCATCCGAGGAAGTCAAGCTGCGTAGTGGTACCCCCTGAGCCCCTCACCAGCAGACGGGATTGGGTCCGCGAAGTGTCGACGATGTCGTCAGAGAATGGCATCGCCTCTGAGCCCCTGCCTAGGCCGGGGTGATCAAGGCCCACAGTGTCGCGATAGCTTCAAATGAGTCGTTTTCGGGATGGAACAAGACATTCACCGAGCCCCGGCTCTACGCCGCCCTCGTCGACCGGCTCACCTACGGCGGCAACATCATCGAGACCGTGAACGCCGTCTATCAGGACGGATACGCCCCGACCGCAGAGGACTTCGAGTCGTGTGAGCATTTCGTCATCACTCTGGGGATCAAGTCGGCGGAGATTCAGGCGAAGGTTGAGGAACCGGACTGGTTGCGACGACGGCCGTCTGGCCGATCGGCATAGTGCGGTCGCGCCATTTGCGAGCGGAAAGGCAGCGTCCCTTCTGGAGCGGCTCCCACTGATCGCGAACTGGACAAGTGGGCCGGCGCACGCCGTGGTTGAGCGCCGGATCTACCCCAGGTGGTTGGTGAAGCGAGAGGACAGGGGCCCACTCTCAGAGCTAAGGGCGCTCGCCAGCTCTACCGCCACAATGGGCCGGCCATCCCACCCCTGAGCATCTTCCTGTAGTCGGAGCCTCGAGCCGTCCCCGGAGGCCGGTGACGCTGGTGATGGCGTTTCTGGGCCGAGCCACCTCGCCAACAGCGCCGTGCACAGCCCGGCCACGCCACGCAAAGGTGGCAGCCGGCCCACAGCCGCCGCGCGCTACAACCGCACCACCACCGCCGGAGAACCAGGCCGCAGCGGTCCCCGCTGACGGCCAGCTTGTCGAGCGAGATCTGTCGGTGCGGAGAGCTACGGTTTGCTCACCCCCGATCCCTGTCCGAAGGGAGACCAGATGTCATACCGGGACCACCTGAGCGACATCACCGAGTTCGGCCCCTGCAGGTCCTGCGGCTGCACCCCCGAGACTCAGTGCGAGGGCGGGTGCCAACGTGACCAGAAGCGGTGGCGACCCAGCGTGGGCCTGTGCACGGCGTGTATGTCCAGTAGAGGCGCCGAGGGCTGCTACCCAGGCACCAAGTCCCACGCCAAGCGCGGTAACTCACTCTCTGAGGCCCAGATCGAACAGTTCGGCGGCAGAGTGTGCCACATCTGCGAGAACGGCGAGATGCTGGTGAGCGGCCTGGCGCCGGCGGACCAGCAGGGCTGGCGCGGGGTTCAGCCCTACCGCCACCTCTGGGACCCGAGCACCTGGGTCGGCATGATCTGCAGCATCACCAACGCTCGCGGCCGCGCGTTCGACGGCTGCTCCCGCTACCTCGGGTACGTAACCCGCGGAACCCCCAACGGATCCGTACGGCGCCTGCGTGCCCTCGCGCACTATCGCGACAACCGGCTGGACCTGATGCCCTACCTCGACACTCCGGTCACCCAATACGATCGGGACGAGGCCAAGCGACGCCGCAAGGACTTCGACATCTCGCCCGCCGAGGTCGCAGCCCTCCGTGCCGCAGCCGGGCACAAGTGCCAGATCTGCAACCGGCCCGAGGCCGAATCTGTCCCTGCGGACCGCCGGCACCGCATGGTGATCGACCACGACCACGAGGCCCACCTGTGGCGCGGGCTGCTCTGCCCCGAGTGCAACAGCAGCATGAAGTTCTTGGACTTCGGCCCTCGCGAAGATCGCGAGCGCTACTACAGCAACGCCCTGCAGCTGTTCAGCCGTGTCGACGGTGTGCGGGTCGAACCGAACTACAACAAGCTCCGTGCAGGCAACAAGGCCAGAGCGGAAGCCCGGCGCCTGGCGAGCTGAGCCGCCCGCTTACGGCCCGGCGCCCTACCCACTGCTCACGTCGCTAGGGTCTGCTGCGCTGGCCCCAGCCCTACGATCATGGCTGCAGTTCCTGAGTGTCCTGCCCCTGATCGCCATGGCCTCTCTGCGCCGCCCTCCCGGCGCCGAGGCATCCAGTTCCTGCCGCCCGCGACGCCATGGTGATGGCGTTCTGGGCCGAACGGCTGGCCTCCTCCAGCGTTCGCAACCCGGCCGCGCCCCGTCAGGGTGGCGGCAGACCTACGGCCGCTGCCCGGAATGGCCGGCTCGCCGCAGCCTCCCGATGAGGGGCCCGAACTGTGGCGGGCAGAGGCGCTGCACCGCCTGCGGTCTCTCAACGCCAACAGCATCGCCGCCTACCAGGTGATCGAGCACCCGCGGGCCCCAACGGATCCACCCGAAGGCGTGCTGCGTCTGGCGCTCGGCGCAAACTCGCATTCCAGCTGGTGGGACCGGGCCGCCGCCTACGTGGACAAGCGGATCAACGATACTGACGGTCTTGAAGAGTGGGGTCTGCACGGCTGGTAGCCCCCACGAGCTCCCGGACACAACGCGGGCAGCCCTATATATAGCTGTGCGCTTGACCGTCGCCTGGGGCGCGCGTGGTGGTGGCGGATTAGCGCCTAAAGCGGCTGGTGGCGTCGCCGGGCAGCGCGAAGGGCAATAGAGCCAGGTGGATCTCCTGGTCACGATCGCCGCGAGCGTGCATAACGAAGTCGGCCCGTTCGTCGCTGTCGTGCTGTCCCCGCCGCTTGTAGTTCGGGTGTGCCTCGACCGTCTCGATGGCAGAGCGGATGGCCGCGCTGACGTCCTTGTTCCTGATGAAGATCAACAGGGCCGCCTTGGTGTCCCGCCACACCAGGTAGCCCAGCAACTGGTCAAGGGCAGCTTCGACGGTCTTGGGCCCCGCCCAAATCTTGCACTCGCCGATGAAGACGTTCCGGTCACGCTCGCGGATCAGGATGTCGGTCTTGCCGTTGCCGTTGAACACCTCACCGCTGGCCGTGCCTTCGAACTGGGCGTTCAGCCCGACCAGGAGCAGGTTCCGGATCGTCTCCTCGTCCATCCCGGCTGCCAGGGACGGGGTGCGCTCCAGGGCGTCGCGTGAGTGACGCAGGACTTCGAGGGCGGCCTCGTGGTCCTCCTCGGCCAGGACGGGCTCAGGAACGAACCGCTCGCCCTGAGAGGCGGGTGCGCCCGCCGAAGGCCGGAGCGTGCGCCGCTTGACCGGAACGCTGTAGGCGGCGGCGTCCGCACGCTTGCGAATCGGGAACCCGACCGCGGCCTGCACGTCACGGACGGCTAGCAGCTCGGCGCGCCGGCGCGACACGAGGCTGGGCACGGACTCCCTGATCTTCGCGTTGTGGGGATCGATCTCTTCGCGCGCCCATCCCAGCCATCGCTCGATCTCGTTCAGCTGCTGATCGAACCGCTTACGAACCTGGGTGCCGTCAGTCAGCTCCCCTTCCACAGTGAGCCGCAGCTGGCTGTCGTCCAGATATTCGACAGAGGGCGGGGTTTTGGGGTATCGCGACGGCCTGGTGAAGAACAGGATGCGTTCGCCCTCGTACGGGACTACTAGCGTGAGGAGCGAAACGCGCCGTTCTACCCGGCGGCCGAACTTGCTGCTCTGCTGAATGGTTTCTGTCGGCTCCAGCATCCATGCCTCATGGCGGAGGAGGCGCGGGCAGTCCACAGTCCCGAGTTTGATCAGAGTTTCGATGACGTCGTGTTCTGGAGCCCGAAGTAATGCCTCCTGGTCCCACTTGTGCAGGAGGTTTTTCATATCGCGGATAACCATCGCCAGATGGGCGCGTAGCTGATGCTTTAGGAAAAGGTGAGCTGCCACACGCATACCTTGCCGTGCCGGACCGACAGAATCGAAACGGGCACGAAAGGCGGACCACCTGGCCGGACAACGTGATGAATGGCGCTGGATCGACAGCCTGGTGAAGCGCCACTCAAATATTGATCAAGCAATGCCACCAGGGATGCTGGGCTGCGGGACCCAGACACGCAGGAGGTTCACAGTAGCTCCGTTCTGATCTCCTCACCCGGAACGGATAGCCCATGAACCGTCGCATCGCCGTGCCAGCCGCCGCTCTTGCCGTCCTGCTGGCTCCCTCGTCGGCCACGGCCCAGACATCGGACGGCTGGCATGATGACGCCGGCTGGGGCTCGGTCACCGTCTCGGCCGACCGCCACCGCATCACCGTCTGCGACCTGAGCAACGACCGCCGTGCCGTCCGGGTCGAATACGCCACCTCCTACCTGCAGACATGGACCATCGTCGACTCCAACGGCGCCCGCTGGGGCTGCAAAACCGACTCCACCTTCTTCAGCCGCATCACCGCCTTCAAGCTCTGCGAAGGTCGTAAGTACGGCTCCTGCCGCCCCTCCACCTGGATCTCACGATCCGGCCTTGGGTAAGCGCGGCCAGTCCGCAATCTTGCGCGCGCGGCCGGGCGGTCTATGCGCTCCTTCTTCGGCGTCGCCCTGCCACGATCTGCGCGGCCGTCAGCCCGCACACGTGCTCTACGTGCCACCGGCGGCTGTTTGCCGCTTTCCGGCCATCCCACTCCTTGAAGTCCTCATTTGAAATATTGAGCGGCGGCTGCACTTCGACCGGCCGGTAGGCAGCACGCCAGATCTGCACGTCACACGCATAGGTGGGATTCCAAAACGTGTAGTCACCACCAACGACCGCCTCGGGATCGAGATCAATGGAGAGACCATTGCGCTCGAACAGGTGCACCTTGATCACGTCCCAGCCGCACTCGCGGCAGTATGCTCGTCCGGCGCTCATGCCGCATTGCCAGCGTGTGCGGATTGCGCTCCCAGCAGATGAGCAACAGGCCGCCCTACGGAGGCGTGCGGCCTCGCTGGGGGATGTGTGGGCTGCGTCAATGCCGCGCCTGCCACGAGCTCGGGGGTGAAGTGAGCACATCTCTGCTGCGAGGGTTCGTCGTGCCCTAGAGCGCCATCCCCGCCTTGCGCGGCGCATCGCAGGATACGAGTGATGTGCCCGCGTTGAGGATGCTCGTGTCCCGCTCCGCAGGCGCGTCCCTCACATCGCTGATCGATGCGTACGCCAAGATGGTGCCGTCGACCTACGAAGACCCCTCCGAGCCCGTAGGTGCGCGACCTATTGATCCTCTCGCCGTAATCATTGGCCATGGGCGATATCCCTACTGGTACGCCCGTGAGCCTGATCCGCTGTCCTCCGCCCGCCGATCGCGATACCCGCTGTTGGGGGTTGGGAAGGCTCAACCGGACCGTCGGCTCTCGCGTCGCCCGTCGCAGGCACGTCTTCCTCCAGCACCGCCCACACATTGCGGCGTCCGGCGTCGCAGATATAGGTGCCCCAGGCAGCGGCGTACTCCGCCACGATGCCTAGGCCGCGGCCGGTCTCCGAGGTGAAGGCCGGCAAATGCGGCTGCGGCAAGAAGAACCCGTTGAGGGTGCCGGGATCGATGACCTCCAACAGGAGGGAGCGACGGCCGCGGCTGACGCGGAGCACTATCGACTCACGGCCCAAGCCGTGGGCCGGGTGGATGACGGCGTTAGTGAGCAGTTCGCTGGCCACCTGGAGGACTGCGGGGAGCAACGGGTCGTCCTTGCCGATCCACTGGGCGACGACATACCGCCCCTGGCGAGGCGCCTTCGCGTTCCGAGACAGGCTGATCCGCGAAATCAGGATCACCGCTGCCGATGGACGAGATTCCTGCACCGGCATGGCTCTCACGGGCACGGGCACGGTTTCCTCTGGCATGGAAATCACCGACCATCTAGGGGCCTCGGCCTCAAGGTCCACAAGATCAACTTTCTTGTGAACCCCAGTTCGCCTGGTTCGTTGAACACACCCCCAGAGTGGCCCTCAGCCGTTACTTTTAGTAGTCAACCGGCGACACACTTGCTCCACACATCGAGTTCACGGATGTGTGTGTACTTGTGAACATGAGGGTGATGCATCCATGGCTGCAAGTGAACTTGACCCAGGAGCCAGTCCTCTCGCTCTCTTCGGAGCCGAGCTGAGAAGGCTGCGGGACGAAAAAGGCGTAACCCAGGAAGAGATCGCCGACTACACCCACGTCAGCAAGAGCCTGGTCAGCCAGATCGAGAACGCCAAGCGCACCCCACAGCGAGACTTCACCGAGCAGGTCGAAAGACTTCTCGGCGTCAGCGGGGACCTGCTCCGCCTCTTGCCCCTAGTGATCAAAACAGGACCGACCTGGTTCCGCCAATGGCCAAAGATCGAGGCCAATGCTCATACCCTGCGGACGTGGCAACCCCTCGTGATTCCCGGGCTGCTACAGACGCGCGACTACGCTCGCGCGATCCTGAGCGGGCAGCCGGGCATCAGCAGCGAACGCGTCGACGAAGAAGCTGAGGTACGCCTCGCCAGGCAGGTGGTGTTCGACCGTCCCGAGCCACCCGTGTACGCGGCGGTCATCGACGAAGGAGTCCTCCTACGCCCCATCGGAGGAGCCGAGGTGATGCGGCAACAGCTCGACCACCTCCTCAAACTCCTGGCTCACCCCTGCATCACCCTGCAGATCGTCCCGATGACCGCCGTACCCACGATCGGCCTGCTGGGCGGATTCGTTATCGCCCAACTCCTCCAGGGACCAGACGCCGTGTACTTGGACTCAGCCGCAGACGGCGAGGTAACAGATCGCGTGGACCGCGTGCGCACCGTTAGTGTCAGATTTGACGCCATCCGGTCATATGCCCGACCGGTCAACGAGACCGCAGACGCGATACGCGAGAAGATGGTGATGTATGAACGTAACTGACAAGCTGGCCGCCGAACTGGAGACAGCACAGTGGCGTAAGTCCTCCTTCAGCGGCGCCAACGGAGGCGACTGCATCGAGGTGGCCCAATTGAGCGGCGACCGCTTCGGCATCCGAGACACCGAACAGCCTGACGGCGTGCAGCCATGGATCGTACGGGGGAACGTCTTGCGCGCCTTCGTAGCCGGCGCCAAAGCCGGAGAATTCGACTTCTAGTGGCCGCACGGCCCTGATCGGTTCGACGCCGATCGGCCAGTGCCACTGCGGTGTCGTGGGCCAGTTCTCCGCGCCACAGCACGTGCATGCCAGACGCGTAGCCCAGCCCGGAAGGCCCCATTGGCGTTCTGCTGAACGTCTTCAGGGTCTGACCTGGCGAACGGGCGCAAGCCGGGTCCCGGAACACCCGGCCGCGTGCCGGAACCGTGCCGAAGAGCATCCACCGAGCAACCATGGGAGCGCCTCGGCTCGGCCAGAGCCGCTTGAAAAACGAGAAACCCCAGCTCAGCGCAACGAGCTGGGGTTTCTGTGCGGTGCGCCGCCAGGGACTCGAACCCCGGACCCGCTGATTAAGAGTCAGCTGCTCTAACCAACTGAGCTAGCGGCGCGTGACTCCATCTAGAGTAGCGGCACAAAGAGGGTGCCTGTGACATTGTTCCGGCATGTCCTGTGACCTGGGCTCTCGGCGAGGGGTGATGTGGGCTTTTCAGGGCCAGCGGATGTCGGCGTCCTCCGCGGGGGGCTTGGGGCAGGCCACGCCGAGGCGGTCCAGCAGGGTGAGGAAGGTGGAGGCGTACGGGGAGACCGAGACGACCTCGGCGACCCGGTCCCAGTTCACCTGCTCGCGCAGGGCGCGGACCTGCGGCAGCAGCGAGCCGTAGTCGCAACTGTGCTCCGACATCGGCATGATCCACGTGATGACCAGGTCGGTGGCGTCCAGGACCGGCAGGCTGAGGGCCGCCGTGTTGATCATGTGGGAACGGGAGATCATCTCAGGGGTGATCGGCCGCTCCTCGATCCTGAAGATGAGGTCGACGAGCCTGTCGTCCTCGTCGAAGGCCTTGACCAGCCAGTCCTCCGGCGGCTTGGCCGTGCGGAACCCGGCCTGCCTCAGGGTGTCCAGCGCGCGAGGCACGTCCTCCTCCACGAGCGCGAAGTCGACGTCGTGCAGCGACGGCGCCGCGCCGCGCGCGTAGGCGGCGCACCCGCCCGCCAGCGCGAACCGGATGCCCTCGGCCTTCAGCGCCGAGCCGGCCCGCTTGAGCGTGTCGATGATCGCGTCGGTGACCTCATGCGTGTGGCTGCCCAAGGCTCACCCCCCATGAAGAGCGATGGTCGAAGATCATCGCGACTACCCCCCTTTTTCCAGCCCAAACCCTGGGCATGGTCGTGCCCAGCGGGGGTACTCGCCGCCTATGACCCTTTCTGTGAAGAACAAGCTTCGTGAGGAGGAACGGGCCTACGAGAGCGGGACCGATCGTCCGCTCGGTTCCTACCTGCGCATTCTCACCGTCTACGGCGGTGCCGTCGCGGGCCTGGTGGGACTGGGCAGGATCACGGGCGTCAAGGCGCCGGAGCGGATCGCCCCGCTGGACCTCGTGCTCATGGGGCTGACCACGCATCGCGTGTCCCGCACCCTGACCAAGGACCCCGTCACGAGCCCGCTCCGTGCCCCCTTCACACGGTACGCCGGAGTGAGCGGTCCTGCGGAACTGAGGGAGGAGGTCCGGGGCCACGGCGTCCGGCACGCGGTCGGTGAGCTCCTGACCTGCCCGTTCTGCCTCGCGCAGTGGGTCGCGACCGCGTACGCCGCGGGCATGGTGTTCGCACCCGGCTTCACCCGGCTGGCCGGGGCGACCATGTCCGCCGTCGCCGTGTCCGACTGGCTGCAGCTCGCGTACGCGCGGCTGATGCAGGTGGCGGAGGGGGAACCGGAGAGGGAAGGGGACTCCGAGTGATGAGCGAACTCTCCCGGAACATCGCCCCCCGCCCGGACACGACGAGCCCCCGGGCGCTCCCCGGGCCCAGGTACGCCCTTCCTGTGTCCTAGCCGCGGCGGCTTTCGAGTTGCGCGGGACGGATGACGTGCGGGGCGGGGCGTTGTTTGCGCTGTTCAGGACGTTGGTTGGGGGTTACTTGCCCGTGAACCCTGCGAGGGGAAGAGTTGATCCGCAACCGCGTTAATGCCTGATTTGTCAGGGCAGTTGGTGCGCATGGGAACAATTCTCTGGATCATCGCAGTCATACTGGTCATCTCCGGGATCTACGTCATCCTGGCCCGTCGCGATCTCCTCTGGGGGATCGTCCTGATCGTCCTCGGCTTCCTCGTCGGCCCGGGCGGTGTGAGCATCTTTCACCCATAGCGGTACCACGACGACCGGCCCCGGATCCGGGGCCATGAGAACGCGGAAACGGCGGACCTGCGTACCCCGGTCCGCCGTCCGCGGTCGTGGTACCCCGGCGACCGGCCCGTGAGAACGGGCTCCACGAGAAACGGGCCTCGTCAAGGATCCTCGGCGGGGCCGGTGAACCGGTGGCGTGACCTCAGCAGCCCTCGGGGTCGTCGCCGCCCAGGCGGTACACCGCGTAGGCCCGGCGCAGCACCGGCAGGGCCACGTTGCGGACGCGGACGCCGCCCGGCGTCACGCCCTTCTCGACCCCGGCGTGCGCGTGGCCGTGGATGAAAAGATCGGCGCCCTCGGCGTCGACCGCCTCGGCCAGCAGGTAGCTGCCGAGGAACGGGTAGATCTCCGGCGGCTCGCCCGCCAGGGTGTCCTTGATCGGCGAATAGTGGCTCAGCACGACCCGGTGGTCGGTGTCGAGGCCCTTCAGCGCCTTGTGCCAAAGGTCGGCGATCTCGCGGGTGTGCCGGACGAACGCCTTCATCTCCGGCTCGCCGAACTCGCTGGCGCACTTCCCGGCGAACCCGCCGCAGAACCCCTTGCCCCCGACCACGCCGAGGCGCGCCTCCCCGCACGGGATGACCATGGAGTCGTCTTCGAGAACCTGGATGCCCGCGTCGCGCAGCACGGCGATGATCTCGTCCTCGGCGTCGGACTGGTGGTCGTGGTTGCCGAGCACGGCGACCACGGGGACGGGCAGGTCGCGGAACTCGTCCGCCACGATGCGGCCCTCCTCGGGCGTGCCGTGGCGGGTCAGGTCCCCGGCGAGCAGGAGCACGTCCGCGCGCTCCTCGATGCCCGTCAGCCGGGGCCGGTATCTGCCGCGGATGTCCTCGCCCAGATGGACGTCACCGACGGCGGCGACTCTGATCTTCACAGGGTCTCCTCCTCCCCCGGTTCCCGTACTTCGACGACGGTCACCTCGTTGCGCACCGTGAACCCCGGCGCGTTCTCGCCGGCGACGGCCGCGACGTGCGCGCGCCGCTCGGCGCCTTCCACCTGGCCGCGCAGGAAGAGCTGGTCGCCGCGGATGTCGACGCGGATGCCCAGCTCGTAGGTGCGCTCGTCCTCCGCGAGGGCGCGCTGGACGCGCGCGGCGACGTAGTGGGGAGCGTCGTGGTGCGAGGCGACGGAATGCGGAGCCTCGTGGGACATCTCTACCCCCTCCGATCGAGTCCTGGTCTCGCCGTGCCCGTGATGGCGCCGGTGAAACCGGGGATAGGTTTGGTCCTCGCCTTTCAGGATAGAACCGCGCCTTAGCAATGTGTCCAGGGCATACGCGCCTCCGGACACCGGCGGCGCGTGCGGGTCGTCCGACCTTCACCCCGAAGGCGCGAGCGCTCACGTCACCCGATCCGGCGCCCGGACGGGAACGGCGGGCCGTCC
The DNA here is from genome assembly GCF_040683095.1 of Sphaerisporangium sp. NPDC051017. Taxonomy (NCBI): domain Bacteria; kingdom Bacillati; phylum Actinomycetota; class Actinomycetes; order Streptosporangiales; family Streptosporangiaceae; genus Sphaerisporangium; species Sphaerisporangium sp. NPDC051017. Next base: position 35,943 of record NZ_JBFBCI010000005.1, read on the forward strand.
GTGGCACCGGGCGCTCGCGGGCGGAGGCGATCCCGCGGCGTGCAGGGAACGACGTGCGTGACCTGCGAAGACATGCGAGCGAAGACTCGGGAGCACACATGACGTCAGATTTGTCGGGTATGGGGAGTGTTCACCGGGAAGGAGGAGGCAAGGCGCAGGAAACTCCTGAACAGCGGTCCGAGACCGGCAAGCCGATGGCGGCCGCGACGCCCCGGGATGTCATCCACATACGCCTCGCGTCGTTCGTGCTGTTCGTCGCGATCGCCCTGGGCGTGCTCTCGCTGATCGCGGGGGCGACCGTCCCCGCCGTGATCCTCGGCGTGGTCGTGGTGGCCGCCGTCGTGGACGTCACCATGGCTCTCCGGCGGCAGCGCCGTCTCGGCACCGGACCCTGATCCACCGGCTGAAGGGCACGAACATGTCGAGCTTGAGCGGAAAGGTCGTCGTGGTGACCGGCGCCAGCGGTGGCGTCGGCCGCGCGGTGGCACGCATACTCGGAGAGCAGGGCGCCAGGGTCGCGCTCATCGCGCGAGGGGAGACGGGCCTCGCGACCGCCGCGGCCGAGATCGGCGGCGAGGGCGGGACCGCATTGGTCTTCCCCGCCGACGTGGCCGACCAGGAGCAGGTCGAGGCCGCCGCCGACGCCGTCGAGAAGGACCTCGGGCCCATCGACGTGTGGATCAACGTCGCGTTCTCCTCGGTGTTCGCGCCGTTCCTGGAGGTCGAACCCGAGGAGTTCGAACGGACGACCGCCGTCACCTACCTCGGGTACGTCTGGGGCACCCGCGCCGCGCTGCGGCGGATGCGGCCCAGGAACCGGGGCGTCATCGTCCAGACCGGGTCGGCGCTGGCGTACCGCGGCATTCCCCTGCAGTCGGCGTACTGCGGGGCCAAGCACGCCATCAAGGGCTTCACCGAGTCGATCCGCACCGAGCTGATGCACGACCACAGCGACGTGAAGATCACCATGGTGCAGTTGCCGGCCGTGAACACCCCGCAGTTCGACTGGGTGCTGTCCCGGCTGCGCCGCCACCCCCAGCCCGTGCCCCCGATCTTCCAGCCGGAGGTCGCCGCGCGGGCCATCGTCCACGCGGCGGAGCACCCCGCGCGGCGGGAGTACTGGGTGGGCGGCAGCACCGCCGCCACGATCATCGGCGAGCGGCTCGTACCGGGGCTGATCGACCGCTACCTGGGCAAGACGGGCTTCTCATCCCAGCAGACCGACGAGAAGAAGCCGACCGGTGTCGCCAATCTTTGGGAGCCCGCGGACCAGGACCGCGACTACGGCGCCCACGGCAGCTTCGACGCGCGCTCCAAGGACCGCAGCGTCCAGGTGTGGCTCTCCCAGAACCGCACCCGGCTGACGGCCGCCTTGGGCGGCGGCGCCGCGACGGCCCTCGCCGTCCGCGCCCTGCGCCGCCGCTGACCGACCCACGAGAACTCAAGCACCCGTGCGACGACGGACCCCGCCTCTGGCCGACCCGGCACGGGGCCGCCGTCCACAGGGTTTCCGCAGGTCACAGGGCTTCCCACCAAGTGGGGCGGTGTCGCCGTCCCCACGGCACCCCGGAACGCGCTCCGCCGGGAGGGTGATGGAAGGGCCGGTGCGGTCGCCGAAGACCCGGTCACGAAAAGTGGTGGGACGACCTGCTTTGACGTTCGCGAAGGGATCCGTGTTGACTGCGGGCATGTCGAGTGAACCGAGCGGGCCGGCCTTCGGCGCGGGGGCACTGCTGTCGATCCTGCGGGACGGCCAGGCCCGCACCCGTGCCGAGCTGATGCAGATGACCGGCCTGGCCCGATCCACGGTCTCACAGCGTCTGGACGCGCTGATGCACCACCGCCTGATCATGCCCGCCGGCGACGCCATCTTCTCCGGCGGCAGGCCCGCCACGGCGTTCGCCTTCAACAGCGGCGCCCGCGTCGTCCTCGCCGCCGACCTCGGCGCCACCCATGCCCGGATCGCTGTCACCGACCTCGGGACCGAGATCATCGCCGACCGGACGGCGGACCTGCCGATCGACCGCGGCCCCGAGCCCACGCTGAGCTGGCTCGTCGAGGCGTTCACCGAACTGCTCGCCGCCCACGACCTCACGCCCGACCAGATCGCCGGGGTCGGCGTCGGCCTTCCCGGCCCGGTGGAACACTCCTCCGGGCGGCCGGTGAACCCGCCCATCATGCCCGGCTGGGACGGCTTCCCCGTGCCGGAGTGGCTCGGCTCGCGGCTCGGCGCGCCGGTGCTGGTCGACAACGACGTGAACATCATGGCGCTCGGCGAGCACTGGGCGGGGCAGCCCGAGGTGGACCACCTCATCTTCGTCAAGATCGGCACGGGCATCGGCTGCGGCATCGTCTCCGAGCGCCGCCTCCACCGGGGCGCGCAGGGCGCGGCGGGCGACATCGGGCACATCCGGGTCACCACGGCCGACGACGTCGTCTGCCGGTGCGGGAACATCGGCTGCCTCGAAGCGCTCGCCAGCGGCTCCGCCCTCGCCGGGCAGCTCCGCGCGGCCGGGCTGCGGGCCGAGGGCAGCCGTGACGTGATGGAACTGGTGCGCGCGGGCAACGTCCGGGCTGTGCGGCTCGTCCGCCAGGCAGGGCGGGAGATCGGCGACGTCCTGGCGTCGATCGTCAACTTCTTCAACCCCGCGGTGATCGTCGTCGGCGGCGACGTCTCGGAGGCGGGCGAGCACGTGCTCGCCGGAGTGCGCGAGGTCATCTACAGCCGGTCGCTGCCGCTGGCCACGCACGACCTCAGCATCCGTTCGAGCCGCCTCGGCGACCGCGCGGGCGTGGTCGGGGCGGCCGTGATGGTGATCGACCACGTCCTGGCCCCCCATACGGTCGACCGGACGATCGCGGGCTGAGCCCGGCACTCGCGTCACCGGCAGGCCGCAGGCCTTCCGAAAGCCCGGTAGGGCACGGTAGTCAGGAAAGTCCCCTGAACGCGAACCTCCCCGATTCCCTGCGCTTCCCCACCGCGGTCGCCGCCACCGCGCTCATCCGGCTGCTGATGTGACCCCGCCACGACGGGGACACATCGCCCTATAGTCGGGTCGACCGGCGACCACGCCGTACGAGCGTGATGAGGCTTATATGGGGATCGAGCACTCGTTCTGGCGTGCCATCGCGGTCTACCGGATCGCCTCGCTCGCCTACGCGGCGCTGCTGCTGGCGAGCGCCGGAGGCTACGCGCGTCCCATGGTGGGATGGCTGATCATCGGCGTCATGGCGCTCTGGACGGCGGTCACGTCCCTCGCCTACGCGACCGCCAGGTCCCGGACGCTGCTGGTGCTCGACGTGCTGGTCACGCTGGGCTGCCTGCTCTCCTCCCCCTACATCCAGGGGCCCGGGGCCGGTCCGGCGGGGGTCATGCCGATCACCGCAACCTGGATCGGCGGCCCGGTGCTCGCCTGGGCGGTGCACGCGGGACGCCGGGCGGGCGCGGTGACGGCGATCATCCTGTCCCTCTGCGACATCTGGCTGCGGGGCTCGGGCGGGTTCGGCCATCTTTCCGTGCCGATCAATGGATCCGTCCTGCTCGTCCTGTCCGGCGCCGTGGTCGGGCACGTCGCCCGGCTCACCAAGCAGGCCGAGGAACGCCTGCAGCGGGCCACCGAGATGGAGGCGGCGGGCCGGGAGCGGGAACGGCTGGCCCGGGGCATCCACGACTCCGTCCTGCAGGTGCTCGTCCTGGTGAAGCGGCGGGGGCTGGAGATCGGCGGGGAGGCGGCGGAGCTGGGACGGCTCGCGGGCGAGCAGGAGGCGGCGCTGCGCGAGATGGTCCGCGGCGAACCCCCGGCGGCCGGGCCCGAGGAGAGCGGGCTCACGGACGTGGGCGCCCTGCTGCGCCGCTACGGCTCGGCGACCGTGACCGTCTCCACCCCCGCGACGCCGATCCCGATGCCGTCCAGGCGGGCGCGCGAGGTGGTGGCGGCCGTCGGCGCGGCGCTGGACAACGTCCGGGCGCACTGCGGGGACGACGCCCGGGCGTGGGTGCTCGCGGAGGCGGACGACGCGCGCGTCACCGTGACCGTGCGCGACGAGGGCCCCGGCATCCCCGCCGGGCGGCTCGCGGAGGCCGAGGCGGAGGGGCGGCTCGGCGTCGCGCAGTCCATCCGGGGGCGGATCGCCGGGCTGGGCGGCGTGGTCGGCATCGTGTCGACTCCGGGCCAGGGAACCGAGGTCGAGATGACCGTCCCCGTGCCCGGCCCCGGCCCCTCCCGCCGCCTCCGCGCCAGGCTCCGCCGCTGATCGCCGGCCCGTGGACACGCCCGCGCTCGAAGCCCACGCCCCAGGCACGTGTTCCAGGCCGTGATGACCTCCCGGTACAGTTACGGTCGTCAGCTTCTCGGCCCTGAAGGGACCGAGCTTGCAGCTCCTCACCGTGCATGGGGTGCACGGGTCAGGCCGCGTCGTCGGCAGCGTGACTCACTGCCCTGCGACCAATGTTGATCGCAGCGTTGTGGTCGCCCGGGCCAGCGAACCCGCACCAGACACACGAGAAGTCGTCCCGGGTGGGACGGTTGCGCTTGTCGCAGTGGCCGCACTGGTGGCAGGTCCGCGACGTGTTACGCGGGTCCACCAGCCGGACGGGGACTCCGGCGAGGGCGGCCTTGTAGGTGATGAACGTACGGAGCTGGTAGAAGCTCCACGAGTGCAGGTCGGCCCGCTGAGCCTTGGCAACCGTGACCCGGTCGCGGATGCCTTCGAGGTCTTCGAGGGCGATCCCCTGCCGGGTGTCTTCGGCTTTGCCGACCAGATGCTTGGAGATGCGGTGGTTGACGTCCCGGGCGAACCAGGACTCCTTGCGGCGGCGCGCCTTGAGCAGCCGCTTGGCCGCCTTGGTGCCCTTCGCCTGGAGGCGGGCACGCAGGCGGGCGTGACGCCGCCGTACCGCGCGCACACCCTTCCCCGTGTGGGCTTCGCCAGTGGAGTCGGTGGCCAGGTTGACGATGCCGAGGTCAACGCCCAGCCACTTGTCCGGCACGTCCCCCGAACGCGACCTCGGCGGCCCGGTTGACGGCGGCGTTGCAGGCCCGCATCGTCGCCAGCAGGCTCTTCACCTGCTCAGGGCTCGACGCGAGCTTCAACACCTCCGTCACCAACACGCCACTGAGCGTAACACTCAGTGGCCACGAAAGGATCAAATGTGCAGGACCGCTCCGCGCTTCCACCCGGCCCTGAAGGACCGGGCTTTCGCGCTGTAGGTGTCGGGTGAAGACGCTGCGGGTGATGGTGGTGGACGACCACCCGATGTGGCGCGACGCCGTCGCCCGGGATCTCGCCGAAGCAGACTACGAGGTGGTGGCGACCACCGGCGAGGGCCGTCAGGCGCTGCGCGTCGCCGCCGCCGTCCGTCCCGACGTGGTGATCCTCGACCTGCGCCTGCCCGACCTGCCCGGGGTGGAGGTCGCCCGCGGCCTCGCGGCCTGCGACCCTCCCCCGCGCGTGCTCGTCCTGTCGGCGAGCGCCGAGCAGGACGATGTCCTGGAGGCCGTCAAGGCGGGCGCCTCCGGCTACCTGGTCAAGTCGGCCGGGCGGGAGGAGTTCCTGGACGCCGTCCGGCGCACCGCCGAGGGCGAGCCGGTGTTCACGCCGGGCCTGGCGGGCCTGGTGCTCGGCGAGTACCGCCGCCTGGCCGGGCGCACCGGCCCCGACGCGGGCGGGCCGCGCCTGACCGACCGCGAGACCGAGGTGCTGCGGCTGGTCGCCAAGGGCCTGTCGTACAAGCAGATCGCCGAGCGCCTCGTGCTCTCCCACCGCACGGTGCAGAACCACGTCCAGAACACCCTGAACAAGCTTCAGCTCCACAACCGCGTCGAGCTGGTCCGCTACGCGATCGAGCGCGGTCTCGACGAGGAGTGACCCGCCGGGCCCGTCCGGCGGGTCACTCCTCGCCTCAGAGGTTTCGACCTTGCAGGGGTCGTGCTCGGACAACAGCGTCTCTGATTGGCTTAGCGATCCTGTGCGTTACACAGAATCAAGGCACAACGAGCTGCCCGGTATTCACCAATCGTCTTCGTGCCCTGGTGCCGGCAACTGGAGCCGCCAGCCCGTTGGGCACGTCCCTCCGGACGCTGACCGGTCAGGCGTGCACGGCCTGACCGGGGAGGGTGCCCGACGTCGCCTGGGCGCCGGGCGTGCTGATAACAGTATGCCACGACATGACTACGATTCGCTAATCGAATCAGAAAGCCTGTCCAGCCGCGCCTGGTCGACGCGGCTGGACATGGCGCCGAGTTCCTGCCGGTCGCGTACGCACTTGGCGAGCACGAAGGCGGAGGTGACGGTGTAGAGCACGGCGATGGCAGTGGGGTGAATCGGCTTGCTCATACCGTCGATGGTCCCGCTCCCCCGGCTGCCGCGGCCTGAGTACGCGTACCCGTCCACGCCTGAGTACGGCCCCGCCCTGCACCGGGCACTCGACTCAGCGGGCCCTGTCCCAGGCGGCCCAGGATGATGTAGCACCCCGGGGCCGCTAGGGGTGGGGTGCGAGGTGGCGGGACAGGCAGAGCCGCGTCAACCGCGGGCGCGGGTCACGCGGGGCGACTCTCCGCGCAACAGGACGCCCGCCGGACGTCCGTGCCCGTGACCATGTCCCCCAGCCCCCTGTGCCCGGAGTCCCCGTGCCACTCGGCCACCAGCACGGTCGCGTCGTCCTGCAGCCTGCCCTTGTGGTACTCCAGCACGCTACGGATCAACCGGCGGAGCGTCTCGGGGATCGGCAGGCCGTCGGCGCTGCGGCGGATGATGAAGTCGACGAACCGGGCGAGGCCGAACTCCTGGCCGTGCGGGCTGCGCGCCTCGGTGATGCCGTCGGTGTAGAGGAGCACCCGGTCGCCGGGCTCCAGTTGCTGCTCGCACACCGTGATCGGCATGCCGAGGTCGAGGCCCAGCGGGTGGCACGGCGGGCAGCGCAGGGTGAGCGTGTGGCGGCCCCCTCTGATCAGCACCGGCGGGTGGTGTCCGCGGTTGACCCAGCTCAGCATGCCGGTGGAGGCGTCCAGGTCGGCGAGGATGGCGGTGACGAAGCGGGTCTCCCTGCCGAACTCCTCCAGCAACGTCTGCTCGGCCGCCCTGCTGCTCTCGGCCAGGCCGTCCCCTTCCACGCGGCGGTTGCGGCAGACGGCCACCGCGAGGTTCGCGGTCAGCCCGGCGGACACGTCGTGGCCCATCGCGTCGAAGATCGCCAGATGCGCGGTGTTCCCCGCGATGGAGTAGTCGAAGGCGTCGCCGCCGATCTCGTATGCGGGTTCCAGCGCCCCGGCGATCACCACGTCCGCGTTGGCGAAGGTCAGCGGGGGCATCAGGTTCCACCGCATCTCGGCGGCCACGTTCATGCAACGGGTCCGGGCGAGGTGCGCGTGGGAGTCGCTGTACCGGCGGGTGCAGACGATCATCAGCGCGACCAGGGCCGACAGCGACCGCATCGCCTCCAGGTACGTCTCGTCGGCGTCCGGGGTGGTGATCCGGATCACGCCGAGGCGTTCGGTGCCGTTCAACAGCGGCACCCACCAGGAGATCGGACCGCCCTCCCCGCTCGCCACGGACAGGAACCGCACCTCCTGGAAGGCCCGCCCGGCCAGCGTGGCGTCGATCTTGAGCTCGCTGAGCTCCTCGGGCGTCCGGCCGCTCGTGGCCGGACCGGTGCCGATCATCGGGCGCAGGACGTCCTGCTGCAGGTCGGTGAGGAAGATCACCACATCCCGCAGCCCGGTGTGCGCGGCGTACTCGGCCGCCAGCGCAGGAATCTCGTCGAACCCGGCCAGGTGGCTCGCGTCCAGCAGTCCCGTCAGCATGCGCTCCATGCCGCGGTGGTCGCCCATCGAGCTCACCCCCCCGCCCGGGACATCGATGGACCTTCGGGACAATCTTTCCACTGGCCCATCCCGCTGGCGAGACATAAACCAAACCAGGGACGCCGCTTTACCGGGTAATGGCCATCTTTACCCTAACGCCGCTTGGACGCAGGGCGGGGGCCGACCCGCGTCGGAGGAGCGGCCTTCCTGGCAGGGTTGGTCCGCCACGGAGATAGCGCCTCTTCGGTTCCAGTGTGAGCTGAACTGACCAACATGTTCGGTTACCCAATGGAGTTGTTCAATTTCACGACGTCCTACTCGGACGGCGGTAGCCTACTGTCCATGTTAAGGCTATCCTTGATTTCGAGAGGGCTCTCTTGGCGTGGACGGTGAAGGTCACAGAGGAGTACGCCGCTTGGTTCAGGATGCTCCTCAAGGAAGAGTTCGACTCGGCGATTCAGGTCGCTCAGGCTGTAGCCGCTCTCCGGGAGGAGGGGCCGACGCTGGGCAGGCCGCTCGTCGACCGGCTCAAGGGAAGCTCTCTGCACCATCTCAAGGAACTGCGTCCGGGATCGCGGGGGCGATCGGAGATCAGGATCATCTTCGCCTTCGACCCCACTCGGGCGGCGCTGTTGTTGCTGGGCGGAGATAAGGCGGGCAACTGGGATCGGTGGTACAAGGAGAACATCCCCCTGGCCGTACAGCTCTACATCGAGTACACCAGCGACGAAGAGGAGTGAACATGCCGAAGAGGACTTTGGGGGACTGGGCCGACCTGGAGCGGGAACTGCACGAGGCCGGTGTCTCCCCTTCCGTGATCGAGGAGGGTGCCAGGAAGCTTCTCGCCGAGGCCCGCGGCCGTCAGCTTGCTGAGGTACGCAAGCAACTTGGGCTCGGACAAAAAAACGTCGCGACCGCCATGGGCGTGAGCGTTGCCCGTGTCTCCCAGATCGAGCACGGCGAGGTAGCATCCCTTGAGGTCATCGCTCGCTACGCAGAGGCGCTCGGGGCCCGCTTGGATCTGGTCGTCGACTTCGGCGATCGGACGGTACGCCTGCCTGTCAGCGAGAAGTCGCTGGATGCCGCTTGAGTGGGGCCCTGGTTCTGTCGCACGCAGCTCTCCACCTTCCTCCGGGAACACGGCGAGCCACACTCGACGTATGAAGGTCATCACTCGGTGTGAGCTCAGGAAGAGCTTCGCGGCCGTCATGGATGCCGTGGAGGCCGGCGAAACTTACCGCGTCACCCGCAACGGCATAGAAGTCGCCGAACTCCGGCCACTTCCGCGCAGGCAGCGCCTGACTGCAGAGGAACTGGTCGCCCGGCATCGCCGCCTGCCGCACGTGGACCACCAGCAGATGCGCCAGGAAGCCGACGAGCTCTTCGGCTCCGAGGACCGCGTCGGCGATGACGATCCCTGGGAGCGTCCCGGGCGGGAAAGCCGTCCGATTCCGGAGAGGGAGAGACGGTGAACGCGGGCGCGGATGGCTACCGTCCGGCCACGGCCTCCTCCACCCTGCCGTCCGCGACGGCGAGGTGGCGGGTCGTGTCGACCGCCTTCAGCATGCGGCGGTCGTGCGTGACCAGCAGCAGCGTGCCGGGGTAGGACGCCAGCGCCGACTCCAGCTGCTCGATCGCGGGCAGGTCGAGGTGGTTGGTCGGCTCGTCCAGGACGAGCAGGTTGACGCCGCGCCCCTGGAGCAGGGCGAGCGCCGCGCGCGTCCGCTCGCCCGGGGAGAGCGTGGCGGCGGGCCGCAGCACGTGGGCCGCCCTCAGCCCGAACTTGGCGAGCAGCGTGCGCACGTCGGCCGGGGGCATGTCCGGGACGGCGGCGCCGAAGGCGTCCAGCAGCGGCTCGTCGCCGAGGAACAGCGCGCGCGCCTGGTCGACCTCGCCGACGACCACGCCGGACCCGAGGGCTGCGTGCCCCTCGTCCAGGGAGACGCGGCCGAGGATCGCGGCCAGCAGCGTGGACTTGCCCGACCCGTTGGGCCCGGTGATCGCGACACGCTCGGCCCAGCCGATCTGCAGGTCCACGGGGCCGAGGACGAACGCGCCGCGCCGGACCACCGCGCCGCGCAGGGTGGAGACCACCGCGCCCGCCCGGGGCGCGACGGCGATCTCCATGCGCAGCTCCCACTCCTTGCGGGGCTCCTCCACGGCCTCCAGGCGCTCGATGAGCCGCTCGGTCTGGCGCGCCTTGGCGGCCTGCTTCTCGGTCGCCTCGCTGCGGAACTTACGCCCGATCTTGTCGTTGTCGGGAGCCTTGCGGCGGGCGTTCTTGACGCCCTTCTCCATCCAGGCCCGCTGCGTCCTGGCCCGCGCCTCCAGCGAGGCCCGCGTGTCGGCGTACTCCTCGTACTCTTCGCGGGAGTGGCGCCGGGCGACCTCCCGCTCGGTGAGGTACGCCTCGTAGCCGCCACCGTAGACGTTGACCTGCTGCTGGGCGAGGTCGAGCTCGACGACCCTGGTGACGGTCCTGGTGAGGAACTCGCGGTCGTGGCTGACGACGACCGTGCCGGCCCGCAGGCCGGTGACGAACCGCTCCAGCCGGTCCAGGCCGTCCAGGTCGAGGTCGTTGGTCGGCTCGTCGAGCAGGAAGACGTCGTACCGGCTGAGCAGCAGGGACGCGAGCCCGGCCCGCGCGGCCTGCCCGCCGGACAGCGCGGTCGTGGGCCGGCCGAGGTCGATGTCGAGGCCGAGGTCGGCGGCGACCTCTTCGGCGCGCTCGGCGAGGTCGGCGCCGCCGAGGTTGAGCCAGCGCTCGAGCCCGGCGGAGTACGCGTCGTCGGCGCCGGGCCGGCCTTCCACCAGGCCCTCGGTGGCGGCGTCCAGGTCGCGCTGCGCAGCGGCGACGCCCGTGCGGCGGCCCAGGAACTCGGCGATGGTCTCGCCGGGCCTGCGCTCGGGCTCCTGCGGGAGGTAGCCGATGGCCGCGGCCGGAGGGCTGGCCTGGACGGAGCCGCGCTCGGGGGCGGCGAGCCCGGCGAGGATGCGCAGCAGCGTGGACTTGCCCGCGCCGTTGACGCCGACCAGGCCGATGACGTCCTCGGGCGCGACGACGAGATCGAGCCCGGAGAACAGCACGCGCTCCCCGTGCCCGGCGGAGAGGTCCTTGGCGACGATCGTGGCGCTCATGCCCAAACGGTATCCGTCCCTGCGCGCCGGGGCACGCACACCCGGACCGTCCCGGCCCCCGTACGCCCGGCCAACGCCCCCGTACGCCCGTCCGGCGCGCCCGGGCACGACTGCGGGAAGGCAGCGCCGGTTACGATCTCCTTGTGACGATGAGCGGCATGGCCAACGGCAAGCTCATGGCGATCAGCGATCTGCACGTCGCCTATTCGGAGAACCGCGAGATCGTCGAGAAGCTGCGGCCGGAGTCGGACTCCGACTGGCTGCTCGTGGCCGGCGACGTCGGCGAGTTCGTCGCCGACGTCGAGTGGGCGCTCGGCCTTCTCAAGGAGCGTTTCGCCACCGTCGTGTGGGCGCCCGGCAACCACGAGCTGTGGACGCCCAAGGACGACCCGGTGACGCTGCGCGGCGAGGCCCGGTACCGCCACCTGGTGGAGGTCTGCCGTGGCCTCGGCGTGCTCACCCCCGAGGATCCCTACGCGGTCTGGAGGGGCCCGGGCGGTCCGGTGACGATCGCGCCGCTGTTCGTGCTGTACGACTACACGTTCCGGCCGCCGGACACCACCAAGGAAGAGGCGATGGCGTGGGCGCACGAGACCGGGGTGGTGTGCACCGACGAGTTCCTGCTGCACCCGGACCCGTACCCGAGCCGGGACGCCTGGTGCCGGGCCCGGCTGCGCGAGACGAGGGCCCGGCTGGACGCGCGTGACCCGGACATTCCCACGGTCTTGGTGAACCACTTCCCGCTCGTCCGGCAGCCGACGGACATCCTGCGCTATCCGCAGTTCGCGCAGTGGTGCGGCACGGTCGAGACCGCCGACTGGCACCTGAAGTACAACGCGGCCACGGTGGTGTACGGCCACCTGCACATTCCGCGTACGACCTGGTACGACGGCGTCCGGTTCCAGGAGGTCTCGCTCGGGTACCCGCGCGAGCGGCGCATGTACGGCCGGGAGGACGCCCCGCCGCTGCGCGAGGTCTTCCCCTCCGGGGACGCCTCGTGATCGAGCGCATCCTCCCCCCGTACGTGGCGTACGCGGAGCTCTTCCACGACCCCCCGGACGTGACGCTGTTCCCGGAGGAGGAGCTGGCCATCAGCCAGGCGGTCGACAAGCGCCGCAGGGAGTTCACGACGGCGCGGGCGTGCGTCCGGCGGGCCCTGGCCGGGCTGGGCCTGCCCCCGGTCCCGGTGGTGCCCGGCGAGCGGGGGCAGCCCGGGTGGCCGAGCGGCGTCGTCGGCAGCATCACCCACTGCCAGGGGTACCGCGGCGCGGTCCTCGGCCGCGCCGGGGAGGTCACCGCGATCGGCATCGACGCCGAGCCCAACGGCCCGCTGCCCGAGGGCGTCCTGAAAGTGATCTCCCTGCCGGAGGAGCGCGGCCACCTGCGCGACCTGTCCCGGCACGGGGGCACGGCCTGCTGGGAGCGGGCGCTGTTCTGCGCCAAGGAGTCGGTCTACAAGGCCTGGTTCCCGCTGACCCGGAAGTGGCTGGACTTCGAGGAGGCATCGGTCGAGATCGACCCCGAGAACGGGACGTTCGCGGCGCGGCTGCTCGTCCCCGGGCCCGTGGTGGACGGGGTGGAGATCAAGGGCTTCTCCGGGCGGGTGCTGGTGGAGGACGGGTTGATCATCACCGCGATCGTCGTCCCGGGCCCCGAGGCGCCGACCGTGGACGCGCCGCTCCCGTAGGCGTCCCCCGATCCCACCAAGGCGGCGTAACTTCGGATCCATCCGAGTTCGCGCAGGTCAGGAGCCGGGTAGGGAACGTTGTTGGCGTTCCGCGTCTCCGGGCCGCCGAGGGGAGGGATCAGCGATGATCAGCGTCGGTCTGCTGGTGCGCGTGCACGCCCGGCCGGGCAGGGAGCACGACGTCGAGGACTTCCTGCGGGACGGGCTGGCCCTGATCGAGAACGAGGGGCGGTGCCCCGCCTGGGTGGCGCTTCGGATCAACTGCACGACCTTCGGGCTGTTCAACGCCTTCGGGGAGGAATGCGACCGGCGGGCGTACCTGGCGGGACGGCTGGTCGAGGCGTTGCGGGACCGGTCGGACGAGCTGTTCATCCGGCCGCCGACGGTCGAGCGGGTGGACGTGCTCGCCGCCAAGCTGCCGGGCGAGCGCGCCCCGGCCTCACCGCCGGTTTAGGCATTGAACAAGAAAGTTTCCTATTGAATACTGCGCTCAGCAGGCGTTCAAAGGAGACAACGTGCCCCGTCGTGCCATCACCCTGTTATCCCGCTCCTCCGCCCTCCTCGCCGGATCCGTCCTGGCGGGCGCGGCGGTGCTCGCCACCACCGCCCCCGCGCAGGCCCGGACCCTGGCCACGATCGACATCGTCATGAGCCCGGTCCGCCTCGGCGACTACTGCATGGCCAAGGTCCACCCCGAGTCGCTCATCGGCCTCTACCAGTCGACCCTCGGCTGCTACAAGCGCGGCCCCGGCAGCTCCGTCACCTACGTCGGCCAGGGCGACCCGTACCAGGCCTGCCAGTACCTCACGAACGACGTCGTCGTGAGCACCAGGCGCGGCCCGAGCGACTCGCTCGTCTGCACCGTCAACCACTGATCTGGCGCGCCGGCCAGGCCGGCGAGAGCGGATAGCGGTAGTCGATGGCGCCGTGGCCCGCGTCGAACAGCTCGAAACGGATCACGTCCGGGAGACCCCGGTGTCGAGCAGTGAGCGGCGGAAGGCCTCGGCGCCGAGATCCAGGTAGTACTCGTCCCTGGTCCCCGCGTCGATCCAGATCGCGCGCGTGCTCCGCATGGCGTCGGCGCACTCCGGCACCATGCGGACCATGCGGACCGGGTCCCAGTCCAGCCGGCGCCGCCACGGCTCGGGGCGGATGCAGCGCCTCGCTGTCGATCACATGCTCGTCCACGCATCCTTCGAGATCGGCCTGCCCGCAGCACGGTCATCCTCCTGATGGTGGGCGCGGCCTTCGGAAAACCGGGATCCGGGATCGTTTCACGGCTTTCGCGCGACGATGACGTCCCGGATGATCGCCTGGTCCACGCGGTGCCGGAACCGGCGGTACGGCCCGTCGTTCAGGACCTCCAGGCCGTTCTTGGCGAAGACCTCGGCGACGTCGTCGCGGCCCGCGACGTAGGTGTTCCACGAGATGCCGACGGCCCCGCCCGGGCGCAGCAGGCCCGTCCACTCGGGGAGCGCCGCCTCGAGCAGGTCCAGCGGGCGCCGGCTGAGGTGCTGCTGCTTGTCGCGGCTGCCATGCTGCACGCCGTACGGCGCGTCGGCGACGATCACGTCGAAGGAGGCGCGGGGGAAGAACGCGCCGGCGGCGGTGGTGTCGGCGTTGACGACGGTCAGCCTGCGCTTCTCGCCGGACTTGTACTCCTCCTTCGACAGCCCGATCGAGACCTCCAGCCTGCGCGCCACCAGCTTGCGGTCGCGCCGCACCGGCACGGTCTCGGCGGTGTGCTTCATGCGCTTGCGCTTGAGGTAGGTGCGGATGAACGCGGAGTACGCCTCGAAGTCCTTGCCGTCGACATCCAGCCCCGCCGCGTCGTAGCCGTACATCAGGGCCTGGTTGAGGGTGGTGCCCCGGCCGCACAGCGGGTCCAGGACGGCGAAGGGCCTGTCGACCATCTCGCCGGCGAAACGCGAGGACAGGATGGTCGCGTTCAGCAGCATCTTGGTGAAGTGCTCGTTGGTCTTGCCCGCGTACTTCTGGATGGTGATCAGGTCGTCGTCGAAGCGGTCGAGCGGGCGCAGCGGGACGGGCGCGAGCGTGCCGTCCGCGTTCAGCCCGAACAGCGCGTAGAGCGACGACAGGTTGGACAGGAACCTGATCTCACGCTCGGACAGTTCCGGCGCGGCGAACGTGATGTACGGGACGCCGCCGATCGTCTCGGGCGCGATGTCCTCCAGCCGCCCGCCCAGGACCGCCCGGTCGAAGACCTCCAGCTCGGCCTCCATCAGCTCGACCGAGGCCTCGGCGTAGACCCGGTTGGCGGCCGGCATGATCAGGATCCCGTAGCGGCGTGTCGTCACCGGCCAATTCTAAGGACGTCTACGGACGCCGCCGCGCCGCCCGCGATTCACGGCGAGATCAGCGCCGGTCCGGCTCGAAACGGGCTCAGGACGGGTTCAGCTCGCCGAGCATCTGCTTGATCTGCGCCGTGCGGGACAGGTCGATGCGGTGGGCCAGGTTGCGGGCGTCGGTGTTCTTCCCGTCGCCGTACTCCTCGCGGGCCATCTCGATGGCGTTGTGCTGGTGGCCGATCAGCATGTTGAGGAACGCGGTCTCGAACCGGGCGCCCTCCATCCTGCCGAGTTCGGCGATGTCGGACGGCCGGGTCTCGTGGTGGTCGTGCTCGCTCTTGGTGCGCCGGTCCCCGGTGAGGGGCTTCTTCCACTCCAGCAGCCAGGCGGTCATGGTCCGCATCTCGTAGGTCTGGGTGACCGCGATGGCGTTGGCGAGATCCCTGACCTCCTGGCGGACGGCCCGCGTGCGCGCGAGCTCGGCCATCTCGATGGCCTGGCGGTGGTGCGGGATCATCATCTGCAGGAATTCGACGTCGACGTCGTTCTTGGCGCCGGTCGCGGGAGGGTACGGCGGCAGGGAGGCCGGCGTGGGGTAGGCGGTCGACTCGGGGGCCGCCGTGGCGGCGCCGCAGGCGGGGAGCGTCAGCAGGCTCAGGGCGGCGGCGAGGGCGAGTGCGGCGCGTTTCATCGGTGACCGGCTTCCCTTGGCGGATGCGGCGTGCGCGGATTCTGCGTGCGCGGATGCGGCGTGCGGAGACACGGGCGGGAGCGAGGCGCCCTCCGGGGCCGTGGCGGCCGGGGAGGGGACGGCCTCGCTCCCGCGTTACTTCTCGGGGCCCGCTCCGTCAATGCCGTGACGGCAGCTCCATGTCGTCAGCGACGTGTAGCGGTCGCCAAGGGCACGGGCGACGGGGCCGGGCCGTGCGGGAACCGGCTCAGACGACCGCCCACAGTGCGGGGACGTTCGGCGGCTCCCAGCCCTGGAGGGCGGTGTGCGGCTGGATGCAGCGGTACCGCACGCCGTTGTACGTCACCTGGTCGCCGGCCTTGTAGGTCGTGCCCGCCGCCCACGTGCCGCTCGGGACGGTGGGGGTGGGGGTGGGGGTCGGGGTGCGCGTCGGGGTCGGAGTGGGGGTCGGATTGCCGCCGCCACCGCCGATCTGCAGGTCGACGCAGGAGTAGAAGGCGTTCGGCGTGTCCGCGATGTTCCAGATGGCCAGAACCTTCTGCCTGCCGCTGAAGCCGGACAGGCTCACGTCGTGCGTGACCGTCGCGCCGGGCTGCCTGCCCCCGTCGTTGAACACGGCCACGCGGGTGCCACCGATGTAGTACTCCCACGTGCTGGTGGCGTGCCGGGCGGTGAGCGTCCAGTTGAAGGTCACCGAGGTGCCGACGGACGTGGCCGGCCAGGGCCTGCTCTCGTCCGCGAGCTGGGCGAAGCGGCCCACGCCGCCGTTGCAGCTCCACTGGCCCTTGGGGGCCTCGACGCTCTGCGGCTCCCAGATGATCTCGCCGCAGTCGGGCACCTTGCCCTGGGCGCAGAACGCCTGCCGGCTCGGCGGGGAGGAGATGTAGCCGTGGGCGAGCGCCGGCGAGGCGGCGAACACCGTGGCACCGGCGGTGAGCAAGGCCGTTGCAGTAAACATGATCGTTCTTCGCATACCACGCTCCTTTGCTGGGGGGATGCCTGGAATATAAAGGAAAGTTTCTTAACGGTAAAGGGCGCGGAACGGCTGTAAGGCCTGTCGTCAAGACCACATCCGCGTTCCGCTCACCTGGCGCCACCGCCGCCACTCCGACCCCCCGCCAGACGGCGAACACGGGTCGCGAGGCAGCCCAGTCAGGAACGATCCACGCCTATTTCCTGTAACCCATCCATAAGGCAGGAAAGCGGGGTAATTCACCAACTGGTCGCCTGTTCCAGTCCGTCCTCCGGCGTGGACGCGATCCCGGGGCGCGTCTTGTGGGGAGGGGTGGGATCTGTCAGAGTCGTGCAAAGATCCTTACCCCCTGTCGACGCATGCCGGAGGACAGAACCAGGTGATCGGGCTGACGTCGGGCGAGCTGGAGGAGATCCTGGCCACGGTGACGGGCCAGGACATGGAGACCCCGGGCGAGGTGCTGTACGTCGCCCGCACGGATCAGCCGTCCTTCGTCGCCACCCTGCTGAGCGCCTGGGAGCGGGACGGGCGCGAGCTCGGCCCGGGCCTGGCCCACGACCTCGCCCAGTACCGCGGGCGGGTCGCGTTCTACCGGGACCTGCACGCGCGGATCGGCGCGACCTTCGGTAACCCGGTCACGTTCAAGGGCCTGGAGGTCGCCGCCCGCTACCCCGAGCCCCTCGTGCGCACGATGAACGACCTGGACTACTGGATCCCCGAGCAGGACCGGGTCTGGAGCATGGTCTCCTGGCTGGTCGAGGACGGCTGGGGCGTCCACAGCGCCACGTTCCTGAAGTTCGAGGGCCGGCTGGAGTTCATGGTCAGCATGCGCCGCCTGCCCGACGACCCGTACGGGCTGCCGTACACCGTCGAGTTGAGCACGCTGGCGATGCTGGGCGACCGGGTCGGCATCCCCGCCCGCCGCACGCTGCCTCCCCCGTGCGAGGAGCCGGTGGCCAAGAACCTCGTCGCGCTGCTGCTGGAGCGGTTCGAGCAGCCGTTCCGCGCCCGCGATCTGGTGGACGCCGCGCTGCAACTGACCGGCGCGCCCAAGAATGTGCTGAACGCGTGCGCCCTCGCCGTCCACGAGGTCGGGCTGTGGCCCGAGTACGCCGAGTTGGCGTCGCTGCTGGAGGCCGCCTCCCTGGACGTGCCCCCGCTGCCCGGCGACCTGCGCGCGCTCACCCGGATCGGCCGGGCGCGGCGCCGCGTCACGGCGGCGCGCGGCCTGCGGCGCCCGATCGACCTGGCGCTGCTGGAGCTGCAGAACCGCATGATGGCGGGGCGCTCCGGCGCGCTCGGGCGGCGCGCCTGGCAGCTCACCGAGCGCAAGGTGGACAGCAGGACCGCGCTGGAGGCGGGCCTGGTGCTGTTCGCCCTGCCCGTCGCGGGCGACCACTACGCCGAGACGGCCACCCTGCGCGAGCGCGGCGGCACGCTGTGGGCCGACACGCCGGTGGGCGGGTTCGTGCTCGTCCACGGCGACGAGATCGACGAGGCGGCGCTGGAGGGCGCGGAGGCCACGGGCGGCCTGGACGCCAAGGACTCCGGCATCGGCGACGACGACTTCGAAGCGGCAGCCGGCGAGGACGCCGCGAAGGGGGAGGACACGTGAGGGCTCCGGTGCGCGTGGCGCTCGGCAACGGCATCCCCGTGTGGGTCCTGCACCGGCCGGGCGCGACCGCGACCACGGTGTCGCTGTGGCTGCTCACCGGCTCGCGCTACGAGCCGGAGGCCGTGGCGGGCGGCACCCACCTGCTGGAGCACATCCTCATGCAGGCGCCCCTGCCCGGCGGCGGGCGTCCGATCGACCTGTTGGAGGGGCTCGGCGGCGAGGGCAACGCCATCACCAGCCGCGACCACCTCGTGCTGTACGCCCGGGTGCCCTCGCCGGAGGCGCCGGCCGCGCTGGAGATCCTCGCCCGCGCCATGGCCGAGCCGGACCTCGGCGAGGAGATCCTGGAGTCCGAGCGCAAGGTCGTGCAGGAGGAGCTGCGGCTGGCCGCCGGCGACCCCTTCGACATCGTCCACGACGTGTTCTACGACGTCGCGTTCGCGGGCCACCCGCTCGCCCGGCCCGTCGGCGGGACCGCCGAGAGCGTCGGCCGGGTGAATCTGGACGACCTGCGCGCCTTCCACACGCGGTGGGTGCGCGCCTCGTCCGCCGCCCTGATCGTCTGCGGCGACCTGACCGCCGAGGCCGTGCTGAAGGTCCTGGAGTCGGGGCCGCTGACCGCGCTGCCGCCCGGCGGCGACCCGCCGGACCACGGCCTGCCGAGCGTCAGCGGCGGGCGGCGCAACCATCCGCTGAACAACGACTCGGCCGGGGTCGTGCTGGGCGGGCCCGCCGTGCCGTACGGCCACCGCCTGCTGCCGGCCTGGCAGGTGCTGATGGACCTGATCGGCGGGGCCAGCTCGGCGCTGCTGTTCGAGGAGATCCGGAACCGGCGCGGGCTGGCGTACGACATGTGGGCCTTCACCAACGCCTACCGCGACACCGGGGTGTGGCGTGCGTTCATCGCCACCGCACCCGAGCACGTCGGCGAGGTCGTGGAGACGGCCACCGCGCTGCTGACCGAGCGCGCCGAGCGGGGCTGGACGGCGGCGGAGGTCGAGCTGGCCACGCGGCGCACGGCGGGGCTGCTCCAGTTGGAGACCGAGCAGTCCTTCGAGGAGGCGCTGCTGTACGGCCGATATGGGCTCATTCCCGGGCACGGCGACTGGACTCTGGCCGGTCAGATCGAGGCGATCCGAGCTGTCACGGCCGACGACGTGCTGCTCAGCCTGCGGACGGCGCTGGAGCCGATGGTGATCACCGTCGCCGGTATTGACTAACCACTAGGACACCCGAAAACTCGGTAAATAGCGATTTGTTCGCTGGGAGTGCACCCAGTGTTCGCACTCCTCGCTACCCGATCGACCGAACGAAGGAGAGCACATGGACCGTCGCGCCAAGGCGATGCGCCGCCCGAAGGTGTCCAAGCCCGCCAAGGGCTGAACGTGGACCGCGAGGACAAGGCCGTACGCCGGCCCAAGATCCGCACGATGAAGAGGGGCTGAGGGTGGACCGCAAGTACCAAGCCCTACGCCGCCCGAAGATCCGCAAGCCGAAGAAGGGATGACCATGGACCGCAGAGCTATGGCCGCACGCCGCCCCAAGGTCTCCAAGCCCAAGAAGGGCTGACCATGGACCGCGGAAGGTCGGTGTCACGTCGTCCGAGAATCTCCAAGTCGAAGTAGGGGGGGACCAATGGACCGCATGATGCTCCAGTCACGCCGCCCCAAGATCAACAAGCCGAAGAAGGGATGACCATGGACCGAGCCATGGTGACGCTGCGCCGCCCGCGCGTGCGTCCGAAGAAAGGCTGATCATGGACCGTCGCAAGATGGCGTTACGCCGTCCGAAGATCAGCGCGAAGAAGGGCTGACGACATGGACCGCAACCGCAGAGCCGCCCGCCGGCCGCGCGTGACGCGTTCCCGCTAGTCCCGGACCCGACCCCCACAAGACCGGTCAGTAACCTTCCAAGGAGTGATGGGTGACAGCGATCGACTGGCAGCGGACCGTTCTCGTTCTCCTACCACCCGACGCGCTGGAACGTCACCTGTGCTCCTCAGTCCTGGACCTGCTGGAGCGTCACGCGTTCACTCCGGTGCGCTACGACGTTCTCTGGCACCGGCCGCCCAACCAGGACGCCTGGCAAGAACGCAACATCTCTTCCGTATGGGAGGCCTACTTCTACCGGCAGGTCGACCTGGTGTTCGATCTCGGACCCACCCTCGCTCTGCTGGTAGAGGACGGGCAGGCGGACGTCTCGCCCGAGCCGCCCCACAAACGGCTGCGCGCGCTCAAGGGCGCGAGCCACCCCGCCGAGGCCGCCCCGGGCACGATCCGCCGCGACTTCCGCGCCATCAACGTGATGCTGGACATCATCCACACCTCCGACAGCCCCGAGGACTCCGAGCTGGAGGCGTCCGTCTTCTTCGGCCCCGGCCTCGGACGGCCGCTGGAGGGCGGCCAGACCGAGCTGCGCGAGCTCGTCGGCCTGCTGGAGGCGGGCATCCCCCGGGAGACCCGGGAGTACGACGACGTGCGCGCGGGGCTGCGCTCCAAGATCACCGCCGCCGTCTGGAACGACCTGACCGCCGAGGCGCGCAAGCTCGCCCCCGGGCTGGCCGCCGACCCCCGCCCCGGCGCGGGCGCCGAGCTGGCCGCGCTGCTCCCGGGCGGCGCGTCACACCCGCTGGCCGAGCTGGTCTCCTGCGAGTTCCTTCCCGACCACCCGCAGGTGGACCTCAAGCGCGCGGCGGCGCAGATGGCCGTCTACGGGCTCACCCTGGACCGCTGGGAGCACGCGGTCCTGCGGACGTCCATGACCTTCCCGCCGCTGCGCAGAGACTCCTGACCCACCCCGAACCCGCGGCGATAGGCACCGTTCGGGGCCTCAAGGGCGCCCCGAACCCGCCGTGCCGGAGGCGCGGCATTTACACGGTCGAGAGCACAGTGGTCGTCGCGTTCGCCACCACTCGGGCGAGCGCGGGGTCCGTGGCGCGCACCCAGCCCGGCGTCGGGACCGCCTCGCACCCGCGTGACAGCTTGGCGCGCCAGGACGCGTGGCCGTACTGGAGCCGCCGCACGCCGGCCTCGGAGGCGACGCGCACGGGCTCGTAGAAGACGGTCGCGAAGTAGGCGTGGCGCGCCTCGTGGCGGCCGTAGTCCATGCCGGTGCTCACGCAGACCCAGACGCCGCCGTGCCGGATGAACAGGCTGTGCCCGACCAGCTCGCCGTCGCCCGGATCGTCGGGTGCGGCCAGCTCGGCGCGGAACAGCAGCGGGGTCGGCACGCCGGCGAACCCCTCCAGGCGGGCGCGCACCTTGTCCCGGTCGGCCGGACGTCCGTCGTTGTACTTGGCCGAGTGCGCGCGCTTCGACGTCACCACGTCCTCGGGGACGGAGGTCATCGGGACCGCGCGCACCCGCACGCCGGCGTCCGCGAGCGCGCGCAGCTCGCGGCGCACCTCACCGCGCCGCTTGCGCGGCAGGGACCCGAGGTAGCCGTCGAAGCCGTCCCCGGGCACCGGCAGCTCGCACGAGTAGGACAGCTCGACGCGGGAGAAGCCGTGGCGGGGCAGCACGTCCTGGAGCGCGGCCGTGGACGGCGGCGTGTAGAGGAAGGCGACGGCGCGCAGCCCCCGCTCCCCCGCCCAGGCGACGATCGCCTCGACCAGCTCGGCCAGGGCGCCGGGGTCCCCGGCCAGCGGGCCGAGCGGGTGGCACTCGTAGCCGGGCAGCATGAGCACGAGGCTGGGGTACCAGCTCTCCGGGGGCGGGGCCTGCCAGGTGGCGCGGTCCGCGCGCGTCTCGGGGCTCAGCGGCAGCTCGCCGGGGTCGCCCGCCAAGATGTACGGCAGGTCGAAGATCTCGCCCTCGGGAACGCCGCGCAGGACGCTGCCGTACAGCGCGAGCCGCGCCTCGCCGTCCTCGCGCAGGACGAAGGTGAACAGATCGCCTGGAACCCGGCCGCGCATGGCCTCCAGCCACTTCTCCGTGGCGAACAGCGGGGCGCCGGCCGTCAGCCGGTTCCACTCCTCGGGACGGCCGGGGACGGCCTCGAACGCGCGCATCAGACGCGCGACAGACAGGCGTCGAGGGGCAGCGGCGACAGGCCGTGTTTGAGCTTGAAGGCGTGGTTGCTGCGCCCGCCCTCCAGGACGAGGCGGCCCTCGCGCAGCGCCTGCGCGACCGACTCGGTGTAGAGGATCGGGTAGGGGCTGTAGTTGGCCCGCGTGTCGTAGTCGACGCCGCAGGCCCAGGCGTGGAAGCGGGTCTCGTCGCGTAAGCAGACCGCCACGCCGACCAGCTTGGCGTCCTCGCGCACCTCGACCAGGCAGGCGTGGTCACCGAGCGCGGTGACGAAGTCCGCGAACAGGGCGGGCGGGTAGAACGCGCCGGTGCCGTGCCGGGCGGTGGTGGCGGCGCACAGCTCGGCGACCTCCATCAGGTCGCCCTCCCCGGTCTCCAGCACGCGGATCGTCGCGCCCGCGTCCTGCGCCCGGCGGCCGTTGCGGCGCAGGTTCGCCCGGCCCCTCGTCCTCGCCCCGGCGATGTAGTCGTCCACGCTCGTCATGCCGCGCAGGTCGACGGTGAAGCGGTACTCGATGTGCTCGGCGGGGAAGCCCTCGGCGATCAGGGCGTCGCGCAGCGGCGAGGTCCGGGGGACGTTGATGAAGCCGTACCAGTCGGCGCCCAGCTCACCGGCGAGCGCGCGCATCTCGCCGGTGACGGCGGCGACGTGGGGCTCGCCGGGCAGCCAGGCGTCGTAGCAGTGCCAGACGTGGCTGAGCAGGCCGCGGTCGCCGTCCGAGACGGGGTAGCGGGGGCGCAGGTGGCCGATCGGGTCGACCCCGCGCAGGAGCGAGACGGGCAGCACGGCGACGGCCCGCCCGTGGTCACGGACGACGAAATAGAAGAACGCCTCGACGCCGGTCAGCGGATAGCGCTCGTAAGCACGCAAATACCGCTGGTGATAAAACACCGGCGCGCCCGCCC
Source organism: Sphaerisporangium sp. NPDC051017 (assembly GCF_040683095.1). Classification (NCBI taxonomy): domain Bacteria; kingdom Bacillati; phylum Actinomycetota; class Actinomycetes; order Streptosporangiales; family Streptosporangiaceae; genus Sphaerisporangium; species Sphaerisporangium sp. NPDC051017. Next base: position 59,092 of record NZ_JBFBCI010000005.1, read on the forward strand.
TCGATACAACATCATCCCATTCATCCTCGTCAACAGCATCGACGGACTTATGTACTTCGACGGTCAATGACGCGCTCACGGCACCCCCGGCATGGATTCACGGCCCATCGACTACGACGCTTGACGCGAATGGCGTAAATGACCCCATACTAAGCGGACACCACAGCAGTGAGGGAGAAAAGCCGTGGCCCACGTCGTCTTCCATGACAAAGTCGGCGGCTCGGAGACTCTGAGCGCAACCCCTGGACGGCCGCTTACTGAGGTCCTGACGGCGTACGGCATTCCCGTAAACGCCGTGCTTACGACCCAGAACGGGAAAATCGTTCCCGAAGAGACCACGACCGTCGGGGCAGACGACGTGATCGAGATCCGGCAGGTCCGCCACTACGACCTGGACGTCACGCGCAAGCCTCAACGTACCGTTTACGGCACCCCCGATCCCGTTTACGTGAAAACGGTCATGTTCGACGTAAACGGACAGCTCGAGCATCGATCCGAGCAGTTCGACCGCGAGGGCTTCATCCGGTACGTCGAGGAGACGTTCGTCCAGAGCATTCACAGCCACGCGGTGCTCCGGCCCGGCGAGAAGGTCGTCATCGGCCTCTCCGGCGGCCGGGACAGCGTCGCGTTCGTCAAGCTGCTGGAACGCGTCGGCGACCGCGTCCCCCGAGTGCCCATGACCTCGGTCACGATCACCGGCCTGCCCGACTGGGACGAGCCGGCGACGTTCGAGGCCGCCCGCGCCTCCGCCGCCGGGCTCGGCATCGACCAGGTCATCGTCACCGCCGAGGACATCGAGCGCGTCTTCAAGATGCGCCGGCCGTTCGTCGAGGCCATGAACAGCGTCGTCTCCGGCGAGCACCGGCACTACAACATGGTCGTCGGCCACCACGTGCTGCGCCGCATGCTGGAGAACTACGCCCAGGAGAACGGCGCCGGCACGGTCGCGTTCGGCTTCAACGGCGACGACCTCGTGGCCAGCATGGTCACCTGGATCACCAGCGGCTACCGCATGGGCGGCATCCCCGTCCGCGAGATCGGCGGCCTGCGGTACATCTTCCCCCTCTACCGCATCACCAAGAAGGAGCTGATGCTCTACCTGGAGCTCGTCGCCCCCGAGCTCAACCGGCAGGGCACGCCGGGCCGCTTCACCACCGGCCCGCAGGACCGCTCGATCGCCTACGCGCTCGCCGACCACCTGTACGGCCTGTGGCCGGGCGTCGACTACTACCTGTTCGAGTCGTTCGCCAACATGCAGCGCTACATGTTCCCGTTCGTGGAGCAGAAGTGCCGCATGTGCGAAGGGGTCTACATCCTCCAGGAAGGAGTACAGAACCCGCCGGACCTCTGCGACGTGTGCGAGTTCTTCGGCAAGATGGGCTTCTCATGACGCGGTGGTACACCGAGTACTTCACCGCCGACTACTGGAGCTTCGCCCGCCACGAGTACACCGCCGCACGTACGGCCGGTGAGGTCTCGTACCTCGTCAAGACACTGGAGGAGCACGCGCCCGGGCGGCGCGTGCTCGACCTCGGCTGCGGAATCGGCCGGCACGCCGTCGCGCTGGCCGAGCACGGCTTCGAGGTCGTCGGCGTCGACGTCAGCCTGTGGGCGCTGGACCAGGCCGAGGAGTCCGCGCGGCGGGCCGGCGTCCCGCTGACGGTGGTCCTCGCCGACCTGTTCGGACGGGCCGACCTGCCGGAGGCGGACGCGGCGGTCTGCCTGCAGAACTTCGGCTGGGGCACCGACGACGAACAGCGCCGGTTCCTGCGCCGGGTCCGCGAGCGGCTCGTCCCCGGCGGGGTGCTCGTCCTGGACCACTCCAACGTGACCGGCATCCTGACCCGGTACCAGCCCACGGCGCGGTTCGAGGCCGAGGGCGTCGTCTACGACTTCTTCCGCTCCTACGACCCGGTGACCGGCCGCAACCAGGGCGAGCTGCGCGTCACCTACCCGGACGGCACCGTCGCGCGCCTGCTCGACGACGTGCGCCTCTACCAACCGCCCGAGGTCGCGGGGATGCTCCGCGACGCGGGCTACGAGATCGTCCGCGCGGACGCCGACTTCGCCGCCGGGTCCGAGATCCGGATCGACACCCGGTACGTCCAGTTCGTCGCCCGCGCGGCCATCACTCCCGAGCCGGCCGTCCTCGACTACACCCGCGTCCTCCCGGCCCCCGGCGACCTCGACCTCCGCTGGGCCCCCGACGAGATCGAGTTCGTCCGGGACGTGATCGACCAGGTCTGGGCCGAGGTCACCCCGGACGGCCGGCCCACCACCGCGACCGCCGATCCGAGACCGGACGGCCTGCCCGCCTCCGTGCCCGCCGAACCCGTCCCGGACGGCCGGTCCGCCTCGGCTGTCGCCGACCTCGCGCGGCATCTCGCGGTCACCGACCCGTACGGCGGCGAGCGCGCGGCGCCCGTGCTGAGCGCGCACTTCAGCGCCCGCATCACCCCGGACCGCGTGGTCGCGGGTGCGGGCACCACCACCCTGCTGCACGCCCTCGGCGCGCTCGCCGCGCCGGGGACGCTGCTGTGCACCCCGTACTCTCACCCGGACCTGCCCGGCTGGGCGGCCCGGCTCGGCGCGACCCTGCGCCCCTTCGACCCGGCCGACGACGACGCGCCCGGCACGATCTCCCGGCTGCGGCCCGCGCTCGTGCTCGTCGAACGTCCCGGCGTCCTCGGGGAGCTTCTCCCGCCGGACCGCGTCCGCGCCCTCGCCGAGGCGGCCCGGAACGCCGGCGGGCTGCTGGTGCTGGACGAGGCCTGCGCGACGTACGCCGGGCCGGAGGCCAGCGCGGTGCCACTCACCTCCGAGGTCGAGGGGCTCGTCGTGCTGCGCGGCCTGTCCAAGGGGTACTGCTGCGGCGGGCTGCGCGTCGGGTTCGCCATCTGCTCGGCGGACGCAGGGGCCGCGCTGCGCCGGGTCGCACCGCCGCTCGCGGCCTCCGCGCTTCCGCTGGAGGTGGCGATGCGCCTGCTCGAGCGCGGCGATGTGCTCCAGCCCCTGCGTACGGCCCTCGCCACCGCCAAGCCCGAGCTCGTCGCGGGGCTGCGCCGTCTCGGCGTGACCGTGGAACCGGGACATTCGGCGCTGCCGTGGGTCACCGTCGAGGGCGACGTCCCGCCCGGCCTGCTCGGCAAGCCCGTACGCCCGATCTTCGGCCCGCCACGCACCCGCGTCAGCGTCCCCCTGTCGGTGGAACGCCGTACCGCCTTCCGCGCGCTGGTGGACCGGGCGGCCCTGGCGGGCGGATGAACGCCGTGGCGGGCCGGTGAGCGTCCGGGGGGTCGTCGACCGGATCCACGCGTCCTTCGACACGGCTGCGGCGATGGCGGACGTCGCCGCGGTGTGCGGGTTCGACCGCTACCAGGCGTCGTCCGGCGTCATGGCGGCGGCCGAGTACGTCGCCGCCCGGGCCGAGGAGGCGGGTCTCGCCGACGTACGGCTGCTGAAGTTCCCCGCGGACGGTGGCCGCCGCTGGTGGAGCTTCCGCGCCCCCACATCCTGGACACCCCTGCACGCCGAACTGACCGCCGTAACCGGACCGTCCGGAGTGGTTTCGGAGATCGGCGCGGCCGCACCGTCCCCCTTGGGCTCGGCGACCGGGCCCTTCACCGTGTCCGCGCACTCGGACGAGCCGTTCACCGTCGCCGCATACCCAGACGAGCCCTTCACGCTGGCCGCGCATTCCGCGCCGACCGGGCCGGAGGGGGTCGAGGTGCCCATGGTCCGCGTCGGCTCGGGGACCGCGTCGCTGCGCGGGGCACTGGCCGTGCACGACGACCCGGCGATCCCGCTTGCCCGCGCGCTGGCCCAGGCCGAGCGGGAGGGCGCGCTCGGGCTCGTCACCGACCAGGTCTCCGAGGACGGCCAGGTGGGCAGGGTCGAACTGCGGGGCGGCACCTCGCTGCTCGCCTTCAGTGTCCCCCCGGGACGGCTCGCCGGGCTGCTCGCCCGGGGGCGCGCCCGCGTCACCGTCACCGCGCACGACACCGCGCCCATGCCCCTGGTCACCGGCCTGATCCCCGGCGACGAGGCCACCGAGGCCCTGCTGTACGCCCACCTGTGCCACCCGCGCCCGAGCGCGAACGACAACGCCTCGGGCGTGGCCGCCCTGCTCGGCATCGCGCGGGTGCTGGCGGGCCCTACCGGTGAGGCGCAGCGCGGCTTCGGCGCCCGCCCACGCCGGGGCATCCGGTTCGTCTGGGCCCCCGAGTTCACCGGCATGGCCGCCTACCTGCACGATGTCGCGGCCTCCGTCCCCATGGCCGCCGTCAACGTGGACATGGCGGGCGAGGACCAGCGGCTGTGCGGCGGGCCGCTCATCGTCGAGCGCGCACCCGACCACCTGCCCGGGTTCGTCAGCGCGCTCGCCGAGCACGTCGTCACCCTGCTCCCCCAGGCCGCGCGCTCCTACACCGGGGCCGTGGCGTGCGACACGTGGGCCTGGCGCGCCACGCCCTTCGTCGGCGCGTCCGACCACAGCCTGCTGGCCGACCGCTCGATCGGCTGCCCCGCCGTCACGCTCGGGCACTGGCCGGACCGGTTCAACCACAGCTCGGCCGACACCCTCGACAAGGTGGATCCGGAGGAACTGCGCCGCACCGCAACCGTCGCCGCAGCCACGATCGCCGTCCTGAGCACCGCCACCCCGGCCGACCGCCCCGAACTGGAAGCCATCGCCACCCGCTGGGCGGCGTCCCGCCTCCTGGAGTGCCTCCCCAGCCGCGCCCCCTCTTCCGACATATCCGAAATGTCGGCAGATGGAACCGAGCGCCACACGGCCGACGAGGCGGACCTTGATGCTCGGCGCGGAGTGCTGGAGGCGGGGCGGGCGGGCGCGTTGTTGTGGCATCGTACGGACGTGGCGATGGCGGCGCTCGGGTGGATCGACGAGCTGTGCGGGGACCGCGGCGGGTCCGCGTCCCGGCGATGGATCCAGGACCTCGCCGCCCACATCGCCACCTTGTTCCCAGCGTTCCCAGCGTTCCCAGCGTCCCCAGCGTCCCCGGCGTCCCCGGCGTTCCCGGCCCCGGCGGACGCGCGCGCGGGCGGGACGCCGTCCATACCGCGGCGGACCTGGGAGGGGCCGTTCAATCTGCGCGGGCTCGCCGAGGCGGCCACGCCGGATGGGCGGGAGTGGATCGGGGGACGGCTGGCCGAGGAACGGGCGCGCGGGTACGCGCTCATGCTGGCGCTGGCCCATGCCGTGGACGGCGCGCGCGACCGCGAGGCCGTGGCCCGGTACGCCGAACACGCCACGGGCCTTCCCGTCGAGGACGGGTTCGCCGGGCGGTTCCTCGACATCCTGGTGGAGGCGGGATGGGCCGCCGAAACGGCCACCGTCGACGAAGGGAAAGCGGGGCCTGATGGGGGCGCTGTGGGCGGGGTAACGGCGGGATCGGCCGCCAGGGATGGAGGTGCCGGTGCGCCGGCTCATGCGTGACCCCAGATTCGTCCTGCTCTTCGCGAGCCAGGCGATCAACATGTTCGGCGACCGGGCGCTGCTCGTCGTGCTGGCCATCTGGGTGAAGGAACTGACCGGGTCGGACGCGCTGGCCGGCGTCACGTTCGTCCTGCTGTCGCTGCCGTCCCTGCTCGCGCCGCTCACCGGGCTGCTCGTCGACCGGTTCCCCCGGCGCCTCACGCTGATCGTCAACGACCTCGCCGCGACCGTCCTCGTGCTGTGCCTGCTGCTGGTGCGGGACGCGGGCGACCTGTGGATCGTGTTCGCCGTCACGCTCGGCTACGGCATCTCCAACCAGATCTTCAACGCCGCGCGCGGCGGCCTCGTCCACTCCATGGTGCCCAAGGAGTTGCTCGGCGACGCGAACGGCCTTTTCGGCTCGGTCGGCCAGGGCCTGCGCATCATCGGCCCGCTGCTCGGCACGGTCATCTTCGTGACGGCCGGGCTCAGCGGGGTCGCGCTCCTCGACGCGAGCACGTTCGTCGTGTCGGCGATCATCCTGATGATGCTGAAGAGCACCCCCGACCTGGTACGCGCCCGGGACAAGGTGCCGGGGCGGCTGATGGGCGACCTCACGGCGGGCGTCTGGCACATCCTGCGCGACCGCGAGCTGCGCGGCGCGGTCCTCGCGGTCGGCCTCGCGCTCGGCGCGGGCGGGCTGCTCAACACCGCGATGTTCGCCGCCGTGGACGAGGGCCTGCACCGGTCGACGGCGTTCATCGGCATCGTCGCCACGTTCCAGGGCGCGGGCTCGATCGCCGGGGGCGTGGGCACCGGAATGCTGATCAGGCGGTACGGCGAGGCGCGCGCGGCGGCCATCGGGTTCGCGTTCGGCGCGGTCGGCATGGCGCTGGTCATCCCGACCCACGAGGTCGGCATGTGCGTGGGCGCGGTGCTGGTCGGCGTCTCGATCCCGGTGTTCCTGGTCGCGACCACGACGCTCGTGCAGCGCCGCACGGAGGGCGAGCTCCAGGGGCGGGCCCTGACCGCGATGGAGGCGCTGATCGACATCCCGTTCATCGCGTCGCTGGGCCTCGGGTCGCTGATCATCCAGTTCGTGCCGTTCCGCTTCATCTACGCCATCAGCGCCGTGGCGTTCATGAGCGTGGCGGTGTACGTGCTGGTATTGCGCCGCGGCGGGGCGGCCTCGGGCCCGGAGGTGCCGGCGGCCACGACCGCGTCGGAGCCGACCGCCTCCTGAAGGCGCCCAGGTCAGCGCCAGGTCGCGAGCGGGACGAGCATCTCGTCCGGAGTGAGCGCGCCGTGCTCGAAGGCCATGCCGGGCACGGGGAGGGGGAAGCGGGGCGAGGTGGCGATGGCGACGACCTCGCCGAACCGCTCCCCCACGGCGGCGGGAAGACCGGTGGACCCAAGAACGGGCAGGCCGCTGGACCGGAGACCCGGCAGACCGGTGGACCCCGGACCGGACGGGCCGGTGAGCCCGAGGGCGGGGAGGTCGGCGGCGGGGACCACCAGGGCGTGGCCGTCCATGGCCTCGCGGAGCCGTTCCAGCACCTCGGCGGCGCGGCCCGCGCGCGGGTGGAGCCAGCGGGTCCGGCCCGCGCCTCCGGCGGGGAGGCGGCACAGCTCGGGGGTGTCGACGCGGGCCCAGGCGACCTCGAGCGCGGCGTCGGGCTCGCAGGGCACCTGGCCGTGGTCGGAGTGGGCGAGGACGGTCCACCCGCGGCGGGCCCAGGACAGCGCGTGCCGTTCCAGCGCCTCGACCGCGCGCGCCGCCCGGTCGTCGTAGCCGTGCCGGTGGACGTGGTCGTCCAGGTTGACGTACGTCCAGAGCAGGAGGGGACGGTCGTCGCGGTGGGCGGCCAGGACGTCCTCGACGTCGCGGGCCACGGCCTCGACCATCCGCCCGGGGTCGGCCGCGTCGGCGGAAAGCGCCCGGGGGTCGGGTCGTGGGCCGCGCGAGGCGCCGGCGAGCAGCGCGGACGCCCAGGGGCTGTCGATCGCGCCGATCTCCCGCGCCTTGGCCACGGGCCGCGCGCGCGAGGCTGCGACCTGGAAGACGGTGGGCAGCGCGGCCAGGACGCCGGGCGCGACGGGACTCCCGACGGTGACGGGGACGCGAGGGGCGCGAAGGCCGTCGGCGGCGCGAGGGCCGTACGGGGTGGCCGGACCATGGGGCGCGCCGGGGATGCCCGGAGCATCGGGCCCGGCGGGGGCGTCGTGGGGGCCGGCGAGGATCGTGCCGAAGATGACGTCGGCGAGGGCGTCCTCGATGGGGGAACGGTAGGCCGCGCCGACGACGAGGTGATCGGTGAGCGGGACTCCGGTGACGGCGGTCATCCAGGCCGTCGCGGAGGTGCTCGGGAACGTGGAGGTCAGGCATTCGAGGGCTGCGTCGCGCCACCCCGCGCGGGCGGCCCGCCACGACAGGCCGTCGACCGCGAGTACCACGATTCCCCGGGCGGCACGGTCGAGCTCGGCCAGAATCCGCCCGGGTATCGCACACAACGATTGCTTCGGATGCGGGGTGATGCCGCCCGCGTCCGCAATCGCGCATTCATTGATCAGTGCGATATCGTCCAGCAAGGGAGTCGATCTCCGCACAGTGGATTAACCGGCGCGAAGATCGACGCCGGCCGCTCGGTCGAACCGACGCTTCGTCACATATTCGGGACGCAGTCGGTGCAGGTCGTGCGGAACTTGATCGCCAGCTCCGCCTGGCGCGCGGCCAGCATGTTCTGCACCAATTCCGGCGTGAGCAGAACGGGGGTTTCGGTCGTCTTCTGTACGAGCTTGGGCGTCATCCCTACCTCCTACGGGAAATTGACGGCTACCCAAAATGTCGGGCGAATGTAGCGTAAAATACGCCTAGATAGCTGTCAACAGGAAAATGTACGGTAAACGACCCCATAAAGCCCTGACGGCATGACGTGGGACATCTCCGCAGGACACGCCCCCAAGCCACCCCCACGATGCCCCGCCGCCGGACCCCCGTGAATAGGCACCGGCCTCCGGTCCCGGCACGGCCGGAACTCAGGGTTACCAGATGTGATCCGTTATTCGCCGGGCCGCGCGGCCCCTCCGCCGCCCGCCCTCCATAGGGAACGACCACATCCCCCGTCCGTGCGGTCCGAAACCCCGGTCACGCTCCCCCGGACCCGTCCGTTTCCGTCTGACGATACGGGACGCCCCGGTCACGGACCAGAATGACAGGACCAAAATGACAGGGCGCCCTGGGGCCGGACCCGAAAGAGCGGGCTCCCGCACGCCGTCCCTGCTCGGCGCGCGCCCGCCCGGCGCCGTGGCCGTGGCCGCACGACCGCCGTGCCCGCGGAACCCCCGCTCCCTTTGGACCCCGCGGCCGCGTGACGGCGGGCCCCGCGTGAATGTCCACGTCCGTGTATCCGGTGTAAGCGTAGGGATTATCGGACCGGAAAAATGTGAAACACAGCGGTAATTGACGCCCAACACCGCCTTGTGATCACAATACTGCACGATTAGCAACGCCACGCCTATCGACCCACGGAGGATCCGTTGTCCACGGAGAGTCAGTCAGACTCCGACGCGCCGGAACTCGCCGCACCACGAGACCGGGGACTCTGGTCCAACCACGACTTCACCAAGTTCTGGGTCGGCGAGACCATTTCTCTGATGGGCGTGCAAGTCACCGCGCTGGCGTTGCCTCTGACCGCCGTACTGGCGCTGAACGCGGGCCCCGAGGAGACCGGCGGCCTGCGGTTCGCCCAGTTCGTGCCGTTCCTCTTCCTGTCGCTGCTGTTCGGCGTCTGGGCCGACCGGCGCAGGAAGCGGCCCCTGATGATCGGCGCGAACATCGTCAGGTGCGTGCTGATCGGCCTCGTGCCGCTGCTCGCCTGGATGGAAGCGCTCAGCATGTGGTCGCTGTACGCGCTGGCGATCGGCATCGGCATCTGTACCGTCCTGTTCGACGTGTGCTGGATGTCGTACGTGCCCACGCTGGTCGACAAGAAGCACCTGGTCTCGGCCAACGGCAAGGTCAACTCAAGCTTCTCGGTAGCCGATCTGGCCGGCCCCGGCATCTCCGGCCTGATCGTGCAGATATTCACCGCGCCGTGGGCCCTGATCATCGACTCGTTCTCCTACTTGGTCTCGGTGATCACCCTCTCGTCGATCCGCCGGCCCGAGCCGGAGCCGTCGCCCGGCGCCGAGCGCCATCTGGGCAAGGAGATCCGGGAGGGCATCGTCTTCGTGACGAGCAACCCCTTCCTGCGGATCATCGCCACGATCGGGTCCGCGTACAACTTCTGCTACATGTTCATCGACGGCCTCTTCGTGCTGTACTGCATTAAGACGCTTGGATTCGACCCCTTCACGCTCGGCCTGACGCTGAGCCTGAGCTCGGTCGGCGGCCTGCTCGGCTCGCTCGCGGCCGGCACCTTCATCAAGCGCTACCAGTACGGCCGCGTCTACATGGTCGCCGTCGTGATCGGGTACTGCGGCCCGCTGCTGGTGCCGCTGGTCACCGGGCCGACCTGGCTCGCCGCGGTCGTGATCGGCGGAGGGTTCGTGTTCACCCGGTTCGGCCTGTCGGTGGCCAACGTCGTGGCGCTCAGCCTGAGGCAGGCCGTGACCCCGCAGCACCTGATGGCGCGCATGACGGCCGGAATGCGCACCCTGCTGTCGGGTCTGGGCACCCTCGGCGCCCTGGCCGGCGGGTTCGTCGGCGCGAGCATCGGCCTGCGCGAGGCGATCTGGGTGGGGGCCATCGCCTCCGCCGCCGCCACGCTGCCGCTCTTCTTCTCCATCATCCCGCGACTGCGCAAGCTCCCGGAGAGCCCCGAAGAGGCCCTGGAGTTCGCCACCGCCCAGCGCACGGCCTGACCCGCACGCGGCGCCGGCCGGCACGAGGCCCGCGCCCGGGATCCCCGCCCGGGCGCCACGGGTCCCTCTCGCCGTGCGCCGGCACCGCCACGGGCTCCCTGTTTCACGACGGCTCTCGTAAGAGATTTCGATAGACGCGTTTCATAACTATCAGTATTGCCTTCCTGCACGGAGCGCGGCTTATGCTGCACTCCGGATCCGGCCGCCCGCCATCGGGAATCCAGTCCCTTGTCCATAAACCCATGATTCAAGCCACAGCGATACTCCAAGGAGGCGGCCATGTCGGACGTCGACACGCTGCTACTCGATCTGGAAACGCATCTCGCCACGAGTGTGAGCGAGGAATCCATTGCGCGGGCGCGGCGTAATTTCTCCTACCTGGGCCACGCCAAGGTTCCCTTTCTCGTCCCCGACTCCGTGAAGAAGGCCATCGCCGCCGAGGTCAACGAGCTCCTCGAGGTCGGCAGCGTGCGCCGCGAGGTCAGCTTCAAGGAGACCGACTTCAGCCCCCGCCGGATGCGCAACGTCCGGCGCAAGGAGATCGCCGAGTTCGGCACGGTCATCCCTGAGATCTACAAGTCGGCCAAGCTGCTGCAGGGCCTGGCGCAGGTCGCCGGCGAGCCGGTGCACCCCTGCCCGTACGAGCCCGAGCAGTACGTGATCACCTGCCTGGAGAAGGACGGCGACACGCACGGCTGGCACTGGGACGACTACAGCTTCGCCGTCGTCTGGGTCATCGAGACCCCGCCGATCGCCGACGGCGGTTTCGTGCAGTGCGTGCCCGGCACGACCTGGAACAAGTCCGACCCGCAGATCAACCGGACGCTGGTGAAGCACCCGATCTACTCGGTCGAGCTCTTCCCCGGCGACCTGTACCTGATGCGGACGGACACCACTCTGCACCGCGTGTACCCCGTGGCGAACGGCACGCGCAAGATCATCAACATGGGATACGCGTCCACGCAGAACCTGACGATGGAACTCTCCCACGAGACCATGGACGGTCTCTGGGCCGAACCGGAAACCGTGGAGGTCTCGTGACCAGCAACGCCGGGAAATCGCCCGAGCACATCGTCCTCGCCTTCTCCGGCGGACTGGACACCTCCGTTGTGCTGGTGTGGCTCCAGGAGCGCTACAAGTGCCCCATCACCGCGTTCGTCGCCGACCTCGGCCAGGGTGAGGAGCTGGAGACCGCCCGCCGCAAGGCGCTCGCCCTCGGCGCGGTCGACGTGAAGATCGTCGACCTGCAGGAGGAGTTCGCGAGCGACTACGCGTTCCCGATGTACCGGGCCGACGCGATGTACGAGGGCCAGTACCTGATGGGCTCGTCCATCGGCCGCCCGCTCATCGCCGCCGCCCAGCTCCGGGTCGCCGAGGAGGTCGGCGCCGACGCCGTGGCCCACGGCGCGACCGGCAAGGGCAACGACCAGGTCCGGTTCGAGTACACCTACGGCGCGCTACGGCCCGACATGAAGGTCATCGCCCCCTGGCGTGACTGGGAGTTCTCCTCGCGCAACGACCTGCTGGCGTACGCGAGCAAGAACAACATCGAGGTCGACCTGTCCAGCGGCGAGCGGCCGTACTCGATCGACACCAACCTCCTGCACACCTCCTACGAGGGCGTGGCGCTGGAGGACCCGGCGCTGCCGGTGCCCGCGGGCCTGCTCACCCGGGTCAAGGACCTGCTGGACGCCGAGCCGGAGCCCGAGGTCGTGCGGGTGTCCTTCGAGAAGGGCAACCCGGTCGCGGTCAACGGCGAGGCGCTGTCCCCCGCCGGGGTGCTGCGCGAGCTCGGCGCGATCGGCGCGCGGCACGGCGTCGGCCGCCTCGACATCGTCGAGAACCGCATCTTCGGCATGAAGACCCGCAACGTCTACGAGGCGCCGTCCGGGACGATCCTGTGGCACGCGCACCGGGCCGTGCAGTCGCTGGTGCTCGACCCCGAGGTGCTGCACCTCAAGGACGAGTTCATGCCGCGCTACGCTAGCCTCGTGTATCGGGGTCTGTGGTTCGCGCCGGAGCGTCTGATGCTCCAGCACGCCATCGACTGGAGCCAGGACGTCGTGACCGGCGAGGCCAGCCTGCTGCTGTACCGCGGCAACGTCCAGGTCGTCGGCCGCACGTCCCCGCACAGCCGCTACGACATCGCGTTCGCCACCTTCGAGGCCGACGACGTGTTCGAGCAGCGCGACGCCGCCGGGTACATGAAGGTCAACACGGTCCGCTTCCGGGCCGGGCGGCGCGCCGCCGGCGGAGCCGCCCAGTGAGAGTCCTGTTCATGGGGTACGGGGAGCTGGGCGCCAACATGCTCGGCGGCCTCGTCAGGCGCCACGACGTGGTGACGGTGCTCACCCACGTGGCCGAGTTCGGCGGGCTGGGCGAGCCCGACGTGGAGCAGTTCGCCGGCAAGCTGGGCATCCCCCTCATCTACTCCTCCACGGCGGCCGAGCCGGAGCTGTGGCAGAAGGTGGAGGAGCTCGCGCCGGACGTGATCGTCTCCACGAACTGGCGGACCCGCGCCCCGATCGAGCTGCTGCGCGTCCCGCGGCTCGGCGCGCTCAACGTGCACGACGCGCTGCTGCCGGAGTACGCCGGGTTCGGCTCGGTCAACTGGTCGATCAGGGACGGGCGCACCGAGATCGGCCTGACCGTGCACTTCATGGACGCGGAGCTGGACACCGGCCCCGTGGTGGCCAGGGCGCTGGTCCCCATCGGCCCGCACGACACTGCGGGCATGGTGCTCCAGAAGCTGATGAGCGAGTACGTGCCCGTGACGCTGCGCGCGCTGGACCTGGTCGGGGCCGGGCACACCGGCGAGCCGCAGCCGACGACGGGGGGAACCTTCTACCACAAGATCGGGCTTGAGGACACTCGGATCGACTGGCGCGATTCCACCACCGAGGTCTACAACCTGGTCCGCGGGCAGAGCGACCCGTTCATCAACGCCTGGACGACGCACAACGGCGCCCGGCTGTTCGTCAAGGTGGCCCGCCCGCCCGAGCGCGGCTACTGCGGCACGCCCGGCCGGATCATCAGGGCCGCCGAGGACGGGGTCGCGGTCGCCTGCGGGCGTCGCGGCGACCCGGACGCGCGCGGGCTGATCCTGCTGCAGGTGAAGACGGAGGACGGCCCGCCCGTCCGTGCCGTCGACTACTTCAGGAAGGTACGCGGCTACCTGGAATAGCCCGGTGGATCCGTGAGAGGCGGCCGCCCCGCACCGGGGCCGGCCGCCTCTGCGTTTCCCGTCGTCACACGCCGTCGGGTCACTCGGCGGCGACCGCCTCGACCTCCAGCAGCCAGATCGGGTCGTAGATGCCGGTGATGATGATGGTCATGGCGAACTGGTGGCCGGCGAAGTTCTCGTTGCGCACCCGCGACAGCGCCGCGCGGTACTGGCGGTCGCTGAGGTAGATGGTCAGCTTGACCAGGTTGGTCACGTCCATGTTCGCGGCCTTCAGCAGGGACCGGATGTGACCGAACACGAGCCGGGCCTGGTCTTCGAAGTCGGGCGGGACATGGCCGTCGACGGTTTCGGGGATCTGGCCGCTGATGTAGAGAAGCCGTGAGAAACCGGTCAGCTCCTTGGCGTTCGCGTAGTAAGGGCCGGTGCCAGGGACCTCAGGGGAGGTGATCGTCCGCATCTCCATGGTCATGAGTGTGACACAAACACGCACCCCCCGAAGCGCCCATCGGGCCTGCTCCAGCAAACCTTCCGGCAACGCGAAACGGCGGGTACGGGGTCTATCCGCCCCATACCCGCCGCCCGGCGTTTGAACTCGCGTCAGAGTTTCATCGTGGCCAGGTTTGGCGCACGGACCAGAAGTCGCTGCTCGTCGAGTCCCTACTGGTGCAGATTCCGCTCCCGGCGTGCAGGCAATCAGGCAATCCGATTTGATACTGATTGCACCATTTATGTCCTCGACTCCCCTATTGTGATCATAAGTGCCCATGTCCGAATATGCACAGTTGCGAGCCGAGTTGGCCGAGCTGCGCAAGACCAAGGGCGAGCCTGGGTCAGCGCTGGAGTTCGCCGCTCCCACTGGCGAACACGAGTGGTACTCCGATGCCTGCCGGGGATGCGGCGCAGACCTGGCCCGATGCCCAAGAGCGGGAGGATCCGCCGTCAGGTGCATGAGCTGCTCAAGCCGCGGATCAATTGGTCTCCATAGCCACTCACCCCTTGCATGGCGGTATATGGACGGTATACCGTCCATATACCGCCATGGAGCCTGTAGCGCGCGGCATACACAGAGAGGAGAGGTCGCATGAAGACGTCCGTCTACCTCCCCGACGCCCTGGCCGAACAGGTCAAGGCGCATGGGATTTCCATCTCAGAGGTGACTCAAGAGGCCCTGCGCCAAGCGGTGCAGAAGGCCGAGCTGAAGGAGAAGTTCATGAGCGACATCCACGCCGTCGCGGAGCGCCTCCGCGCCACCATCGATGCAGACCTCACAGCGGCCCGTGCAAAGGGTCACGAGCACGGAGTCAAGTGGGCGAAGGAGTACGCCACATTTGGCGAACTACTCAAAATTAGCTTAAGGGTGGAATCAGAGTCGGATGAGGAGGAAGTATGGCCGAGCGTCGAGACGTTCTTGGCCGACATGAGAAGCGGCGACAAGACCTTCTCTATGCCGCGCCCAGATGACGACAGTCCGTACTGGCAAGGCTTCTTTGACGGCTGCGCGGAGGTGTTCCTGGCCGTCCAGGATCTGCTCTAACTCCTCCGACCGAAGCGCTCTAACTCCAGTGGCTAGGTTCGGCGCATCCGAGAAGCCCCGTCACTCCTCCCGGATGGCGGGGCGTTCTCCTGTCTCCGCTCGCCGACTCTCCCTGTCTGCGACGTAGCTTCCTCACCACAGAAGGATGATCACCCATCCCTCTTCGCGGAGCAGGGCGATGGCCTGCTGGCCTTACCCCCGGAGATCCCCGAGTTCCGCAACGCGCACCAGAACGCGCACACCGGTATGTGGTCGGCCGTGCACAAGCTCAGCGGCAGACCTTGAGGCCAGCCTGCGCTGGAGCGGCGGGCCTGCGCGGTCCAGATCGCCCAGAGCCGGCGCCGCCGAGCCTGCCCATACGGACGAGGAGGAGCAGGCCCGCATCAGCCGCCTCGAACTCGCCGCCGATCGTGACTGCCATCTCCAAGCGGCCGACGTTTCGCCGGGCGATCGTCGGTGGGGCGGGCAGCGGCCTAACTAGGATGGCTACATGACTTCGGAGGGAACGCAGACGGCACCGGATGTGGTAGAGGATGTCTTCGAGGGGATGGCCACCGGTATCGAAGTGGAGGACTCCAGCAGCGTCGAGGAAGTGATCCACCGGCCGTGGAATCCGGAACAGGTTCGTGTAACGACGAGCGTGTTCTCACTGCGTAACATACTCGACCTGATCGACGAACGCTCCCTTGAACTCGCGCCGGACTTTCAACGTGGCCAGGTTTGGCGCACGGACCAGAAGTCGCTGCTCGTCGAGTCCCTACTGTTGCAGATTCCGCTCCCGGCGTTCTACTTCGCCGAGGACAGCGACGGTGCGTTCCGCGTCGTTGACGGAGTCCGGCGACTGTCCACGCTGTACGACTTCGTGCGCGGCTTGGACCCAGCGTTCCGACTCAAGGGCGTGGCGTATCTCAAGGACGTAGAAGGGCTGCGTTTCCAAGACCTCGCCGTACAACTGCAACGCCGGATCAACAACACACAGCTGGTCATCAATGTGATCGACCCGGGGACACCTCCGGAAGTCATGTACGACATCTTCAAACGGATCAACACCGGCGGCACACCGCTCAACGTGCAGGAGATCCGGCACTGCATGAGCCGGCCGCGTAGCCGCGACATCGTCAAGCGTATGACGCACACCGACGCGTTCGCCAAGGCCACCAATGGCCTGACCGGTCACATCAGGATGAACGACCGCGAGATGGCCCTGCGCTTCGCAGCGTTCTGGCTGCTTGGCATGGACGCGTACATGGAGAATCCGGTGTTGGAAGCCTTCCTAATGGACGCCACTCGCCTGCTGGACGATCCGGAAGCCGCGTCGGACGCGAAGGTACAGGAGTTGGAAAGCGCCTTTGAGGCGGCGATGACCAGCACGTACCTGATCTTCGGTGAGCACACATTCCGCAAGTGGCCCCAAGACGCAAGCGGACGGAGTCCGATCAACCGGGCGCTGTTCGAAACCTGGTCGATCGCAGTAACCGGCTACAGCGCCCAGGATCTCGCCGCGCGCCGTGAGGACATCGTGGCAGCCGCTCGTCATCGGATGACTACTGATGTCGAATACCTCAACGCCATCACCTCGTCTACCGCTGACCGGCGGAGGGTCGCGTATCGGTTCGAGGCTGCCGCCGAGGATGTGAGGGCAGGACTGTGATCCGCTCCCTGGATATCACGCATTTCCGGTGCCCTCGGTCGCGGTGAGCGTCACGGCTGACCTCCCTGCTCAGCCTCGCCCAGGACCACGACGGCGCAGTCCTCGCACGCCATGGGGTCGAACCGGCTCCAGATCACGGGCACTCCCGTGCCGTGCCCGATGAACAGGACGTCGATCCCTGCCAGAGTGCCAGCGCAGCGGCGGGCGTGGCTGTCCAGCACCGGCATTGTCTGGGCCATCGTCGCCGGAGTCATGACAGGATCCCCGCGCTGGTGAGGACCTGACGCACCGAGCTGGTCGCTTCGTGCGGGGCCGCGAGCGCCCGCTCGACCTCCTCCCGCGGCAGAAACCCGCAGGTGACCTCGCGGGCCAGGCGAACCGCGTATGGTCACGCGCACCCCTCGAAGCGCCTATCGGCCCTGCTCCGGCAAACCTTCCGGCAACGCGAAGCCGAAGCCGCTCGCGCTGACTCAAAGGGCTCTGGAATCGTGGAAGACGACCTCGACCGCGAGGGCGGCCATGGTCGCCTGGTCCATGCCGCTCAGGCCCGCGCGGTTGAAATGAAAGATGAGGTGATGGGCGAGGACGGCTCGCAGGCCGCGCTCGAGTTGGCCGTGGCGGTTCAGACGGGCGAGGGTCTGGCCGGTTTGCTCGAATGCGGCGATCCACGCCTGATAACCGTGCAATGGTCCGCGTTTCGCGGGGTCGCACAGGCCTGCGGCGTCGATGGTCATGAGGGTATGCATCGCATCGAGGAATTCCCGGGCGCTCTCGGGGGCCCTGGGGATGATGTTCTCGTACGGCCGTAGTTCGGCAACCCTCGCCCACACGTCGCCCTGCTCGAACCAGTCCAGACCGGCTCCGCGCAACAACACGCCGCACAGCAGGATCGAGGTTTCCCGCTGGCGAAGCGGCGGGTCGGTCTGAAGCCGGCGCAGCAGGTGGCGGCTGTCGGCGTGGAAGAGCTTGCACGCGGCGTCCATGCCCGCGGGGCCGCCGAAGGCGACGGGTTCGAACTCGCAGATGACCGAGATCCATGTCATCGACTCGCCGACTTCGGTCAAGGCGTGAAGTACCGTGTCGGCGGCTGCTGGGCTGGTGGGCAGCCATCGGAACCGCCACTGCTCCTTGCGGGTGAAGAACCAGGCGGAGACGAGCCCGTGCTCCTCGGCGTCTCTCAGGACCGGCCCGATGCGGGCCACGGCGAGGCGTTCGGCGTCGTGGCGGTCGGCGAAGCTGACGTTGGCTTGCCGCCATTGGCCAGGCTGCACAGGTACCTCTTTTCGGTCAGCGGAGGAGCAGGCAGGCGTCCCACGAGGTGGTGCGTGATGTGTGGTGGGCAAGAGTGTGGAGGGCAAGGCCGTAACCTGCGGATCCGGTCAGGAGCCCGGGGGGTGTGTCGGTAGCGGCGGGGCCGTCGACAAGCAGTTCGGCGACGCGAGGGAGCTGTAGGTCGTGCGGGGCGAGCGCGTCGGCCGCGAAGGCGGTGACGGTCATGAACAATCCCGCCGTGCCGTGACACAGGCTCTGGTCGACGATTCGCCGGAGCTGGCGCGGGTCGTTCAGGCAGCCGGTCAGGGCGGACTCGGCGGTGACCCGGCGGGCGGTATCACCGGTCGCGAGAGCGGCGAGCTGCTGGGCGCGCGCGATTCCAGGCGTGCCGTAACACCAGGAGGGGCGCAGCGGCCCGGGTTGTGTGGTCCGCCCCTGCTGGAGTTCGGCGAGGGTGACCATCTCGGGCCACCAGGAGCCACCGGGGTGGTCCTGCTGCCAGTCGTCCAGCCACGCACAGATCCGGCCCATGGCCTCCACCTGGCCTGGCACGACCAGGTCGCCTCGGGCGGTGAGAGCCAGAAAGGCCAGCGGCCCGGCGATGCCGTGTGCCATCCCATTGTTGGCGTGCCCGCCAAGCGGGTCTTCAGCTGCGCGGCCGGCGGAGGACATCGTCCACCAGCCTGGGAGTCCGTCGACCGGTTCGGTGAGAGCAACGAGGTAGGCCAGCACGTCCTTGACCAGGTCGCCGCCGGGGTCACGTCTCCACAGGTGAGCGCCGAGACCGGTCAGGCCGCTGATCAGATCGAACTCGGCGAGGGCGGGCCGTTCGCCCCGCGCGAGCCGCTGAGAGGCCGCGTTCAACCGGTCCCGGGTGACGGTCGCGACGCCTTCGTCCAGGACCGCCTGCGCGTGCCGGTACCCAGGCCGGCGCGCGGGGTGGAGCGCGAACGCCAGCGCGGGCGCCCCGTGGTAGAGGCAGGCGTCGGCGCCGATTGTGAGTTCGTCCTGAGCCGCTGTGGTCAGCCAGGCGTGCGCGTCCTGCCACCCGCCGATCCCCGCAGTGGCCCGCTCGATATGCAGGAGCGCGATTCCGGTGGCACCACCGCTGAGTGACTGGACCGATGACCCGACCGGGTGAGGTCTGCTGAGCTGCCGGGCTATGTAGTCGGCGTGGCGGCGAGCTCGCTCGCGAACGTCGATGTGCCGCTCCTTTCTCCTCGGACGGTCAGGCCTTGAGCGACGGCCCGGGCCAGCCGCAGACAGGTCCGCTCGGACTCCGCGTCGATTCCAATCATGCGGGCGTGGTGCAGATGCAGCAGGTCGGCCATAACGACGTCCACGTCCGGGCCGTCGAGCAGCGCCCGGTAGGTGGTGAGCGCCATCCGCCGCCGTTCCAGAAGCCGCCGTGGCGGAACGTTCGCTGGTTGCCGGGCCTGCTCCAGCACGTTCCGATCGAGCGCCTGGCGCCCACCGTGGGTGATGTGCTCCACGAGCCAGCGCGGTCCGTCGGCACCGAGGAAGCCTGTCGCGAGGTCGACCAGGCTCGCTGCGGTCATGGCGGAAGCGTTCAGGTTGGTGCCCAACTGCGCGACCGCGACGGCAGAGTCTGCTGCGAACACGGCTTCCGCGGCGGCCAGTGCAGGTCCGGTGCCGAACCGGCCGGTCTCCGGCCGGTAGGTGTCCAGAGTGAAGTCGCGAAGCAACCCGGCACGATGAACGATGTCGGCCCATTGCCCGAACGAGCGGGCGGCGCGCCCGTACTGGTCCCCGTCGTGCAAGCGCAATCTGATCCGCAGATGCGGTGTGGGGGTGTCGTAGCGGATGAACCACCAGTCGTCGGGGGCACCGTGCTCCCAGTCGCCGAGCAGAGCCGGCAAGGAGGTCGTGAGCAGATCGGTCTGGCGTCCCAGGTGCCCGAACAACTTCGCGTACAGCCACGGCGAGACCCCTGGCAGGTGGCCAGGACCGTGATGGATCCGTAAGGGCCGTAAGGGTCGTGCCCATGAGCGCGGTGCCGCAGTGGAGGCGAGGGGAACAACGATCTCGTGGGGGCGGCCGCCGATCCAGCCGTCATCGGTTCCATGCTCGATCAGCGTCGCCTTTCCGGCCCGGTCCAGGTGGCGGCGCAGGAGCGCCAGGTGCGCGCCTTCGGTCAGGTCCAGGCGGATCAGGACGTCATCGTCGCCTAGCCGCACCACATCCGGGATGTGGTGGGAGTGCCGTCGCTCCTGGAACTCTCGCGCCCATTCCGAGGTGGTGGCGGTCGAGGCGGGCAGGGTGGTGGCTGTGAGGTTCCACCGGGCCGGGCTGAGGACCGTGCGGCCGTATCGGACCCGTGGAAGGAACGCGAACCGGTCGGCGACCAGGCCCCAGAAGAACGGGGTGCAGGGTGAGGACGTCCCGGTGCTGACCTCGCATAGGAACCGGGCCAGCGGGTGGGCGCCGTGACGCAAGTCGACCGCGTTCAGCATCAACGGCTCGACCGCGCACCCGCGCGACAGGGACACCAGGGCAAGGCTGCGGGTGTCGGCGGTGACCGCCAAGTCATCGAGATCGACCGGGGAGTCCAGTGGGTGACGATGTTCCCCGAGCGACAGCACCGGCAGGATGTCCGGGGTCCGGGCGAGGCTGTCAGTGCGGGCGAACAGAGGGGTGCTGGACAGCTGCACGGCCATCGCGCCGACCGTGCTCGTGGGAAGGCCCCGGTAGGCCTCGGCGATACGGTCGCGTTCACCGGCGTCGAGAAGGTGCAGGAACCGGCCCACCGAGGTCCCGGCGTGCCGCGACGCGCACGCCACCGTGAGGGTGAAGCACCCGGCGTCCAACGCGGCCGGGGTAGGGGCGTTCAGCCTGACCCGCAACTCCGTGTGGGGGACCACCCCGGCGCTGCCGGCAGTCTCCAGTCCAGCCACCATCTCCTCGTCGAGGACCAACTCGGCGCAACCGTCCAGAGAGGCGCTCTGGGCGAGGCCAGCCAACGCGATGTCCCTGTGCTCCGACGGCGGGCTGTCCTTGAACAGCGTTCCCCGGAACCCGGCGGGATAGCCGAGCCCCCTATCGGGGTCCAGCAGCTCCCGGACCCCGACTAGCGCGCCGGGACCATAATGGTCGACGAACGCGGTGTGATAGGTCTGCCAGGTGGGCCGCCCCGGCGCTACCCGGACCAGGATCGTGGCAGCCGCCTCGATCTCACCGATCACGGCGGGCGGCAGGGTGATCGAACAGTCCAGCCGCAGCCCGACCGACAGCCGTCGGCCCGGGTCGAGAGCGGTGGGGCTGACGTCGATCCCCTTCAGCCCGTCGAGTTGGGCGGCGACATTGGCGTGGGGATCGGTGACGGTCATCGGCGGCCGCAGACTGGTGAGCAGGATCCGTTGGCGCACCAACTGGGTGAGCATATCCTCAATGATCGTGACAGGTGTCAGGGGAGACTCGGCGGTCAGCTTCGCCAGGAGGTCGCCGAAGATGATCGGGGACCTGGCCTCCTGGAGGACCCTGCGGACCGCAGCGGTGTAGCGCACGGATACGTCCGACACCGGTCCCTCGGCGCACGGCTGACAGGGCAGCACCCAATCGCCGCCCCGCTCGAACCCCAGGTTGTTCGCCATGACCGGCAACTGCCGGAGCAACTGCGGTCGGCTTTCCAGCGCGCTTATCACGTCAGTGAGCCACGTGGAATCCGGTTGGCGCACGGCGGTGTGCCGCCCGCCGAACATGACCGACGCGGTGGGGCCCACGTCGATGGGGCAGACTCCGGCGAACAATCCGAATGGTGTGGCCCGGCTCGTCCACCGCAAGAGATAGCGCATCAGGGCCTCGGTCGCGCGGCGGACCTGACGCGGCTGGAATTCGCCTGAGTTCTCGCACAACGCAGTGAGGACGCGAGCCAGGTCTGGGCTCGCGACTTCGATGGCTTCGGCCACACCTGCCAACGGCCAGACCTGGCGTACCCAGGCCACCTGCCCGGAAACGTCGTCGTCGGTGAGGTCTGGCCAGGGTGGGAGGACCAGATCGTCTGGGTAGGCAGCGACACGAATGACGGCGGCGTCCACGACCCGAAAGCCCGGTTGATGCACCACTGCTGATCCTCCGTTCGGGGTGAGGGTGTTCCCGGCCCTGGAACGGAGGGCCGGGAACACCAGGACGGGTCTAGCAGTTGGCGATGCCTGCGCTGCCCGGGGTGTCACCGCAGTTGTCGCTGGTGCAGTCCTCGGTGGCGGCTCGCGGGACCACGGGCCCGGCAGCAACGAGACGGACGTCGAGGTTGAAGTCGGTCGGCTCCATCACAAGATCCTTTCGAGGTGGAAGGGATGTGCTACCTGGCCGTCGGCCAGGAGATCACTAGACGGGAATGCTTCTTCTCGAGCACGAACCCGTCGGGCAGGTGCGCGTCCGGTGTGCCCGCCGGGTGGACCGACAGGTGGGGGCCCGGCCGTCCAGCTCGGTCCCACGCGGCGATCCGCTCGGCCAGCAGCTGCGCGGACCGCTCCGCGTGCGGGCCGTGCGCGAACGCACCGAACTCGAACAGCTCACGGTCGGCGTCGACCGGACGGGGCTTGGTGCGGTAGGCGAGGTTCGGGCCGTCCACGAACGCCGGCGTCCCGTACTGCCACGGCAAGGCCACGATGCCGTCGTCGATCGCTTCCTGCGACGCGGTGATCAAGCAGAAGCCTGGCAGGGTCGTGGCGAGCCACAGATCCTGATCGCTGAACGGGACTTTCGCGCCCACCGTGATGCCGGTCCAGACCTCAGCACGGGGCAGGTCCAAGACGCCTGACAGCACCGCCACATCGATGCCCTCCCGCTCGTCCAGCCACAGCCCGACCGCGTCATCACCCAGCAGAGGGATCCCAGTTCCCCGATGGGCTCCCGCGCCCTGCATCGGCACGAACCCGCACATCTGGTGGCCACGGCTCACCAGCCGGTCACCCTGGTGCTCCAGGATCCAGGAGCGGGTCATGCCCTTGGTGCGGAGCGGGACGACGAGCCGCCCTCCCTTGGCGAGCTGGGAGGCCCAGGCCGGGGGGACGTCCCATGACCCGACCGTGACGATGATCGCGTCGAACGTGCGGCCGGGCCCGACCTCGAACTCGGCGTCCGCGCAGATCACCTCGATGTCGGTGTAACCCGCATCGGCCAGGCACCGTTCGGCGCGGTCGGTGATTTCCGCGTCGATATCGATCGTGGTCACCGAGCCGGTCGGCCCGACGACCTCCCGGATCAGTGCCGCGTTGTAGCCGCCGCTGCCGACCTCAAGAACCCGATCACCGGGCTTCAGCTCGGCCTGGCCCAGCATCATCGCCTGGAGCCAGGGAGCCGACACCGAGCTGACGGTCACGCCCCTGTCGTTGTACTTGGTGACGATCGCAGTGTCCTCGTAGGCGGCCTTGAGATCGGCGTCGCCCGTGAACAGGTGGCGGGGGACCGTCCGCAGCGCCCTCTCGATCTCGACCGACAGCACCACACCCAGGGCCCGGTGCCGGGCAGCGATCCGTTCGACCAGCGCACTCCGAAGCTCCTCGGCGCTCATCGTGTCCAACATGCCGCCTTCTCTCTGATCAGGCCGCCGCTGCGGCCCCGAAAACGTCACCGGCGGATCCCTGGTGACGGATGAAACCCCGACGATCGGCCCGCATGGTGAAGGGCAGAGTCACCGTCAAAAAGTGTCACGGGTCGCCACCATGCGGCAGCCCATGTCCACGATCGGTCACCGCCCGGAACCGTACGGCCACGCGCAAGCGGCCAGGGTGCGTGGGCACCGGCCATCTTGTTCGACGGCACGGCGGGACGTGCTCGAATCCGGCCGGTTCCTTTTCCCCATCCCGCATCTGCCTTGTAACCGACGTTGAGATGCGCACGCGGACGCCGTCGCGGGTGATCGCGACGCTCAACCCACCGCCGCGTGCTTCCGCCGGCAGGCCCAAGGCGTCGGCCCACTGCCGGACCGTCTTGTGCTGCCGCGCGAGGTCCCGGGATACGGGCACGGTCAGAACACCGGCCCTCTCCAGGTGCCAGGTAAGCCCCGGCGGTTCGGGGTTCTCGCGCTCCAGTTTGGCCATGACCTTGACCGACGGCCGTGTCATTGGGCCTGCCCGAGGAGGATGCGCTCCCACAGCGTCGCGACGTCGGAGTGGGTCATCCGGTGTGTCTGCGCGATGGCGCCCTTCCCGGTGCGTTCGATGTAGCCGCGGCCGCCGGCCGTGACGAGGGAGTACATGACCGGCTTGCACTGGCAGGTCCAGCGCAGCACCCGCCGCCGGTCCTCGCTGCTGGTGGCCGCTTGCCAGGCGATGCGCTCGGCGTCGGCGTTCGGATCGGGGACGTGCGGGCCGTGCCCGGCGTTGCCCTCGGTCGCGGTGAGCGTCACAGCTGCTCTCCCTCCTGCTCGCTCTGGCCCAGGACGACGACGGCGCAGTCCTCACACGCCATGGGATCGAACCGGCTCCAGATCACGGGCACCCCGGAGATCTCCGCCACCCGCGCCTGGACCGCGCACGCGGCGGCGACCATGGCGTTGGGCGTGGCCACCTTCCACAGGACGGCGTGCCGGATCCAGGACAGGGTGAGGAACGCGACCGCGAACAGCGGACCGCTGACGGCCGGCCCCGACGCGGGTGTGGGTGCCTCCTCGTCCCGCTGGTCGACGAGGGTCAGGCGCGGGAAGTAGCCGCCCACCGAGATCCGCGCGCCCGGCCCGAAACCGTAGGGATCGCGCTGCTCGCCGCCACGCTCGGCGGGTTCGCGGGAGCGCCTGCCGAGGTCGGTCACGCGACCCACGCCCAGTCTCGGCCGATCGATGCCATCGCGCCGAGCTCGGCCTCGCGCATCTGCTCGCGCAGGTCCTCAACGGTGGACGCCTCGACCCTCAGGGGGGAAAGGACGCCCCAGACGGCGATGGCCACGAACCGGCGGATGCCGATGCCGTAGAAGATGCACCACCCAGGCTCGCCCTGGTCGAGCTGCTCGGCGGCGGTGCGCTGCGCGGGGTCCCAGCGGCGGGGGCTCACGCGGGCGATCGGCTCTCCTGCCCGGTGCCGTCCTGGCGTCCGCGGCTTCACGCGGCCGCTCCCTGCCGGTAAGGCGGGCGCCCGTGGAGCATGGGAGTGCGCTGCGGCAGGCCAGCCGCGTAGGGGGCGTGGCCGCACCACCGGCAGCCCAGCGGCTTGGGTGGGGCGTCGGCATGGTGACGGATACGGATGAGTCGGGGCATTCGGGGGGTGGGGGCGGTCTTAGGATTACCCACGGGTCGCACCTCCTGCGTGCGGTCAAGGGCCCGTCCGGTGTGACAGCACCGTGGCGGGCCCGCCCTATGTAGCGGGACTCTGACGGGTCAGGGTCAATGCACAAGGCGACCGTATGGAGTGTCACGCCCGGCCGTACAGACACGAAGCATGGCCGTTCGGCGCTCGCCGGGATTGAACGGCTACGAGACGTGGTCCTTTAGTCCTCGATGTCCAGGAACGCCGCGAGGTCCCGCTGTTCTGCGGTTAGCGTGCGTTTCCTGGTTCTGAGCACGCCATCGCGGAACGCGTCCGCCGCGAGTCGCTGGTACCGCAACCACTCGGGCGCGTCGGCGCGCAAGGCCGTGAGCAACCGGGTCGTCTCGTCTCCACGCCGCAACATCGCATGGGCGCGCGCCACGTCAAGCCGGTGCCGGTTCCAGTTGTCGCTAGTGGCACGCCCGAAACCCTGGGGCACGCGCTCCGACAACTCCAGCGCGACGTCCGGCTTACCGGCGACCATGACATTCTCAATTGCCTTCAGCTCCACTGTGAGCGGCCCGAATGTCCCCCAGCCGCGCAGGTGGTCCGTGACCTCAGCGCCGACAGCGGTTCCCGCCGTCCGCGCAAACCCGATCATCTCCTCGGCGAGGGCAGGCTTGTTGTTACGGGATGCGGCGGCCGAAGCCCGGAGCATCAACCAGCCCCACGCGGACAGTTCCTCACGCGTCGCCCGCGATATCAGCGGCTCGATCTCGTCGGCGCTGCCGACCGCGACGTCCTCTGCCTCGTCGAGGCGTCCCTGTCGGAGCAGAATCCATGCTTGGCCGATGATGGCTGATGCCGCATTGAGCCGGTCGCCCGCTGCCACCGCGTCGTGGACCGCACCGCGTAGCGCCATGTGGGCGAGGTCGTAGATGTGTACCTGCGTCAGGTAACGTCCGGCCAATTGGAGGATCTCGGAGCGCACTGCGAGAGCCTCAACGTGCTCTGGAGCGGTCATGTAGAAGTCGACGGCCGCTTGAGCGGACCGGATCAGCTTCGGCAGCAGAGACGCCATGTCCGCATACCGGTCACGGTGGTACGCCTGGGCTATCGCCACCGCGGCGGACCGCAACTGAGTCAGGTCGGGTTCCTCGTGGATCTCCTCGGCGAAGCGGAGCTTGCCGTTCAGGGTGACCGCCGGGCTGATGACCTGCCGCAGCGGCAAAAGGTTGATCTTCTCTCTGTCGCTGGTCCGATCCGGTCCCGAACTCGACTGCTCGAACAGCTTCGACGTCCGTACGTCGAAGGCCCTCGCAAGAGCGTGGTAGGTCTCGATGCGTGCTCCGCCGCCCTGCTCGATCTTCTTGACCACGCCGACACTGAGCCCGGCTTGCTGCGCGAGCGCCTCCTGAGTGAGGCCGCGACGGCGGCGGAGTTCCCGTACCCGGTCGCCTGTCGTGTCACCTTCGGGCATAGGTCCTGCGCCTCCCTGAAGCTCTCGACCCCTTCAGGCTACGGCTCAGGGCGGGCACCCCCGAAGCAAACTGCTCCGGCGAACCTTCCGGCGACACGAAACGGCGGGTACGGGGCCGGTCCGCCCGTACCCGCCGCCCGTAGTTCAGCCCTTGTTCGGGTGGAGGGTCACCGGTAGATGTGTGATGCCGTTGAGGAAGTTGGAGCCCAGGTGACGGGGCTCACCGGCGAGCTCGAACAACTCGACCTGCTCGACCAGCTCCTCGAGCAGGAGCTGGACGCCGGTCTGCGCGGGCGAGTTGCCGATGCACCGGTGGGAGCCGAAGCCGAAGGCGACGTGCTGGTTCGGGCTGCGCACCGGGTCGAAGGTGTAGGGGTCGGCGAAGATCTCCTCGTCCCGGTTGGCCGAGCCGATCCAGGCGGCGACCAGCCCGCCCTCGGGGATGACGTGGCCGCCGAGTTCGACCTCCTGGGTCGTCCGGCGCAGCAGGTGGTTCACCGGGCTCGACCAGCGCAGGGTCTCCTCCAGCGTGAGCGGCAGCGTCGAGCGGTCCGCCTCACGGATACGCCGCCACAGGTCGGGGTTCTCGGCCATGGTGAGCACCAGGTGCGAGGACGCCTGCGGGATCGTCGGGTTGGCGCCCATGATGAAGGCGTAGCAGTTGACGAGGACCTCCTCGTCGGTGGCGGGACGCCCGTCGACCTCCATGCCGAGCAGCAGCGAGATCAGGTCGTCGGTGCCGGGTTCGTCCCTGCGGTCCTGGATCAGCTCGATGAACATCGAGAACAGGAAAACGTGGGCGGCCCGCAGCGTCGCGGCCTCGTCGCCGATCGAGAACGCCGGGTCCTCGGGGGCCATGCTGGCCACCGTCCAGTGCGCGGCCTCGGTCCACTTGTCCTGCGGGATGCCCATGAGCTCCCCGGCCACCAGCATCGGCAGCATGGTGACCAGCTTCGCCATGTCGGCCTGCCCCTCGGCGATGGCCCCGGCGACCAGCTTGGCGACCCGTTCGCGGATCTTCGGCTCGTGCCGGCGCATCACGCGGATGGACAGCGCGCTGATCGTGGCCCCGCGCACCTGGCCGTGGCGCGGCGGGTCCATCAGGTGGATGGCCTGGCCCGCGGCGGTGTCCCGCTCCAGGACGCTGAGCATGGTGCTGTGCTCGGAGCTGAACCGCCGGGTGTCGCGCAGGATGTCCACGACGTCGCGGTAGCGGGTCACCGACCAGAAGGGCGTCCCGTCCGGGGCCTCCTGGCGCCACACCGGGGCGGTCTCGCGCAGCGTGCGCCAGGCGGCGTGCGGGTCGCCCGAGCGGTAGAGCTCGGTGCCGTACAGATCGATCTCGTCCAGGGATACGGATTTCGCGCCCGCGTCGGTCAAGCGCATCTAGCTCTGCCTTTCATCTGAGGGAGCCGCCGCGTCCGAGGAGGCCGCGGCCGGGTGGATCGCGGCCAGGCGGTGCCGGCCCGCCTCCTGCCAGAGCGCGCCGGGCGGCCCGAGGCGGGTCGCCGCGGACCTGATCACCTCGAAGAAGCGATGCACAGGCGCGCCCAGGGTGAGCCCGCGCGCGCCGTGCGCCTGGACCGAGATCCTGATCGTGCGCAGCGCCACCTCGGCGGTCCAGGCCAGCGCCTCGACCGCCTCCCGGGAGAAGGGCTCCCCCGCGTCGGCCTGCCAGGCGGCCCGGTACACGAGCAGCCGCGCGGCTTCCAGGTCGATCCTGGCCTTGGCGAGGGGGAAGGCGACGGCCTGGTTGTCCAGTACGAACCGGTCGAACTGCCGCCGGTTCGCCGTGTGGGTGACGGCGAGCGCGTGCGCGCCGAACCCGAGCCCGAGCAGGTACCCGGCCTGGCGCACGCGGTGCCGGGCCAGCAGTCCGGCCGGGTCCGACAGCGGGCGTCCCGCGCCGAGGCCGCCGACGACCTGGCCGGACGTGACGGTGACCTCGTCCAGGGACAGGGCGGCCGGGCTCTCCACCGGGCCGCTCCACGGGTAGGCCGGCCCGGCCGCGCCCCGCCACACCGTGGACGGCAGGACGGCGAGCAGGACCTCGCCGTCGCCCTCCTCGGCGCGGAAGGCGGCGCAGCACGCCTGGTCGGGGTGGACGTCCTCGACCGTGACGGCGCCGGACGGACGCCAGCCGCCCTCGGACCGCCGGGCCCGGACCGCCGTCGGGCGGCAGACCTGGTCCAGCCCGGCCGCCACCACGACCTGCTTGCCGGCCACCACCGCGGCCGCGACGTCGGCGCCGGGCGCGTCCTCGCCGGCCTCGGCGAGCGAGTCCACCACCAGCATGCCGCCGGAGTAGACGTCGGGCAGCGCGCGGCGGCCGAGCTCGACGGCGATCGTGACGCCGCAGGACAGGCCGAGGTCGAAGCCGCCGAGGTCGATCGCGGCGGCGAAGGCGAACCCGTCCATGTCGGCGAGCGCGGCCAGCGCCGAGGTGCCGTCGCGGCCCGGCTCGGCGACGCTCAGGCCCTCGCGTACGGTTCCGGCGATCCGTTCCAGGACGGGATCAGATTTCAGATCCACCGCCGGCACCCCCGATCACGTCAGGCCGGTCGAAGGCCGAGCTCGCGACCAGCTCCAGCATCATTTCCGAGGTCCCGGCCGAGAGGGTCAGGCCCGGGCTCTCGCGGTACCCGGCCTCCAGCACGGCGGCCTTCTCCGGGCTCAGCGCGCGCAGCCCGTACCCGTGGCCGTGCACGAGCGCGGCCCAGATCGCGACCTGGGCCGCGGTCTCGCTGGTGTGGTACTTGCTGATGGCGGCCGACGTCGGGTCGAGCGGGCCGCGGCCTAGCTGGCTGATGGTGCTCCAGGCGAGCAGGCGACCGGCGTCGACGGCGGCGCCGTACCTGCCGACCTCCTCCAGCAGCGCGTCGTCGGTCGTCTCGGGGATCAGGCCGGTGAGCGTGGCGTCGTACCAGCGGGCGGCCTTGAGCGAGTAGTCCAGGCCGGTCCGCTCGATGGCCAGGCAGCGGGTGAGCAGGGACCAGCCCTCGCCCTCCGCGCCCAGCAGCGCGTCCGCGCCCACCCACACGCCGTCCAGCTCGACGCGGTCGTACTGCTCGTCGGCGAGGCCGGCGATGTGGCCGCGGGTGACGCCCTCGGCGTGCAGGTCCACCAGGAACAGGCTGATGCCCTCGTACTTGGTGGTGCCGGTCCCGGTGCGGACGGCGCACAGGCCGATGTCGCTCATGCCGCTCTTCAACCCGAACACCTTGGTGCCCGAGAGCCGGTACCCGTCGCCGTCGCGGACGGCGGCGGCGCGCAGCGAGGCCAGGTCGGACCCGACCTCCGGCTCGGTGTACAGGACGGTGGCGAACAGCTCGCCGCTCGCCAGCTTGGGCAGGTAGCGGGCCTTCTGCTCGTCCGAGCCCGCCTCCAGCAGGAACAGGCCGACGATCTGGACGCTGAGCACCTGCAGCATGTCGGGCATGCCGCCGCGCACCAGCTCCTCGATCACCGCCGCGGCCTCCAGGTGGCTGACGCCGCGCCCGCCGTACTCCTCGGGCCAGCTCGCCGCGAACAGGCGGTGCGCGGCGATGGCGCGGTACAGCGGGCGGACGTCGGGCTCGCGCTCGCCCGCGGCCGTCACTCGGGCGAGGTCGTCGAGGGCCGCCCGCACGGGGGGCGTGCCGAGGACCTCGCGGACCTCGGCACGCAGCGCGCGCTCGGCGTCACTCTCTCCGAAGTTCATGCGGAGCCGTCGCCCTCCTGGTCGCCGAGGAGCTTGGCCACCTCGTCCTCGGGCATCTGCTCCAGCAGCGCCAGCAGTTCCTCGTCCGACATCGACTCCTGCTTCTGCGCGTCCACCACGCCGCCGAGGTGGGCGACGGTGGGCGAGCGGAAGAACTCGGCCAGGCCGAGGTCCACGCCGAACCGGTCGCGGATCCGCGACACGAGCTGGGTGGCCTGCAGGCTGTTGCCGCCGATCTCGAAGAAGTTGTCGTGGATGCCGACCTTGCTGAGCCGCAGCAGCGGGGCGAAGATCTCCTCCGCCAGCACCCGCTCGGTCTCGGTGGTGGGCTCGGCCGAGACGCCGCCGGTCCTGGCGCTCTCGTCGGGGGCGGGCAGCCTGCGCGCGTCCACCTTGCCGGCCACGGTCAGCGGGAGCTGCTCCAGCAGCACCACGTACGCGGGCACCATGTGCCGGGGCAGGTGCTCGGACACGTACCCGCGCAGCAGCGTCACCTCGGGGCTGGTCCCGGCGGCCGAGCTGACGTAGGCCACCAGGTGCTTCTCGCCGACCTCGTCGGTCCACGCCTGCACCGACACCTGGCCGACGTCGGGGTGGGAGGCGAGCACGGTCTCGATCTCGCCGAGCTCGATGCGCTGGCCGCGGATCTTCACCTGGGCGTCGATGCGGCCGAGGCACAGCAGGTTGCCGTTGCGCAGCCGCTTGACCAGGTCGCCGGTGTGGTACAGCCGGCCGCCCTGCGCGGTGCCGAACGGGTCGTGCACGATCTTGGCCTGGGTGAGGAACGGGTCGTTGAGGTACCCGGGGGTGAGGCCGACGCCGCCGATGACCAGCTCGCCCGCCACGCCGTACGGCAGCAGCTCCATGTGCTGGTCGACGACGTGCGCGACGTGGTTGGCGTACGGCAGGCCGATCGGCGGGCCGGACTCGAAGTGGCCGATGCACTCGTAGTACACCATCGCGACCGTGCACTCGGTGGGGCCGTAGCCGTTGAACAGGCGGCGGCGCCGGTTCCACCGGTTCACCAGCTCGCCGTTGAACATCTCGCCGCCGACCATCACCAGGCGGGCCGCGGTGAAGCGCTCAGGGGTGAGCAGGGCCATCACCGGCGGCGGCAGGTCGATGATCGTGGTGCGGGTCTCCTCGATCAGCTTCTGCAGCGCCTCCATGTCCAGGCGCTCCTCGTCGCGGACGAGGTTGATGCGCGCGCCGCGGCACAGCGCGGTGAAGATCTCGAACACCGAGACGTCGAAGGTGAGCGACGCGAACGCCACGATACGGTCGCTCGGCACGATGTCGAACATCTCCGAGATCGCATCGACGAACTCGACGACCGAGTGGTGCTCGATGAGCACGCCCTTGGGCCTGCCGGTCGTCCCGGAGGTGAACAGGACGTACGCGATGTCCTTCAGTCCGGGCCCGTAGTCGAGGTTCGTGTCGTCGTACCCGGCGAGGGTGTCGGCGAGCTCGTCCAGGACCAGCACCTTCGGCCCGCCCTCGGGCAGATTACCGGCGACGGAGCTGTGCGAGAGCACCACGGCGGGCGCGGCGTCCGCGAGCATGCCGGCCACGCGCTGCGGCGGGTGGGAGCTGTCGATGGGAACGTAGGCGGCGCCGGCCTTCAGCGTCGCGAACATCGACACGATCAGGTCGTGGTCGCGGGGCATCGCCAGCGCGACCCGGCCGCCCCGCTCGACGCCGTTCTCGGCCAGCAGGCGGGCCAGGCGGTTGGCGCGGCCGTTCAGCTCGCCGTACGTCATCTCCGTGCCGCCGGCGACCACGGCCACGGCGGCCGGGTCCCGCTCCACCTGGAGTTCGAACTCCTGCGGCAGCGTGGTCGTGGCGTTCGGGCGGGTGGGGCCGTTCCACTTGGTGAGCAGTTCCTCCCGCTCGGCCGGCGTGATCACCGGCACCCGGGAGATCGGCGTGTTGAGGAACGGGATGAGCGCGCGCAGGGCCTGCTTGTAGTGCCCGGCCAGCGCGTTCATCGTGTCGGCGTCGAACAGGTTGGTGTTGTACTCCAGGGTGAAGATCAGCCCGTCGGTGGTCTCCATGAGGCCCCAGGTCATGTCGAACCGGGCGGTGTCCAGGTCCGGAGACTCGGGGACGACGGTCAGGCCGGGCAGCCGGGGCGGCTCGGCCAGGTTCGACAGGCCGAAGCCGATCTGGAACAGCGGGGTGCGGGCCGGGTCGCGGGGCGGGCGCACGACGTCCACCACCCGGTCGAAGGGCAGCTCGCCGTGGGCCATCGCGCCCTGGACGACGTCGTGCACGCGGCCGATGAGCTGGCGGACGGTGGGGTCGCCGGACAGGTCCGTGCGCAGCACCAGGATGTTGATGAAGTAGCCGATCATCCGCTCGACCTCGGTGCGGCTGCGGTTGGCCGCGGCCGAGCCGACGGTGAGGTCCTCCTGGCCGGTGTGGCGGTGCAGGACGATGAGGAACGCCGCCAGGTACACCGCGAAGGTGCTGGTGCCGGTCTCCCGGGCCAGGCCGTGCAGGTCCTCCATCACGTCGATGGGCGTCGAGTGGTGCAGGGTGGCGCCGTCGAAGGTCGCCTCGGCGGGGCGCGGGCGGTCGGTGGGGAACTCGACCACGGGGGCGCCGGTCAGCCGGTCGCGCCAGTACCCGTTCAGCTCCTCCAGCACCTTGCCCTGCAGCCAGTCGCGCTGCCAGGTGGCGTAGTCGGCGTACTGCAGGGCGGGCGGCTCGGGCGCCTCGATGCCCTCGACGCCGGTCCTGATGCCGTAGAACGCGGCGAGCTCCTGGCAGAACACGCCCATCGACCAGCCGTCCCAGATCACGTGGTGGACGACCAGCACCAGCAGGTGGTCACCCTCGTCGATCCGGTACAGCATGACCCGCCACAGCGGCGCGGCCGTCAGGTCGAACGGCTCACGCGCGGCGTCGGTCGCCAGCTTCCTGGCGGCGGCGAGTCGCTCGTCGGCGGTGGACCCGGCCGGCTCGATGACCGGCACCTCCACCGGCACCGTGGCGTGGATCCGCTGGAGGCCCTCGCCGTCGCGGTCGTGAAGGCTCGTGCGCATGGACTCGTGCCGGCCGACCACGTCGGCGAAGGCCGCGCGGAACGCCTCGACGTCGAGGTCGCCGCCGATCCGGAACGCGCCGGGGACGTTGTAGGTGGACTGGCCGGGGGCGAACTGGTCCAGGAACCAGAGCGATTCCTGGGAAAAGGAAAGCGGCGCGGTGTCCCCGCTCTGCCTCGGCTGCATGACGGCGGCGCTCCGCTGCTTCTCCGACTTCAAGCGGTTCAGCAGTTCCGTCCGATGGTCACCGGGTTGCCGCGCAAAATCGTCATGTAGCTCGCTCATGCTCATCCCATTTCCGCACCGACTTTTCCAGGGTTCCACGATCCACACTAGGGATCGGCGCGCAGAACCGGCATCCGTGAGCGCGTGAAGTTCGGCGAAACGGTGCGCTTAACCGAAAGGCGGGATCGGCCAAGAAACTTGCAACGTCATCCGGTGAGAGGTGAAACCAGGCTGCCTTCATACCAATGGATCACGTATTCCAAGGTTCATGCGCCATGGCGTACGGTGACGGTTCCGAAAGCAGTACGAGGGCGCGCGACGCGCTCGGCGGAGATTCCCGTGCGGGGGAAGGTCACAGCCATGCCAGATACCGATCACTTCGAGCTATGGACGGACGAGCCCCGGCGCGCGGGCCGGCCCGCGCCGGACGGCACGGTCGAACTGGCCCTGCCGGAGGCGGACGCGGCGGCCGTCCGCGCGCTCGCCTCACACGGCGGCGCGAGCCTGGGGGCGGTGGCGCTGGCCGGGTTCGCGGCCGTCCTGCACCGGTACACCGGCCGGGCGGACATCCCCATCCAGATCGGCCCAGAGACCGGCCCAGAGCCCGGCGCCGAGACCGTCCAGGCGGACCTTTCGGGCGATCCCGGCTTCGCGGAGCTGCTCGGGCGGCTCAAGCTCGACCAGCGGCAGGCGGCGTTCACCGCGGACGGCCTGTCGGTGACGCTCGACGGCTTCGGTGACCCCGATGGCGCCGGTACGGAGCCGCGCGTCCTGGCCGGCCACGACCGCGCGCTCTACCACGAGGACACCGCCCGGCGCCTGGCCGGCCACGTCGCGACGCTGCTCGCGGGCGCCGCCGCCGACCCCGCGCTGCCCGTCTCGCGCCTGCCGCTGCTCACCGCCGCCGAGCGGGAGACCGTCGACGGCTGGAACGCGACCGAGGTGGACTACCCGACGGCGCACACCGTGCCCGAGCTCATCACCCTCCAGGCCCGCGCCACCCCCGACGCGGTGGCGATCCGGTTCGAAGGCACCTCGGTCACCTACCGTGAGCTGGAGGAACGCACCAACCGGCTCGCCCACCGCCTGCGCGCGCTCGGCGTCGGCCCCGGCTCCGTGGTCGCGGTGCACCTGGAGCGGTCGGTCGAGCTCGTGGTCGCCCTGGTGGCGACGCTGAAGGCGGGCGGCGCGTACCTGCCGCTCGACCCGCAGTACCCGCCGGCCCGGCTGATGTTCATGGCCGGGGACGCGGGGGCCCGCGTGCTGCTCACCCGCCGGTCCCTGGCCGCCCGGCTGAACGTCCCCGACCTGCGCCCGGTCTGCCTGGACGACCCGGCCGAGGGGCTGGACGACCTGCCGGCCGAGGCCCAGGAAGGGGCGCCGGGCCTCGCCGACCTCGCGTACGTGATCTACACCTCGGGCTCCACCGGGATGCCCAAGGGCGTGATGAACACCCACGCGGGCCTGCTCAACCGGCTGCTGTGGATGCAGGAGGCCTACCGGCTCGGCCCCGGCGACGCGGTGATGCAGAAGACGCCCTGCGGGTTCGACGTCTCGGTGTGGGAGTTCTTCTGGCCGTTCATCGCCGGCGCCCGGCTGGTCGTGATCAAGC
This sequence comes from Sphaerisporangium sp. NPDC051017, assembly GCF_040683095.1. Lineage (NCBI taxonomy): Bacteria > Bacillati > Actinomycetota > Actinomycetes > Streptosporangiales > Streptosporangiaceae > Sphaerisporangium > Sphaerisporangium sp. NPDC051017. Next base: position 94,296 of record NZ_JBFBCI010000005.1, read on the forward strand.
CGGACGGGCACAAGGACATGGAGTACCTCGGCGAGGTCGTCGAGGCGGAGCGGGTGACGTTCCTGCACTTCGTGCCGCCGATGCTCGCGCTGTTCCTGGAGTTCGCCGACCTGTCGAAGTGCGGGTCGATCCGCCAGGTGGTGTGCAGCGGCGAGGCCCTGTCGGCGGACCTGGCGCGCCGGTTCTTCGCCTCGGGCCTGTCCGCCGGGCTGGACAACCTGTACGGGCCGACCGAGGCGGCCATCGACGTCACCCGGTGGACCTGCGGCCCGCAGGACGCGATCACCCCGATCGGCGCGCCGATCGCCAACACCACCGTCCACGTCCTGGACGCGCACGGCAACCGGATGCCCGTCGGCATGGCCGGTGAGCTGCACCTGGGCGGCGTCCAGCTCGCCCGCGGCTACCTCAACCGGCCCGAGCTGACCGCCGAGAAGTTCGTGGCCGACCCCGAGGACCCGGACAGGCGGCTGTACGCCACCGGCGACCTGGCCCGCTGGCGCGCGGACGGCGTCGTCGAGTTCCTCGGCCGCATCGACCACCAGGTCAAGCTGAACGGCTCCCGGATCGAGCTGGGCGAGATCGAGGCCGCGCTGCTGGACCACCCCGGCGTCGCGCAGGCCGTGGTCGTGCTCGGGGAGGACAACCGGGGCGAGCCCGCGCTGGTGGCCTACCTGGTGTACCGGGGCGACCCCGAGCCGGGTGGCCGGGTGCGCGCCCGCCTGGCCGAGCGGCTGCCGGAGTACATGCTGCCCACGATGTACGTGGCGCTGACCGAGATCCCGCTGTCCCCGAACGGCAAGGTCGACCGCGGCGCCCTGCCCAAGCCCACCGTCCGGGACCTCGGCACCTCGGAGGCCGAGTTCGTCGCGCCCCGGGACGACGTCGAGCGCCTGCTCGCCGACCTGTTCGGCAAGGTGCTCGGGCGCGGCCCGATCAGCATCAAGGACAGCTTCTTCGACCTCGGCGGCCACTCCCTGCTCGCCGCCAGGCTCACCGCGCGGCTGCGCAGGAGCTTCGGCATCGACGTGCCCATGCGCATGCTCTACGCCGGGCCGACGGTGGAGAGCCTCGCGGTGGCGCTCGTGGAGGCGGCGCTCGTCGCCGAGAAGGACAAGTGAGACGGCGCGGCGCGGTCGCGTTGTCATCACGGCGTTGAATCGCGCCGCCAAATCTCATCGCGGCGTGCCATCGGCGGCGCACGGCATCAACGGGTGGCGTCGGCGGGAGTCCCGCTCATGTGGATGTGTACCCGAGTGCCCGACTTGTAGATTCGCGGCAAGTGGAGCATTCTCCCCGGCGGGGTTGAATCGTTGACGGAGGTTACGTGGACATGGTTTCTGAGGTGAAAACCGGTGTCCTGCCGTTATCCGTCGTCACCATGACGAGCCTGCGGCCCGTCGACTTGACGGAGCATTGGAACAATCGCGGGATTTCGGCGGCCGGAGAGACCGGATCAGGTGGTTTCAACGTGTGGCGTAATTCGTTTCCGGCCGAATACCTGCCGCCACCGGGCGCGCAGGTGGAGGTGGACGGGGTGCCATTCCGTTTCGGCGGACCGGATCCCGCCGGCGACAACATTCGCTGCGCGGGCCAGTACGTCGAACTCCCCGAGGGCCGATACGACTGGATCCACCTGCTGACCGCCGCCGAACGGCGGACCGAGGACACCGTGGCGCTGCACTTCGCCGGCGGCGAGGTGGACTTCGAGTCGCTGCGCGTGTCGGACTTCTGGGCGCGGGCGCACGCGGCGTTCGGCGAGGCCAAGGCGTTCGAGACGCCGGTCATGCACTACCCGCACCACGTGCAGCCACGGGTGGAGGCCCTGATGTGGAGCCAGCGGGTCCCGGTGACCCGGCGCGCGCCCCTGCGCGGCCTGCGGCTGCCGCGCAACATCGCGATCCACGTGTTCGCGATGACCCTGCAGACGCCCGGCGAGCCCGTGGCGGAGCGGTCATGAGCACGACGCCACCCGCCGCGCCCGCGCTGTGGTACCGCGACCTGATCAGCTGCCTGCAGTCGACGCTCGCCGCCGCGCTGCTGCGCGAGGGCCGCGACCCGGTGGACGCGCTCGGCGCGCACTGGGAGTTCCTGTTCAAGCCGGGGGACGTCACCTCCGAGGAGTTCTACTACCCCTGCCGGTACCCGGGCGACCTCGGCCGCAGCCTGGCGCCGCACCACGGCCTGTCCACCACCTGGCACCGCCCGGCCGACCCCGGCGACCCGCTGGAGGACGTGCGGCGCGCGCTCAAGGACGGGCACCACCCGGTCATCGCGGTGGACAACTTCCACCTGCCGTTCCGTCCCGCCTACCAGGACGTCCACGCCGCGCACCTAATCGTCGTGTACGGCCTGGACGAGGCGGCCGGGCAGGCGTACGTCAGCGACGCGATGCCGCCCGCGCACGCCGGGCCGATCCCGGTCGACGCGCTGCTGGCTGCGTGGACCTCGGCCAACCCCAAGGACGTGCAGGACGCGTTCTTCAGCGACTCCGCCATCGGCGGCCGCTACCTGACCGTCACCGTCGGGGACGCCCCGGCGACCACCCCCGCGTTCGTCCGCGAGGTCCTCACGGCCGGCGTCGCCGGGTTCGAGGCCGACCGGGACACCGCGGGCTGGGGCGGCCTCGCGGGCGTGCGGGACTTCACCACGAGCCTCGCCGACCGGGCCCGCGCCGGCGACGCCCGCGCCCTGGAGGAGGCGTACCCGTTCGGGTGGGGCATGCAGGCCCAGGCCGCGCTGCACGCCGAGTTCCTGCGCTCCTGCGGGACGCGCTGGGAGCTGCCCGCGCTGCGGGAGGCGGGCCGGCTGGCGGAGCACGTCGCGCACGCCTGGACGGGGGTGCGGATCACCGCCGCGCACGGCAGGCGCGATCCCGCCGCGGCGGCGCCCGACCTGGCCCGGCACGGGGGACGCCTCGTCGCCGCGTACGAGGCCGCCGTCGCGGGACTGCGCGAGGCGGCCGGGTTCCTGTGACGGCCTTCCCAGCCCTGGAGGGGACACCTTGACCAGCCCAGAGACCATGCCCGGCGCCGCGGCGCCCGGGCGAGACCGCGGCGCGGCCGGCGACAGGGATCGGCGGCTGGCCGCGTTCGGCGGCAGGCCCGCCGTGCCGAGAGAGCTGCGCAACCCGCCCTGGCCCGTGATCACCGACGACGACCGGGCCGCGGTGCTCGGCGTGCTCGACGGGGCCGCCCTGGTGTCGGACACCGACGGCGAGACGGCGGTGTCGGTCCTCGAGCGGCGGTGGGCCGAGCGGACGGGGGCCGCGCACTGCGTGGGCACCTCCAACGGCACCACCGCGCTCCAGCTCGCGCTCGCGGCGCTCGGCGTCGGCCCGGGCGACGAGGTGATCGTCCCGGCGCTGAGCTTCATCGCCAGCGGGCTGGCCCCGCTGCACCAGATGGCGATCCCGGTCTTCGCCGACATCGACCCGGTCACGTTCAACATGGACCCGGCGGCGGTGGAGGCCCTGGTCACCCCGCGCACCGCGGCGATCCTGCCGGTGCACCTGCACGGCCACCCCGCCGACATGGACGCGCTGAACGCGATCGCCCGCCGCCACGGCCTGGCGGTGCTCGAGGACGCCGCGCAGGCGCACGGCGCGTACTACAAGGGCCGCCCGGTCGGCTCGCTCGGCGACGCCGCCGCGTTCAGCCTCCAGGTGACCAAGAACCTGCCGACCTGCGGCGAGGGCGGCCTTGTCACGATAAATGATGACAAGGTGGCGGAGACGGCCCGGATGACCCGCCAGTTCGGCGAGGTCATCGAGGCCGGCCGCGACCGCGACTACATCTCCTACATCCTCGGCTGGAACCACAAGCTGAGCGCGGTGCAGGCGGCGTTCACGCTGTCCCAGCTGGAACGCTTCGACGCCTACGACGCCGCCCGGCGCGAGAACGTCACCGCCCTGCTCGCCCGCCTGGCCGAGCTGCCCGGCCTGATCGTCCCCACTTGCGCCGGGGACGTCACGCACGCGTGGCACATCCTGCGCTTCCGCTTCGACCCGGCCGCGGCGGGCCTGCCGGACGTGCGCCCCGAGGCGTTCCGCGCGGCGCTGCACCGCCTGCTGCGCGCCGAGGGCGTGCCCGTGTCCCGCTACCAGTTGCTCGCGCTGCCCGAGCAGAAGGTCTTCACCGACCGGATCGGCTACGGCTCCGGCTACCCGTGGACGGCGGGCGACCCGGTCGCCGACGCCGAGCACCCCGTGGCCACGCAGGTCATCGCCGACTCGCTCACGCTGCAGAAGCGCCACCTCAACCCGGACGCCGGACCCGCGCTGCAACGGTACGCCGACGGCTTCGAAAAGGTCTGGGCGAACCTGGACATGGCCGCCGCGATCGCGAAGTCGGCCCGGTGACCGCCGTCGCGGGCGCCGACACCGGCGCCGAGACGAGCCCGCCGGTGGCCGTGGAAACGACCCCGGAAACGGGCGCCGCACCGGACTCCGAGTTCCTCCGGGAGACCGCCCTGCGGATCCGCCGCCACATCGTCGACATGTGCGCGGGCCCCGAGGGCGGGCACCTCGGCGGCTCGCTGTCCAGCGCGGACATCCTCACCGTCCTGTACTTCTCGGTCCTGCGCTGCGACCCCGCCGCGCCGCACGACCCCGCCCGGGACGTTTTCCTGCTCAGCAAGGGGCACGGCGCGATCGGCCTGTACGCGACGCTCGCCGAGCGCGGCTACTTCCCCGTGTCCGAGCTGGAGACGTACGCCCGTCCCGGCGGGCGCCTGATGGGCCACCCCGTGCGCGCCGTCCCCGGCGTGGAGATGCCGACCGGCTCGCTGGGGCACGGGCTCGCCCTCGGCCTCGGCTTCGCGCTGTCGGCCCGGCTCGCCAGCCGGACGAACCGGGCGTTCGTGCTGATGGGCGACGGCGAGCTGCAGGAGGGGTCCTGCTGGGAGGCCGCCATCGCCGCCTCAGCCCAGGGCGCCGACAACCTGGTGGCCGTCGTCGACAGGAACGGCCTCCAGCTCACCGGCGAGACCGAGGGGATCGCCCCGCTGGAGCCGATGGCCGAGCGCTGGCGGTCCTTCAACTGGGCGGTCCGCGAGGTGGACGGCCACGACCACGAGGCGCTGCGCGAGGCGCTGGCCTCGGCGCCCTGGGAGCCGGGACGCCCGAGCCTCGTCGTCGCCCGCACCGTCAAGGGCCAGGGCCTGCCGATGGTCGCGGGCAAGGTCCACAGCCACTACGCCACCCTGTCCGAGCGGATGCACGCCCGGGCGGTCCGCGCGCTGCGGGCGGGTGAACGATGAGCGCCGCGGCCACCCGGACGGTGTACCGGGACGCGCTGGTCGAGCGGATGGGCGCCGACTCCACGGCGGTGTGCCTGGACACCGACACCGGCCTGTTCTCCGGCGTCGACTTCGGCGACGCCGCCGCCCGGTACATCAACCTGGGCATCGCCGAGCACACGCTGATGGGCGTGGCGGCGGGCATGGCGGCCTCCGGCTGGCGTCCGTACGTCAACACGATGGCCGCGTTCGCGGGTGCCCGCGCGCTGGAGGCCGTCAAGATCGACATCGCGTACAACGGGCTGCCGGTCCGCATCATGGCCACGCACAGCGGCGTCTCCGCCGGGCACCTCGGCCCGACGCACCACGCGCTGGAGGACCTGGCCGTGATGCGGGTCCTGCCGAACATGACCGTGGTCGTCCCGGCCGACGGTGCCTCCACCAGCGCGCTGCTCGGCCAGGTCGCCGAGCTGCCCGGCCCTGTGTACGTCCGGCTCGGCCGCAAGCCGACCCCGTCGCTGCCCGAGGACACCCCGCCGCCGGTGCTCGGCCTGATCCAGCGGTTGCGCGACGGCGGCGAGGTGGTGCTGGTGTGCGCCGGCCCGCTGCCCGTGCTCGCCGCGCTGGAGGCCGCCGAGACGCTCGCCGCCGAGGACGGGCTGGACGTGGGCGTGCTGCACGCGCACACGCTCAAGCCGTTCGACACCGCGACGCTGACCGCCGCGACGGCCGGCGCCCGGCTGGTGGTCACGGTCGAGGAGCACTGGCCGGCCGGCGGCCTCGGATCGGCCGTGGCCGAGGAACTGGCCGAGCACGCGCCGCGCCCGCTGCTGCGGATCGCCATGCCCGACCGGTTCGTCGACACGGTCGGCGGCCAGGAGCGGCTGATGGCGGACAACGGCATCACCGCCGAAGGCGTCACGGCCCGGATGCGCGCCAAACTCGCCGGGCTCGCCGGGCCTGCGGGAACGGCCACCGTGCCCGGCACACAGACCCGCCCGAGTCCATGACGGAGAAGAGGAGAACCCCATGATCGCCTGCCCCGAGTGCGAGGCCACGGTCGACCTGCCCGACGCGCCACGCCTCAACGAGATTCTGGAATGCGGTGACTGCCACGCGGAGCTGGAGATCCTTTCTCTGGAGCCGACGCTGGTCGGGCTCGCCCCCGAAGTGGAAGAGGACTGGGGAGAGTGACCTCGCCCGGCACCCTCGCCGTGGTCGCCTCCCGGATCCGCACCGACGAGAAACGCATCTTCGACGCGCTGGACCGGCGGGCCGTCTCGTACGTCCACGTGGACAGCCGGACGATGTGGAGCTCGGCGGACATCGCGCCGCTGCCGTGGGATCGGGCACTGAACCGGGAGATCGGGCATGTCCGCGCGGCGTACGCGGCGCACAGCCTAGAGGCGGTGGGCACCCTCGTGGTGAACAGCGCCCGCGCCACCGAGGTGTGCGGCGACAAGTGGCGCACCTCGATGGCGCTGCGGTCCGCGGGGCTCCCGGCCCCCCGGACCGCGCTGGCCCTGACCCCCACGGCGGCGCTGACGGCGATCGAGGAGATCGGCTACCCGGCGGTGCTCAAGCCGCTGGTGGGCTCGTGGGGGCGGCTGGTGACCTTCGTGCCCGATCGGCAGGTCGCCGAGACGGTGCTGGAGTACATCGCCGCCCTGCCCTCCCCGCACTCGCACGTGGTCTACGTCCAGGAGTTCGTCGACAAGCCGGGACGCGACATCCGCGCCCTGGTGATCGGCGGCGAGGTGCTGGGCGCGGTCTACCGGCGCAGCGAGGAGTGGCGGACGAACGTGGCGCGCGGCGCGGTGACCGAGCGGTGCGAGGTCACCGACGACATGGCCAAGCTCGTGTACGGCGCGGCGAGGGCGACCGAGGCGGACATCGCCGGGGTCGACCTGGTGGAGGACGAGGACGGCAGGCTGCTGATCCTGGAGGTCAACGACACCGTCGAGTTCTCCGGTTTCCAGCACGCGATGGGAGATCGGGTGGACGTGGCGGGAAGGATCGTGGATCACGTGCTGACCGGGGTACACAAATGGCGCGGGTGACCATCGTCGGCGGTTCCGGCTACATCGGCGGCGAACTGCTGCGGCTGCTGCTCGGCCACCCCGAGGTCGAGGTCGCCGCCGTCACCTCCACCCGGCTCGCGGGACGCCGGGTGGACGGCGCGCACCCCAACCTGCGCGGCCTCACCGACCTGACGTTCACCGACCCCGAGAAGCTGGACGAGTGCGACGCGCTGTTCCTGGCGACGCCGCACAAGGAGACCATGGGCCGGATGGCCGGCTTCGTGAAGCTCGCGCCGCGCGTCTTCGACCTGTCGGCCGACTTCCGGCTCCGGGACCCGGCCCTCTATCGGCGCTACTACGGCCTGGCGCACGAGGCCGCCGACCTGCTGCCCGAGTTCGTGTACGGCCTGCCCGAGCTGCACCGGGACGAGCTGCGCACGGCCGACCGGGTGGCCGTCCCGGGCTGCATGGCCACCGCGGCGATCCTCGCCCTGCACCCGCCGGCCGCCGCCGGGCTGGTGGAGCCGGAGGTGACGATCGACGCGCGCACCGGCTCCAGCGGCTCGGGCGCGTCGGCGGGCTCGGAGAACCTGCACGCCGAACGCAGCGGCGCGATGCGCGTGTTCGCCCCGACCCGCCACCGGCACGAGGCGGAGATCGGCCAGGAGACCGGCCTGTCGGCCCGGATGAGCGCCACCGGCGTGGAGGCGGTGCGCGGCGTCCAGGTGATGTGCCGGGCACGGCTGGTGCCGGGCGCCGACGAGCGGGCCGTGCGCTCGGCGTTCCGCGCCGCGTACGCCGAGGAGCCGTTCGTCCGCGTGGTGGCGCAGAAGCGCGGCCTGTACCGGCTGCCCGAGCCGAAGATCCTCAGCGGGTCCAACTTCTGCGACGTCGGTTTCGCCGTGGACGACGACGAGCCGGCCGAGGGCCAGGGACGGGCGGTGGTGCTGGTCGCCGCGCTGGACAACCTCGTCAAGGGCGGCGCGGGCAACGCGGTGCAGTGCATGAACATCCGGTACGGCTGGCCGGAGCGCGCCGGGCTCGCGTTCGCCGGGCTCCACCCCAACTGACGGAAGGCGGGCATGACCGACATCACTGTGGTCAAGTGCGGGGGCAACGCCGCGGTCGAGGCCGACGAGGTGTGCGCCGACGTGGCCGCGCTGCGCGAGCGCGGCGCCGAGCTGATCCTGGTGCACGGCGGCTCGGCGGACATCGAACGGCTGGCCGCCCGGCTGGGCGTGCCCAGCAGGCAGGTGGTCGCCCCCGACGGCGTGCCCGCCCGCTACACCGACCCCGCCATGCTGGAGGTCGTCACGCTGGCCCTCGCCGGCATGGCCAAACCCCGGCTGCTCACCTCGCTCGCCGCCCTCGGAGTGCCCGCCGTCGGGCTCACCGGCCTGGACGCCGGCCTGCTGCGCGCCCGCAGGAAGGCCGCGCACCGCGCCGTCGTGGACGGCGTCCGCGTGATGGTCAGGGACAACCAGGTCGGGACGATCACCTCCGTGAACGCCGGCCTGCTGCGCACGCTGCTCGCCGCGGGCCTCGTGCCGGTGATCTCCCCGCCGGCGCTCGCCGAGGACGGCCGCCCGGTGAACGTCAACGCCGACCGGGTCGCGGCCGCGGTGGCCGCGGCGGTGGGCGCCGCGCGGCTGGTCATGCTGACCGGCGCGCCCGGAGTCCTCGCCGACGTCGCCGACCCGGACTCCGTGCTGCCCGTCGTCGAACTCTCCCCGCACGACCCGCCCGCCCACCGCGCCGGCGGGATGGGACTCAAACTGATCGCCGCCCGCGAGGCCCTCACGGCGGGGGTGCCCGAGACGCTGATCGCCGACGGACGCCGGCCCCGGCCGGTGACGGCCGCGCTGGACGGCGCCGCGACCACGGTCGTCCTGGCGGGACGGGACCGCATCGACACCATGGAGACGAGCCCCTGATGAATCATCGGCCCAGCGCAGGCCCGGTTGGCGAGACCTTCGCGATCGGGCTGCTCCGCCGCATGCTGGAGATCGACTCCCCGTCGCACCACGAGGCGGTGCTCGCCCGCACCCTGGTCACCATCATGCGGGAGCTCGGCTTCAGCGCCTACGTCGACGAGACCGGCAACGCCGTCGGCGAGATCGTCCGGGGCGACGGGCCGACCGTGATGCTGCTCGGCCACATGGACACCGTCCCCGGCACGCTGCCCGTCCGCTCCATCAGCGGCAGCCTGTACGGCCGGGGCGCGGTGGACGCCAAGGGCCCGCTCGCCGCGATGATCTGCGCTGCGGCGGGGACACCCGAGTTCCGCGGCAAGGTGGTGGTCATCGGCGTCGTGGAGGAGGAGACGCCCTCCTCGCGGGGCGCGATGGCGATCCGGCAGAGCCACAACCCCCCGGACGCGCTGATCGTCGGCGAGCCGAGCGGCTGGTCGAGCGTCGTCATCGGCTACAAGGGCAAGCTGGACATGCGCTACCAGGTGACGGTGCCGCCCACCCACCCGAGCAACCCGGTGCCCAAGGCGACGGAGCTGGCGGTCCGCTGCTGGAACTCACTGGTGGACCTGCTGCCGCCGCAGCCCGGCCACGCCGTCTTCGACCAGCCCACCGCGACACTGGTGTCGATCAACGGAGGCCTGGCCGCCGCCGAGATGGAGATGAGCGTACGCACCTCGCCGGACTTCGACTCGGCCGCCCTGGTCCGTGACCTGCGCGAGCGGCTCGGCGGCGCGGGCGAGCTGACCGTCGTCAACTCGGTGGCCGCCTGCCGCACCCACCGGCGCGACCCCGTGGTCCGCGCGCTGTTCGCCGGCATCGCCAAGCAGCAGGGACGCGCCACGGCCAAGCTGAAGACCGCCACCTCGGACATGAACACGCTCGCCGAGGTGTGGGACGTGCCGATGGCCACCTACGGGCCCGGCGACAGCTCCCTCGACCACTCCGAGGACGAGCACATCGTGCTGGCCGACTACCTGCGGGGAATCGCGGTTCTCTCCAGCGCCCTCAACGACCTGTCCGACCTGCCATACCACGAAGCGCGGAGATCGACCCTGGCCGGACCGACCAGCAGTGCTCCCGTGCAGACACGGAGGAACCGATGACCGAGATGCTCAAACGCCTGGCCAGGCTGCCCGAGGACAAGCGCGCCCGTTTACTCGCCCAGTTACGCGCGGGGGCCGAGCCCGCCTCGAACCTCGGGCCGACGGCCCGGCAGGGCACGGGACCGGTGCCGCTGTCCTTCAACCAGGAACCCCTGTGGACGCACCACCGGCTCTCCCCCGACGAGCCGACGTACAGCATGCCGTTCTGCTACCGCCTGCGCGGCGAGCTGGACGTCGAGGCGCTGCGCGGCGCGCTCACCGGGCTGGTCGCCCGGCACGAGTCGCTGCGGACCAGCGTGACCGAGCGCGACAACACCCCGGTTCAGGTGATCGCGCCCGAGATGCCGGTCGAGATGCTGATCGTCGAGGCGTCGAGCGAGCAGGAGGTGGAGTCGCTGCTCAAGATCGAGGCGCGCATCCCCTTCGCGATCGAGACGGCGCCGCTGTGGCGGATCCGCCTGTACCGGCTGGCCTCCGACGACCACTACCTGCTGTTCAACGTGCACCACATGATCTTCGACGGCTGGTCGACGACGGCGCTGGTCCGGGACCTGGCCGAGCTGTACCGCGCGGGAAAGAACGGCGTCGGGCCGGATCTGGCCGAGCTGCCGGTGCAGTACGCCGACTACTCGATCTGGCAGCGTGAGTGGCTGGCCGGCAAGCGGCTGGAGGAGCTGAACACCTGGTGGCGCGAGCGGCTCGCCGACGCCCCCACCCTGGAGTTCCCGACCGACCGGCCGCGCCCGACCCAGGTGACGTTCAATGGCGCCGGGATGCAGACGAGCCTGCCGCCCGAGCTGGACCGCGCCGTGGACGGGCTCGCCCGAAAGCTCGGCGTCACGCCGTTCAACATCTTCACCGCCGGGTTCGCCGCGATGATGCAGCGCTACAGCGGCCAGGACGACGTCGTGATCGGCTCGCCGAACGCCAACCGGCGCTTCAGCTCGCTGGAGACGGTGACCGGCTTCTTCATCAACCAGCTCGTCCTGCGGTTCGACCTGTCGGGCGACCCGACCTTCCGCGAGGTCATCGACCGGACGCGGACCGTCGTCCAGGACACCTTCAGCCACGGCGACATCCCGTTCGGCAAGCTGATCGAGGCCGTCCGGCCGCCGCGCGACCCGTCGCGTCAGCCGCTGTTCCAGATCGCCTTCGCGGTGACCGACTTCGCGCCGCCCATCCAGCTCGACGGCATCGAGGTCGGCATCGTCGGGACGCACACCGGGACCTCCCGGTTCGACATGGCCTGGGGCCTGACCCGCAACGGCGAGCAGACCACCATCGAGTGCGAGTACAACACCGACCTGTTCGACGCCGAGACCGTCGAGCGGTTCGCCGCCAACTACGGGCAGTTCCTGCTCAACGCCTGCGCCACGCCGCAGACCCCGCTGTCGTGGATCGAGGCGCTGGACGATCGCGAGTACAACCGCGTCCTGTCCTTCGGCGACGGCCCCAAGCGGGAGGTGCGCCACAACACGATCACCGCCGAGTTCGAGGCGCGGGTCGCCGAACGCGCCGGGGAGACGGCGCTGGTCGTCGACGAGGTCCCGGTCACCTACGCCGAGCTGAACCGCAGGGCCAACCGGCTGGCGCACCACCTCATCGACCTCGGCGCCAAGCCCGGCCAGGTGGTGGCGCTCGCGCTGCCGCGCTCGGCCGACCTGGTGGTGTCGGTGCTGGCGGTGCTGAAGTCCGGCGCCGCCTACCTGCCGCTCGACCCGACCAACCCGAGCGCCCGCATCGCGCAGATCCTCGGCGACGCCGACGCGCTCGCCGTCCTGACCGACTCCTCGCTCAGCGAGCGGGTGGCCGAGGCGGGACGCCAGCTCGTCGTCCTGGACGAGATGGGCGACAAGCTCAACACGGCGCCGGACACCGACCCGCAGCCCACGGCCGGCCCCGACGACGTCGCGTACATCATCTACACCTCGGGCAGCACGGGGCAGCCCAAGGGCGTGCTGATCGAGCAGCGCAGCGTCGTCAACTTCATCGACACCGTCCAGGAACTGTTCGAGCTGACCCCGGACGACCGCGTCCTCGGCTTCGCCTCGCTCAACTTCGACGTGTCGGTGTTCGAGATCTTCTCCGCGCTGCTCACCGGCGCCCGCCTGTACCTGGCGGTCGACGAGGAGCGGCTGTCCATCGAGCGGCTCCAGGCGCTGATGGAGCGGTCGGGCATCACGGTCATCGACCTGCCCCCGGCCGTGATGAACCTGCTGGAGCCGGAGACGTTCGACGCCCTGCGCATCGTGTTCGTCGGCGGCGAGGCGTTCTCCGCCGAGCTGGTGAACCGGTGGAACCCCGGCCGCCGGCTGTTCAACGGCTACGGCCCCACCGAGTGCACGGTCACGATGATCGTCGAGGAGTGCCCGGGCACCTGGGAGACCACCCCGCCGATCGGCCTGCCGATGACCAACCACGTGGCGCACGTCCTGGACCAGCACCTCAACCCGGTGCCGTGCGGCGTGCCGGGCGAGCTGGTCATCGGCGGCGAGGGCCTGGCCCGGGGCTACCTGAACCGGCCCGAGCTGACCGAGGAGAAGTTCGTCGCCGACCCGTTCGGCACCGCCCCCGGCGGGCGGCTGTACCGCACGGGCGACCTGGTCAAGCGACTGTCCGACGGGCGGATCGTCTTCATCGGCCGCATCGACCAGCAGGTGAAGATCCGCGGCCTGCGCATCGAGCTCGGCGAGGTGGAGGCGGGCATCGCCACCTTCCCCGGCGTCGCCCAGGTGGCCGTCGAGCCGTGGGCGGACGCCGCCGGCGAGCGTCACCTCGTGGGGTACGTCTCCTCCGGCAAGGACCTGCTCGACATGAACGCGCTGCGCGAGCACCTGGCCGGGCGGCTGCCCGCGTACATGATCCCCTCGTACTTCGTCGACCTGCCCGAGCTGCCGCTGAACAGCAGCGGCAAGGTGAACCGGCGCGCGCTGCCGGACCCCGAGCCGCTGGCGGGCAGCGGGCCGGTGGCCCAGCCGAGGACCGAGACCGAGCGCGTCCTGGTCCAGGAGATCATGGGCCCGCTGCTGCGCAACGAGCGCGTCGGCGTCGGCGACGACTTCTTCCAGCTCGGCGGCAACAGCCTGCAGGCCGCCCAGCTCATCTCGTCCATCAACCGCCGCTTCAAGGTGCGCATCTCGCTGGCGGACTTCTTCCTGTCCCCCACCCCGGCGCACATCGCCGGCATCGTCGACTCCCAGCGCATGGACGACATGAGCGAGGACGAGCTGCTCACGATGCTGGAGTCCATGTCGGAGGACGAGGTCAACGCCCGTCTCGAAGGGGAGAACCGATGACCTCCACCGATTCCCAACCCAACGAGGACAAGCTGAGCAAGCTGTCCCCCGAGCGCCGCAAGCTGTACGAGCAGATGCTCGCGCGGCGGGCGCAGGCGGCGGCCGTGCGCGACAGCCAGGCCGTGGTCATGCGCCCCGGCACCGAGCCGCGCACCCTCGTGCTGATGAACCCGAGCGGCGGCGCGCTGTTCTGCTACGTGCCGCTGACCCGGGCGCTGCGCGAGGGGTTCCCCGTGCTCGGCTGCCTGAGCAGGCCCGGCGACCGCGCCAAGCCGATCGAGCGGCGGCTGGTCGACGTCGGCGCCCGCATCCTGGACGAGCTGGCCGCGGAACTGGACCCGTCGGCGTGCGTGTTCGCCGGGTGGTCGTTCGGCGGCTGCCTGGCCTTCGAGGTCGCCCGGCAGCACGCCGAGCGCACCGGGGCCCGGCAGCCGGTCATGATCTTCGACGCCGAGTACGCCGTGGACCTCGGCGTGGCCGTGCCCGACGAGGAGGAGCTGCGCCGGCAGTTCGTCTACGACGTGTCCCGGCTCCAGGGCGTGCCGACCAGTGAACTGGGCTGGCTGGTCAAGCCGCTGGACAGCCTCAGCCCGATTCCGGACATGCTGGCCAGGGCCGGCGTGTCGCTGGACCTGTCGGAGGAGGAGACGGCCGACCGTTACCACATCTTCGCCGGGGCCGCCGAGGCGCTGTACCGTTACCACCCGCCGGCGCCGTACGACGGCCCGGTGTACGCGCTGATGGCCGGGGCGCACGCGGCGACCACCGAGGCGTGGCGGCGGCAGTCGACCGGCGAGTTCCACCACCTGGCCCTGTCCGGTGACCACTACAGCGTGTTCGACGAGCGGAACCTGCCGCGCGTGGCGCACGCGGTGGAGGAGGCGCTGGCCCGGGTCTGACGGGTTTCACGCGGAAGGCCCCTCACCCCGGCGGAGGTGAGGGGCCTTCCCTACGGCCTGTTGAGCGTTTCAGTCGCCCGCCATGTCTGGCCCGGTCAGTTGTTGGCCAGGTCGTACTCCGTCTGCATCATGCCGGCGCGGTAGGCGAACGACACGAGCTGGGCGCGGTCGCGCAACTGAAGCTTGTTGCGCAGCCGGTAGATGTGCGTGCGGACCGTGGCCACGGAGATGGACAGGGTCACTCCGATGTCCTCGGTGGACATCCCGCGCGCGGTGAGCAGCAGCACCTCGCGCTCGCGCTCGGTGAGCGCGGCCGCGTACGGCTGCAGCATGTCGTCCGGCTCGGTCTTGTGCTGGCGGAACCAGTCCAGCAGGCGCTGCGTCATCCGCGGGGTGAGCATCGCCTGTCCGCTGGCGACGGTCCTGATCGCGGCGACGAGGTCGTCGCGACTGGTCTCGCGGGTGAGCAGGCCGCTGGCGCCGGCGTGCAGCACATTGGTGAGTGTGTCGTGAGTCAGCGTGTCGTCGTGCTCGTTGGTGGCGAACACCACGACTCTGGGGACGGGGTCGAGTTCCTCCCGCAGCAGGCGGCGGATCAGCTCGATGCCGAGCATGCCCTGCAGGGTGAGGCCTGTGACCACCACGTGTGGCCGATACGTGCGGACCAGCATGATCGCGCGTTGCCCGCTGTCCGTGGTGTCCACCACGGTGATGTCGGACTCCGCGTCCAACAAGGTACGCAGACCGTCCCTGACCAGGGTGGTCTCGTCGCAGATCAGGACCCGACAGTGCACGGTTATAACACCTGCCCTGAACTGGTCTGTTCGACGACGACCTCGGTCGGTCTCTCTCGCTTCCCGGGTACTCGCAGCAAAGCGAACCTCACTAATTCCTTTTCGCGCAAGTTCCTTTTCGAGAGCCGTTCACCTGCCGGCGACCATCCCGTGCGCGGTGTCCCCCCACATAACCTGCGCGGAATACCTTGTCATTCGAAGAATTCAAATGACGTCGCACGACCTCGCCCAAGTCCGAACAAACCCCCAGCAAAAGGGATCTCCATGCCCGCCCTAACGAGAAGCTTGCATCTGCGACCGAACTCTGTCAAGCCTGGTTCTTTAGTTTGTCTCAAGAGCAGTCGGCTATTGCGCTGCGTAAGTGGAGCTAAACGCTACGTAATCGTCATCGCTCCGCGGCGCTGCGGAGAACACAGAATTCGTTCCCCTCGGGGTCGGCCAGCACCACCCAACCCTGACCGTTGGGCCTACGGCGATCGGCCACCAAACGCGCGCCGATTCCGATCAGACGGTCGACCTCGACGTCGCGGAGGACATCCGGCCGCAAGCAGAGATGCACGCGATTCTTGACGGTCTTCGACTCGGGGACCCGGGCGAAGTAGAGCACCGTCTCATTCGGCAGCGTCACCGTCGCGTAGAAGGAATCGTAATCATCGACGGGCTGTCCCGTGACCTCGCTCCAGAACCGCGCCAGCTTGACAGGAACCGCGCAGTCGAAGGTCACATTTTGCAATAGGGATGGCACCTGGAGATTATCCCGGCGGTGGACGTCGCATGTCAATCTTGACGACAGGACCGAATTCACGCATTTCGGTCGCCTCTAATCCGGGATCGACCCCACCTACTTAACCTCAATAGGGGATGTCCGAAAACCGGCGTCCATGACGCTCGCGGCGCGCGCACACGGCGCGCGGGCGTCCCCGGGTCGCGATCCGGGCGACATTCCCCGAGGTCGCGATCAGAGCCGGGTCCGAGGCTCCACGGTCGCCGCGTTCACGACCGTCCATAGGAGGACGTTCCAGGTGGCCGCCCCTTTTTGGCCATGACCTCAGGGCCGGGCCGCATTCCTGGGCGGGCGACGCGCGGGTACGGAATCGATCAAGCGACCTTGGCGACATGTGCCAATATGTTCGATCATGGCACCGATATCCCAAATTGCGCTTACTGGGGGTTCCGCCGCCCGGACGTGTCCCCGGGCGACCATGATTTACGGCGCCCGCCCCGCCCGCCTCGCACGGCGAGCCGCGTGAAGGCCGTACCGCCGACCGGCTTCTGAACATGGCATTCCACCGTACGACTCCCGTACGGTCCCGGCCCCACCGGCGATGCCCGCCGCCCACAGGCCGGTGGTATCGGTCCGCGAACGCGGTCCGCCTCCCCACGAGAACATTCCGCCACCCCAGTGATCCGACCTCTGCCCCCTATGCGCCGGCCCCCATCCCACCACCTCGCCGCAGGTCGTACCACGTACGAATGCGCACGTCGACGAGCGCCCACACCGCGCATTCCCCGCACCGCGAATCGGACACAGAGGATTCCGCGCCATGAATTCCTAACCCGTTTCGACCGTCCAGGCGACCGTGCCCGGCGATCTCCCCGATTCGGTTCGCCGGTGTGCACGCCGCCTGAATACGGAGGACCCGAACCCGGTCCACCGCCGAAAACGGACGGCCTCACCACCCGTGCACGCAGGCATGGAGAGGAATGCGACGCGAGGCCTCCGGCCGTCCGGCCTGAAATCCTCCTGACAAATGAGCGGCCTTTTTCCCAGGGCGTCCGAAAATGATTCCCCGGCGGAACCGGCGGCCGGCGGCCTTCCGAGTTCTCCGGGCACCGTCACACCGATTTCCGCGAGGCATTCGCAAGGTGAACACGGGCGCGAACGGAGGCGCACAGAGTAACGGAATTCACGGCATCCGCGAGCCACCTCCGCCGACGCCGTTCACGGCATCCACCCATTCACCGCTCCGGCCGCCCCCGAAACGCCGTCGCGCTGAATCCAGAGCATTCCGCCGAACCCGGCGGCGCGCCGGCGGCGGGCACCGTGCATCGTATTCCCGGCATGAACGGCCGAATACGACCGCGCGTTCCAGGCGAATGCGGGGACGCGCAGGACGACGCGATGAGCCGGTCCGTTCCGCCGTGCGGGAGCCGCCCGGCGGGAGATGTTCTCCGGAGACGCGGCGCGTGTTCACACCCGCGACGGCGACCGTCCGCGAGAACGCGCGAAGATTGCCGGCCCCGCGTCCGCTCGGATTGCCGGAGGCATTGCCGTGTACACGCGCGAACAGCCCGCGTAATCGCCACGAGGAGGCCCGGGTAATCGCCACAAGGAGATGGCCCTTGGCCTATCCGGCGCAATGTCCGGGGAAACCGGTGCCCGCCGGGCAGGCAGATGAGCATTCGGCGTCCTGATCCCCGGAGACCGCGCCGTACCGGGCCCGCCCACCGAATTCCGCCAGGCGTCCGCGCGGGATACGGAAATCGGCGGATCCGGACCCGGCCGCCTCCTTCCAAGCCACGCCCACCAGGCACGGACAGGCGAGTCTTCGCAGGTCATGGCGTCATGGCCCAGCCATCCACGCTCTCACGCCGGGCTCGCGTGAAGCGCCGATCGGCGCACTCGAACCACCCGCGACCCACATGCGGAAATCGACGGCGAACCGTCATATCCTTTCCGCACGACCACGAACAGGCGGAGGCCAGCGTAATGAACGACGGAACCCAGGAAGCGCCCCGGATTTTAGCATTGTGGAGCGCGCCGCGTTCCCGGTCGACCGCATTCCTGAGAATGATGGCCGCCCGTGGCGACTACACCGTGGTGCACGAACCGTTCTCGCATGTCGCCGATTTCGGCGAGGCGCAGGTGGGCCCCTTCACGGCGCGCACAGAAGCCGAGTTGATCGCTACCCTGCGTGAGCTGGCCGCCCGCGAGCCGGTCTTTTTCAAGGACACCACGGACTTCCACTACCCCGGGCTGCTCGCCGACGAGCGCTTCCTCACGGAGGCGACCCACACCTTCATCATCCGTCACCCCGAACAGGCCATCGCCTCCCACTTCAAGCTCAACGCCGACCTCGGCCGGGACGAGATCGGGTTCGCCTGGCTCGCCGAGATCTACGACGCGGTCGCGGCCAGGTCGCAGACGCCTCCCGTCGTGATCGACTCCGAGGACCTGATCGAGAACCCGGTCGGCACGGTCAAGGAGTACTGCGCCCGCGTCTCGATCCCGTTCGTCCCCGACGCGCTGAGCTGGCAGCCCGGGGTGCGCGACGACTGGCGCAAGACCCAGCGCTGGCACGAGTCGACGAGCCGCACCGACGGCTTCGTCCGCACCGCCGGCACCGACACCGACTTCGTCCGCGACAACCCGAAACTCGCCGCCTACCTCGACTACCACCTCCCGTACTACGAGCACCTGCACGCCGCGCGGATGCGCGTGCCGAACTGACCAGCAGGCCCGGCCGGCCCGTGCCGAACCGCCGCGCCCGCAGAGTCGCCCGGTGCGGTGTCCACGTGCGATCGCCGGGCCGTCTCCTTCCCGCTCACCGCGGTCCTTTGATTCGGCGACGGGTCGGCGGGGTGTGGAACGGCGAATCCTGCGCCGCCGTACGGGGTCATCCGGTCGCCGTTCGCGGCCCTGTGGCGGTGAGCACGCCTGCCACAGGGTCTCCAGCCGGTTAGTCGGGAATTCGTTTCCCCCTCCGGCGCGGCATCCGGGCACCTGGGCGAACACAAACCGAATTATGTTCAGTTTCGCCGTCAGTGGGGATTGGCCCGCCCGTCATCGCCCACTTGCTCCCCCTCATTCGCCTTTCTTCCGATCGCACAGATCACCCGCCCACAGGGCGTACACGCTCCACCGCCGTCCGTCCAACCGCCCGCCCATGACTGGTCCGCTGACCAGTGGTCGAGGGCCGTTGTGGAGCCTGTGCAGCGGAAACACCACCACCCCCGCGCCGGGCATATCGCACCGGGCATATCGCGCCGGGATGGTCCGCTCTCACGAAGTCAGGCGGCGGGCGATTCCCGGGCCTTCAAATGAGGGCCTGGACGGCTCCATTCTCCCGCCCCTCACAGGCACGCCGCCGCACCGCGCCCCCGCCCAATGAGCACCGCGCCCCCGCCCAATGAATTGACACGACCACGGCCCGCCAGGAAGCCCCGCGATGCTTCCGTCTCGCCACCATGCCGATTTCCACGCTGTGATGCCCAATAGACACGGCACGTCGCCGCCCTGGCGGTTCGCTCCCGCATCGTCCCTCGTCTTCCCACCATTTCCCGAGCCCTCCTCACATTCCGTGACACCGCGCCGATTCCACTTTCCCCTGCTGATCCCACCTATACGTGCGCATGGTGGGGTGAGCGCGCGCGGCGGGGCCTTGACTGCGGCGGAGCGTCCCCGATATGACTCAGGTGATCACTCTGCTCCCGGCGGCCACCACCCGCCGCCGGCCGCCGTCCACGAGATTGGGCCCGGGTCATGCAGGCACCGCGACAGCTTCCGCCGATGTGGACACCGGGCATCGTCCAGGGCGTTCCCCCGGACGGAGTCCTCGACCTCGCGGACGGGTATCTGGACCCCGAGCTGCTCCCCACCGGGATGATGGCCAGCGCCTACGCCGAGGCGCTGGACGAGTACGGGCCCGCGGCGCTGACTTACGGGGCGAACGCGGGGGTGGCGCCCCTGCGCGGCGCGCTGGCCGAGCGGGCGAAGGCCGCGGGCGGATACCCGTGCGGGCCCGAGAACGTCCTGATCACCGCCGGGACCTCACAGGCGCTGCACCTCCTGGCGACAAGGCTCGGCGCGCCGGGCGACGTCGTGCTGTGCGAGTGGGCCAGCTACCACCTCGCCAAGCGGATCTTCTCCGACTGCGGCTTACGGACCGTGCCCATCCCTGAGGACGCCGAGGGTCCCGACCCCGCCGCGCTCTCTGACCTGTTGCTCGACCTGCGGGCGGACGGCGACCGGGCGGCGTTCGCGTACCTCATCCCCACCTTCCACAACCCCACGGGCCGCGTGATCGGCGGGCGGCGACGCGCCGATCTGCTGGAGGTCGCCCAGGATCACGGCCTCCCGATCGTCGAGGACGACGCCTACGCCGAGCTCTGCCTCGACCCGATCGACCTGCCCGCCCCGCTGGCGGCGATGGCCGGGTACGACGGGGTCGTGCGGCTGTGCAGCTTCGCCAAGACCCTCGGCCCCGGCCTGCGGCTCGGCTGGATGCTCGCCGACCCCGCCCTGGTCACCAGGCTCGCCGGCGAAGGCCTGCTGTCCAGCGGAGGCGGCGTCAACCACCTCACGTCCCTGGCGGTCACGCCTCTCATCCAGCACGGCGCCTACGACCGGCGCCTCCTCTGGCTTCGCGACCAACTGAAGGCCAGGCGCGACGCCCTCGTCTCCGGCCTGCGCGCGGGAGGAGCCGACGCCTTCGCCGTCCCCCACGGCGGCTTCTTCCTCTGGCTGCACGGCCTGAACGCCCAGGCCATCGAACCCACCGGCGTCCGCGCGATGGACGGCGCCCTCTTCGGCCCCCTCGCCGAGCCGGGCCTTCGCCTCAGCTTCAGCTTCAGCTCCCCCACGGACCTGGAAGAGGCCGGCCACAGACTCGCCTCGGCCTACCGAGCCTGACAGCCAGGCGGTGTTACCGCCGCGTTGCCGCACCGGCCCACCGCCAAGGGTGTCGCGCCGGTCCTTTACAGGCCCGGAAATGACTGTGGGCACCCTCCGCCAGCAGAGGATGCCCAGGTCATCGGCATTAACCGTGGTGCGCCGCCAGGGACTCGAACCCCGGACCCGCTGATTAAGAGTCAGCTGCTCTAACCAACTGAGCTAGCGGCGCATTGACTACGGCGACTTTAGCAGCACCCGCGCGGGTGCGCACATCGAGTGGACGGCGTATCCGGTGGCTCGCGGTGGCCCAGGCTTCAGGGGGCCGCCGCTCTCAGCCTCGCCCTTCGCGTCCGGGACCGACCTACCGGGGTCTTCGTGACGGGGGCCTCACGCCGAGGGAGTCGTGGCTCAGTCGCCGGCCAGGACGACCGGGGTGCGCGGCGGAGTGGCGGGGTGGTGGTCGTAGGACGCCCAGGCACCGCTGGAGAAGGGGACGGGGAGGTTCTTCTTGCCCTTGCCGTCGCCCCACTTGGTGACCACGTAGTCGACCTTGATGTGTCCGGCGTCGAAGCCCTTCACCGTGAGGGTGGAGTCGCTGAAGGTGCCGCCGGTCAGTTCCGCGAAGGTCTTGCCGTCGATGTCGAGCATCACGCCGCTGCTGGAAGGGATGCCGGGGCCGCGGTCGCCGATGAAGAAGGGCGCCTTCTTTCCCTTGTACATCACGTATCCCTCGGTGCCGAGCGGCCAGCTCGGGCTCGCGAAGAGCCCCTTCTGCATCGGCTTGCCGATCGCGGGCATGCCCGTGTCTCCCATACGGCCGGAGGCGTCGTCCCAGAAGTACGAGGCCTTCGTGGATCCATGGAGAAGGACGGGCTTGCCCTGGAAGGCCGGTTCGGTGACCGCGCCGTCGGCGGGCACGGGGGCAAGGACGCTCTGCGCGTCGGCGTCGGCGATGGCGGTCGCGCCGAAGGCCGTCACCGCGGCGAGGCAGGCGCCGGCGATGCAGGAAGCCGGTCGCCAGGTGGGGGGGACAGCGAATGAAGTCATGGGGAGGTCGGATCTTTCATCAGAAGACAAGGACCGCGACTCCGGGCCGAGGGCGGCACCGATGCGGGAGTGGAAGGCGCTGTCTGATCACTGGATCGGCGAGACCATGTCAATCGCCGGGATCCGCGCGTTTCCGTGCTAGTGCAGAAAGTTGTGGCGTCAACCACCACGTCACAGAGGGCGAGCTACTCGCCCGGTGAGACGGCTGCTCCGAGCCGATTTGTCCGCCGCTTCTGACGGCGAGATCCGGGGCTTAGGGTAGCCCGGGGGATGGGTGCCGCGGAGTGGGGTGCTCCACTCGATCTCCTCTCCAATCACGCCTACCGGGTTAGCTGACGGGTTCGGGATTGGAGTCGCTCCCTACCGCTCGCGCGGATTCACCCCAAGGACTTGGGTCCCCGGTTCCCCTCGGCCCCGTTGCGGGCTTCGGAGATTCGACGTTCGGGGCGGCGGCCTTCGGGCTGAAGACCAGGTCACCGCCCGTCTTGGGTTAAGACCTTACCCACCAAGTCAGGACAAAGCCAACATTACCCCTCGAAAGCATTAGAAGATCTACCTTTCCCACCCAAACCTCGCGTTTCAGACATGGATGGGTGACACTACGGGCACAGAACAGCCGGTCAAAGACGTGTTGCCACGCGGATCAGGTCGGCGACTGCGCGAAGCCGGCTCTGCGGCGGCCAAGCGATCACCGTTGTCACGGGCGGGGCATCCAGGACCGGAACGGCGGCGAGATCCCGGCGCAGGTCGGTGCTGGTGGACTCGGGCACGATCACGGTGGTACGGCCGAGCGCGATCAGCTGGAAGAGCTGTGTCAGGTTCCGTACCTCTGCCCCTGGTCCCTCCGGGTAGTTGCCGCCAGGACCGGGCCAGCGAGCCATCGGGAGTTCCTGCAATGCGGTGACCTCGGCCATCCGAACCTGAGAGCGGCCGGCAAGTGAGTGAGAGGTGGGCAGGATCGCCACCTGTCCCTCGGTATACAGAATTTCGGTGTCGAGTCCGACCGTCGAATCGAATGGCAAGTGCAGCAGAGCCACATCGGCTTGCCCGTTCTGCAGCAATTTTTGCTGCTGATGCGCCTCGCAGAGCAACAGATCGACGGTCGCTGCGCCGGGCTCCGCGCGGTAGGCATCGAGCAGTTTGGCCAGCAACTCGCCGGCGGTGCCGGATTTGACGGCGAGGACGAGGTGGGGGCGCCTTTGCGCAGCCTGCTGAGTACGCCGCTCAGCTGCGGCCACCGCGCTGAGGATCGCGCGCCCCTCCGACAGAAGCACGGCCCCGGCCTCGGTGAGCGTGACCTTGCGGCTGGTGCGCTCCAGCAGCGTGACGCCGAGCTCTCGTTCGAG
Organism: Sphaerisporangium sp. NPDC051017; assembly: GCF_040683095.1. Taxonomy (NCBI): domain Bacteria; kingdom Bacillati; phylum Actinomycetota; class Actinomycetes; order Streptosporangiales; family Streptosporangiaceae; genus Sphaerisporangium; species Sphaerisporangium sp. NPDC051017. Next base: position 117,627 of record NZ_JBFBCI010000005.1, read on the forward strand.
CCGGGCGATGGCGCGGGACAGGGGCGGCTGGGCCATCTCCAGACGCTGGGCGGCCTTGCCGAAGTGCAGTTCCTCGGCGATCGCGACGAAGTACCGCAGCTCGCGTATCTCCATGGATTCACAGTACGGTCGATTGATGTCGCTCGGATATTGCCGCAGTACCGAGATGGTGTTGGTGCCTGATCGAAGTGCAGCCATGCTCGGTGTCATGAGCGAGAAGACGATCGCACTGGTCACCGGCGCGAACAAGGGAATCGGGTACGAGATCGCGGCCGGGCTGGGCGCATTGGGCTGGAGCGTCGGTGTCGGCGCTCGAGACGAGCGGCGCAGGACGGACGCCGTGGCGAAACTGCGCGCGGCAGGTACCGACGCGTTCGGCGTGCCCTTGGACGTCACCGACGACGAGAGCGTGACCGCCGCAGCGCAGCTGATCGAGGAGCGAGCGGGACGCCTTGACGTGCTGGTCAATAACGCCGGCGTCGCAGGCGACTGGCCAGAGGCACCTACGACCATCGACCTGGAGACCGTGCGGCGGCTGGTGGAGACCAACGTCATCGGCGTCATCCGGGTCACCAACGCGATGCTGCCGCTGCTGCGCCGCTCGGCGCACCCGCGGATCGTCAACCAGTCCAGCCATGTCGCCTCGCTGACCCTGCAGACCACACCCGGTGTCGAGCTCGGGATCAGCGGGGCTTACTCACCGACGAAGACCTACCTCAACGCCGTCACCATCCAGTACGCCAAGGAGCTGAGCGGCACCAACATTTTGATCAACAGCGCCTGCCCCGGCTACGTGGCCACCGACCTCAATGGGTTCCGCGGTACTCGGACCCCTGAGCAGGGCGCGTTGATCGCCATCCGGTTGGCGGCTCTGCCCGACGACGGGCCCACCGGTCAGCTGTTCGACGACGATGGCGTCGTGCCATGGTGATGTTCTGACGTGTTGCTGCTGGGCTGCGGCTCAACGCGCCCCACCAGCGCCCGGTGAGCAGCCGTCCCCCACGGCCTGAGCTCGTTCTTTCGCCTCCGGCCCGTACGTGACCGCCCGGATGGGGAATCGGCGGCTCCTGGAACGGTACGGAGGAGAGATGTGTCCCGTGCGCGGGGGTGGGTGGGGACAAGTCGGGGCCGGGCAGTCCCCCGCCTGCCCGGCCCCGATCTCAAACGGTCCAGCGCCGATGCCTTCCCCCAAACGCATCGGGCGGTCCCGCTGAACGGACGCGGTCCCCCACCGCGTCCTTTTTGAGAAAAGCTCTTGTCCGCACCCTTGCGGGTGCCAGGTCCCATCCCTCTTGACCTGCCTTAACACTACATACGGGGGCCTGAGCTGCTCGTCATCGCAGGGTATAGATTCGGTCTAAGTCCCGGGGTTGACCGGGTACGGATGGACCCGCAGGCGCAGGCGGCTATTCGGGCAGTTCGACCTTGACCTCGACGCCCTGCTGCAGGGTGCGGCTGACCGTGCAGTGCCGCTCGTGGACCCGCTGGGCGACGGCGCGGAACACTTCGTCCGCCTCGGGGTCGCCTTCGGGAAGCTCGACGTCATAGGTCACCGTCACGGTGCCGAGCATGTTCGATTCGATCTTCGCGGCCTCGACGGTCATCGCGAGCCGGACGAGCCGGTGCCCGCGCTGGGCCGTGAGCGGCTCGACCGTCACGATGTTGCAGCCACCCACCGCCGCGAGGAGCAGTTCGACAGGGGTGAAGACCCCGTTCTCGTCCCCGCCGCCGATGGCGACCCGCGCTCCGCGGTCGTTGCTCGCCACGAAGCCGTCTTCTGTACGCTCCACATTCACCGTTGCCATGGATGGAGCCTAGAGCCGACTCCGACGTGTCAGGCGTCCGGGTGCTTGGCGAGGTAGGCGATGTAGACCGGCCGCAGCGCCTCGCCGAGCTCGCCCTCCCCCGAGGCCATGGCGTCGCTCAGCAGCGCGGACACGCGGCTGAGGTCGTTGGCCGACTCGTCGGAATGGCCGCTCGCGGCCTCGGCCGCGGGGATGACCTTCAGCAGGTCCCACAGGAAGCCGAAGTCACCGTGCGCGACCGCGTAGCGCACCGCCCTGTCGTGAAGCTCCTTGGGCGGCAGCGACTCCAACTGGTCCCGGTCCATTGAGTATCACCCCCTTTCACCCCTTTCCCCGCGATCAGGGGGATATGCAGATCACCGCAAAGAACGATCACCCGCCGATGTTCGCCCCGCGTCCCCCGCCGGTCAAGGGCCGATGAAGAGATCGGCCAAGGGGCCGGTCAACCGGCACGCGCCGGGTCCGGAAAACACGGCCGAGCTGGGGCACCCGGGCCCTCCAGCCCTACCGCTCCCAGGGCAGGTCATGGGAACATCACCTATGTGAAGATCATCCTCAAGATCCTTGTGGTCGCGGGCGCGCTCTGGGCCGCCACCCGCCTGATCGACGGAATCACCGTCGCCCAGACCACCACCACCAAGACGGTGGGCACCCTCGTCGCCGTCGCGCTCATCTTCGGCATCGTCAACGCCGTGCTGAAGCCGATCATCAAGACCATCGGCTGCGCGTTCTACGTACTCACTCTGGGCCTGTTCGCCCTGGTGGTGAACGCGCTCCTCCTGCTGCTCACGAGCTGGATCGCCGAGCAGCTCACGCTGCCGTTCCGGGTGGAAGGCTTCGGGGCGGCCTTCCTCGGCGCGATCGTGGTGGGCGTGGTCAGCTGGATCCTCGACATGCTGCTCGGCCTCAACGAAGACTGAAACGAAGACTGCACGAAGACCAGAGGAAGACCACAGCAAGACCGCGCGAGGACCGGACGAGAACCGCACGACAACCAGACGAAGACCGGTCCGAGACTCGACGAACACCCGGCGGCGGACCGTCTCAGCGACGGCTGAGGACCGAACCGCGTTCGCGCAGTTCGGGGGCCTGGATGATCCTGCGCCTGCGCACCTGCCCGTCCGCCGCGGCGGCCACCAGCCGGACGGCGGCGCGGACGATGCCGTCGATGTCCCAGTTCACGGTGGTGAGCCCGGGGGTGAGCAGGCCGGACATCGGGTGGTCGTCGTATCCCATGATCGAGACGTCCTCCGGCACGCGCAGGCCGGCCTCCGCGGCGGCCGCGTAGACGCCGTAGGCGATGAAGTCGGAGAAACAGAAGGCCGCGGCCGGGCGGGAGGCCCCGGAGAGCAGCGCGCGGGCCGTGTCGGTGATGGCGGGCAGCCCGTGCGGGGCGTTGACGACCTCGATGTCCAGCCCGAGGCGGTCGGCCTCGGCGATCACGTGCAGGTCGGCGGGGCGGTCGGGCGTGCTGGGCCGGGTCGGGGTGAGGACGGCGATGCGGTGGTGGCCGCGGTCGCGCAGGTACTCCAGGGCCAGCGTGACGCCCCTGCGGTTGTCGAAGACCACCTCTCCGGCCGTCTTGGCGTCGACCAGCGCGTCGCCGATCGCGACCACCGGGACCGTCTCGGCGAGCTGGCCCCACATCTGCGCGGCGGGGTCCACCGGCTGGACGATCATGCCGTCGACGCGCTGGTCGCGGAGCTGCCGGGCGAGGGTGCGCTCGCGGGCGGGGTCACCGGCGGCGTCGAGGATCAGCGCGTAGCGGTCCTTGTCGCGCAGGGCTCTGCCGATGCCGACGGCGAGCGACTGCTGCCAGAGGTCTTCGAGCGAGCCGCACAGCAGGCCGATCATGCCGGTGCGGCCGCTGGCGAGGGCGCGGGCGATCGGGTCGGCCTCATAGCCGAGCTCGGCGGCGGCCTGACGCACGCGCGCGATCGTCTCCTCGGAGACCTGCATGCCGCGCAGCGCGTACGAGACGGCGGCGGGTGACAGGCCGGTCGCCTGGGCCACCTCGCGGATCGTCGCGCGTTTGCGCGGCTGGGATCGCGACATCACTTCAGCTTATGCGGAAACCCCGGCGCCCGAGGGCATCCGGGCGCCCGGTGGTGTTGACGCGGCACGGGTGAAGCGGTTCACTGAATCGTATCACTGAAGCGTTTCACAGCATCCCAGAGGCAATGCCGACAATATCGATAGGAATTGTCGGATACAGTGGGCGCAAGGAGGTGACATGGGCATCGACGTGCATCAGCACATCTGGACGGCCGGGTTCGTCGACTCGCTGCGCGGTCGCGCGAAGCCGCCGTTCCTGGACGGCTGGACGCTGTACCTCGACGGCGAGGCGCCGTACGAGGTGAACCCCCGCGACCACGACCTGGACCACCGGCTCGCCTTCAACCGCGAGCACGACCTGGACCTGGCCCTCGTGTCGCTGTCCAGCCCGCTCGGCATCGAGCACCTGCCACCCGAGGACGCCTGGCCTCTGATCGACGCCTATCACCAGGGCGCGCTGGAACTGCCCGCCTCTTTCCGCGCGTGGGCCTCCACGTGCGTCGCCGAGATCGACCCGTCCCCGACCGCCAAGGCCCTGGACTCCGGCTTCGCCGGGCTGCAGCTCCCCGCGACCGCCCTGCGCGACGCCGCCGGGTACGCCCGCGTGGCGCCGCTGCTCGACCTGCTGGAGGATCGGGACCTGCCGCTGTTCGTCCACCCGGGCCCCGCCGCGGCGTGCGACGACGCCCCCGGCTGGTGGCCCGCGGTCGTCCCGTACGTCCAGCAGATGCACGCCGCGTGGTACGCCTTCCGGGCGTTCGGCCGACCGAGGCACCCCCGCCTGCGCGTCTGCTTCGCCCTGCTGGCCGGCCTCGCCCCCCTGCACGTGGAGCGCTTCATCGCCCGGGGCGGCTCGTCCCGGGGCACCGTCGACCCGGACGCGTTCCTGGAGACCTCGTCCTACGGCCACCAGGCCATCGACGCGATCACGCGGGTGGTCGGCATCGAGGTCGTCGTGCTCGGCTCGGACGCGCCCTACGCCTCCCCGCCGCGGACGCTGCTCGGCGAGGCCGCCGACCACACGATCGCGGTGACCAACCCCGCACGCCTGCTCGACACGAAAGGAGCCGTGCCCAGATGAGCTGGGAATCCCTGCCAGAGCGATTCCTCGACAAGCGCGAACTTCGCGCCCTCGTCGAAGACCTCGCGGACCGGCCGGACCTGTGGTCACACCACATCGCGTTCGGCGAGACCGGAGAGGCCCGTCATTACGCCTCCCTCCACCGCGACTCCTTCGTGGACATCTGGGTCATCTGTTGGCGTCCCGAGGACGACACGGGCTGGCACGACCACGACGTGTCGTCCGGAGCGGTCCGGGTGATCGCCGGCACGCTGCTGGAGTCCAACCCTCGCATCGGCGGCGCGCACGTCGAGACGCTGGTTTCGGAGGGCGAGTCGCTGGCGTTCGGGCCCGAGCACATCCACCGCATCAACGGGCAGGCCGAGCACAGCGTGTCGATCCACGCCTACTCTCCCCCGCTGTGGCGGCTCGGGCAGTACTCGATCAGCGAGGACGGCGTGATGCGCCGCGCCTCGGTCAGCTACGCCGACGAGCTGCGCCAGGTGGACGCCGAGGCGCTGGTCTGAAGCTCTCGGGGCCCCTCGGAAGGCACCGTCACGTGAGGGCGTCGCGGGCACGGCTCGCGACGCCGGGGTCGTCGGTGAACACGCCGTCGACCCCCAGCCCGTACAGGCGTGTGAGCCACCCCGCGACGTCGCCGTGCTCGGCGGCGTACCCGGGGGCCTTCGGGTCCCCGGTGCGGAAGCCCGCGGGCAGGTAGGCGTTCTCCGGCCGGACGGTCCAGACATGGATGGGCAGGCCGGCGCGGTGGGCGTCGGTGACCAGGGACGTCGGCGCGCCGCGCCCGTCGTCCCCCGGCACGACCAGGCGCACGTGCACGCCGATGCCGTCGGCGTACCCGGCGATCTCGCGCAGGCCCTCGGGCGTGGCCAGGTCGCGGTACGTGCGCGGGTCCCCCGCGACGACCAGGTCGCGGGGAGCGCCGGTCGCCTCCATGAGCTGGATCAGCCGCAGGCGCGTCGTGCCGCGCAGCGCCCGCAGGTTGGCCGTCTCGAACGACTGGATGAACACCGGGTCGGTGCGTTCGGTCCAGCCGTACTTCGCCAGGGTGGCGAGCATCGGCTGCTCCAGCGGGAGCTCGATGGACGTGAAGTACCCCGGGTGCTTGGTCTCGGGGTAGACGCCGACCCCGGCGCGCCGGGCGAGGGCGACGATCTCGTCGAACGTCGCGATCGTGGACGTGCCATCGAATGCGGCGCTGCGGGGACGCAGCTCGGGCAGGCGCTCGACGGCGCGCAGCGTGCGCAGCTCCTCCAGGGCGAAGTCCTCGGTGAACCAGCCGGTGAGCCGCCGCCCGTCGATGGTCTTGGTCGTCCTGCGCGCGGCGAACTCCGGGTGCGCGGCGACGTCGGTGGTCTGGGAGATCTCGTTCTCGTGCCGGGCGACCAGCACGTGGTCCTTGGTGGAGACCAGGTCGGGTTCGATGTAGTCGGCGCCGTCCCGGATCGCGGTCTCGTAGGAGGCCATGGTGTGCTCGGGACGGTACGCGCACGCGCCGCGGTGCCCGATGACGAGGGGATGAGGGACGGGCCCGGACCCGCCGGGCGCCGCGACGCCGCCCGACAGGGAGACGACGCCGGCCACGATCCACGCAAGAGCGATCACGCTGCGATGTTAAGCCAGGTCACGGCCGCGTCCTCGTCAACGACACGTAAAGAGCGGCGGCCCTCAGCGGTCCGCGGGCGCGACTGACAACGTTGTCAGGCCTCGCCGAAATGCGGGATGATGCAGACCGTGGCAGAGACCAGGCGCGGGCGTCCCACCATGAACGACGTCGCCGCGGCGGCCGGTGTCGCGCTCAAGACCGTCTCGCGTGTGGTCAACGAGGAGCGCGGGGTCAACCCGGCCACGGCCGAGCGCGTCCGGCAGGCCATCGCCCTGCTCGGATACCGCCGCAACGACGGCGCCCGCGTCCTGCGCCGGGGCCGCACGGCGAGCATCGGGCTCGTCATCGAGGACGTCGCCGATCCGTTCTACTCCCTGCTGAGCCGGGCCGTCGAGGACGTCGCGCTCGGCAACGGCTCCCTGGTCTTCACCGGCTCCTCCGGCGAGGACTCCCTACGCGAGCGCGAGCTGGTCCTCGCCTTCTGCGCCCGCCGCGTGGACGGGCTGATCATCGTGCCCGCCGGGGACGACCACGACTACCTCGTCCCCGAGTTGACCGCGGGCATCCGCGCCGTCTTCGCCGACCGCCCCGCCGGGCCGGGGCTGGAGGTGGACACCGTGCTGTCCGACAACGCGGGCGGGGCCAGGGCCGCGACCGCCCACCTCGCCGCCCACGGCCACCGGCGCATCGCCTTCCTCGGCGACAACGCGGCGATCTTCACCGCCGAGGAGCGACTGCGCGGGTACCGCGAGGCGCTCGCCGCGGCCGGGCTGGCGTACGACCCGGCACTGGTCGCCATGGGCGCCCCCGACCAGGAGCGCCTGCGCGCCGACCTCGCCCGCCTGCTCGCCCTCCCCGGCCCGCCGACGGCCCTGTTCACGGGCAACGGCCGCACCACCGTCACCGCGCTCCGCGTCCTCGACGCCCTGGACGCCCGCCCGACCGCCACCGCGGGCATCGCGATCGTCGGCTTCGACGACTTCGAGCTCGCCGACCTGCTCAGCCCGGCCGTCACCGTCGTCGCCCAGGACCCGGCGGGCCTCGGGCGCGCCGCCGCCGAGCTCCTCTTCCGCCGCCTGTCCGGCGAGACGGGCCCCACCGAACGCCTGCGGCTGCCCACCCGCCTCGTCGCCCGCGGCTCGGGCGAGCTGCCGCCCTCCTGATTCCTCCGTGCGGCCCTCGTGGGGCACGGGGCTGGGAGCCGTTTGGGGTGTGCGGACCGGTCCGGGTGAGATCGTGTTGACCCGTACGCCCTGAGGGCCGAACTCCTCGGCCGGCGCCTTCCCGAACGCCGTCTGGTCGCCGCGGCACGGACGGTCACACTTGCAACATTCACGATGCAAGTCGCCGTCCAGTCGTCTCTTTCCAGGTACTGTTTCTCTGGGAAGGAGACTCGCGTGGAACAGCAGGGCCGCCCGCTCCGTGCGGACGCGCAACGGACCGTACGGGCGATCCTCGAGGCCGCGGAGCGCACGCTCGGCAAGAACCCGGCGGCCTCGATGGAGGAGATCGCGGAGGCGGCCGGTGTCGCAAGGACCACGGTCCACCGTCGCTTCGCCAGCCGGGACGCCCTGGTGGACGCGATGACCCGATGGGCGGCCCAGCAGTTCCACGCCGCCGTGCTCGCGGCCCGCCCCGACAGCACGCCACCCCTGGTCGCCCTCTACCAGGCCACCGCGAACGTCCTGCGGGTGAAGATCGGCTGGGAGTTCGCGATGAGCCGGTCGTCGTCCGATCCCGACGTGGAGCGCATCCACGCGGAGGTCCGCGAGGTGTGCGCGCGGTTGCTGAACCGGGCCAGGGACGCGGGGCTGCTCCGGGCCGACGCCGACCTGGAGTGGGCGCGCCGTTCCTACTACGCGCTCATCCACGAGGCGATGCGGGACGGATCCGAGGGCGGCGACGCCGACGCGCTCGCCACGCTCGTCGTCGACACGCTTCTCCATGGCGTCGGAGCCGGCCCCTCCGGTCTCACGGGCACGGTCTCGCCATAGCCTGACGCGGTCGCGACCGCCCGCCCCGCCGCGGAGTTCCTCAAGCGCGACGCCCGGGTCCCGGAATCAGCCGGGGTCGGGGCGTCACTTCCAGACGAGGTCCTCGCCGTCCAGCCAGTAGCCGCCGTAGTCGTAGAAGTACTTCGCGGCGGCCCAGTTGCCGGTCGCCCAGCCGTCGCCGACCCGGTAGAGCCGCCCGGTGTGCGTGCGCCAGTGCGGCAGGCACGCGCTGGCGTACGTGCCCGTGGCGCGGAAGGACACATCCGGGGCTCCCCCCGGCCCGGGGCCGGTCATCTTCTCGTACCTGGCCACCGTCCCCTTGGTCGCCGCGTGACAGCTCGCCGCCCTCGCGCCGGCGGGCGTGGGGTGGACGGTGAACGAGGGTGCCATGGCGACACCGGCGGCGCCGGCGCCGGCGAGGATGGCCAGACGGGTGCGTAGGCGCATGAAAGGATTCCTTCTCGGTGGGATGCCGTTCGCTCCGAGCATGCCCACCGAGCACTTGTCACTCAAAGTAGTCAATCAGTTACTCTATGCTGCCCCCATCCGGACGCCCCCTCGGGAACACCGCCGCGTCCCGAATAGTCAGCCCTTGAGGGCGCCCGCCATCAGGCCGCGCATGAAGAAGCGGCCGAGCAGCACGTAGACGAGCATCGTCGGGACCGAGGCGAGGATCGCGGCCGCCATCTGCTGGCTGTACGGGACGGTCTGGGCGCCCGCGATGTTGTTGAGCATGACGGTCGTCGGCCACGAGGTCGGCCCGGTCAGGAACACCGCGAAGAGGAAGTCGTTCCACATCGAGGTGAACTGCCAGATGATGACGACGGCGAGGGCCGGCCCGGAGACGGGGATCACGATCGACCAGAAGGTGCGCAGCATGCCGGCGCCGTCGACGCGGGCGGCCTCCATCAGCTCGTCCGGGATCGTCACGTAGTAGTTGCGGAAGATCAGCGTGCAGATGGGGATGCCGTAGACGACGTGCGCGAGGATCAGCCCGGGGATGCCGCCGTAGATGTCCAGGTTCACCATGAGCTGGACGAGCGGGATCATCACACCCTGGTACGGGATGAACATGCCGAACAGGAACAGCGTGAACACCACATCGGCGCCGGGGAAGCGCCACTTGGACAGGACGAACCCGTTCATCGCGCCGAGCGCCGCCGAGAGCAGCGACCCCGGGATCGTCAGCAGGAAGCTGTTGGCGATGCCCGGCTTCAGCTTGTCCCAGGCCACCTGCCACGCCTCGGTCGTCCAGACCTTGGGCAGGCTCCACGCCTGGCTCGGGTCGGCCTCGGTCAGGGGCTTGAAGCTGGTGACCAGCAGCACGTAGATCGGGATCAGGAAGACCAGGACGAAGCCGATCAGCAGCACGAACCTGACGTAGACCGGCCAGCGCGGCCCGCGGACGACCTGCGGCGCCGCCTTCTGTGCCTGCGGCGGGGCCGCGACAGCGGTGGTCATGGGCGCTTCTCCCTGCGGGCGTTCCAGATCAGGTACGGGACGACGAAGACGGCCACGCTGAGCACGATGTAGGCGGCGATCGTCGCGCCCTTGGCCGGGTCGTGGGCGTCGAAGACGGCGACCCACATGAACACGGCGGGCACGTCCGTGATGATCTGCTTGCCGGACACCGAGACGATCAGGTCGAAGACCTTGAGTGAGATGTGCCCGAGGATGATCAGCGCGGACAGCGTGACCGGGCGCAGGAACGGGAAGACGACGTACCGGTAGACCTGCCATTCCTTGCAGCCGTCGACCCGCGCGGCCTCGCGCAGTTCCTCCGGGACGCCCCGGAACCCGGCCAGGAACAATGCCATGACATATCCGGACATCTGCCAGATCGCGGGGATGGCCATGGCCGCCATGCCCCAGTCCTGGCCCCGGAACCAGTCGTTCTCCAGGAACCCGAGCCCGACGCTGCCGAACAGCCGGTTCAGCCCGACCGCCTGCTCGCCCTGGCCGCTGTTCATCAGCCACCGCCATACGACGCCCGTGGCGACGAACGAGATGGCCATCGGGAACAGGTAGATCGCGCGGAAGCCGCCCTCCCCCTTGATCCCCTTCTCCATCAGGAAGGCGAGCAGCCAGCCGAGAGCCAGCGCGCCGCCCACGAACACCACCGTGAAGACGACCGCGTGCCTCACCGAGATGCCCCAGCGTTCCTGGTCCCACAGGGAGACGAAGTTCGTGAGCCCGACGAACTTCCCTGCCGAGATCTCGTCGTGCCGGTCCGTCATCGCCAGCCGGAAGTTCCAGCCCAGCATGCCGTACACGAAGACCGCGATCGCGATGATCGACGGCGTGACCAGGAGCAGGCCCGGCAGCCATCTCTTGACGCGCGACACAGATACCCCCAAGAGGCTCGCGCCCGCGCGCGGAGGCGGCGCGGGCGCGAGCCGGACGATCAGCTCACTGGTTGTTGGTCTGCGCGGCTTCCACCAGCGCCTGCTGCAGCTTGGCCGCGTCCTTGCTCTGCAGGAACAGGCCCACCGCCTCGGTGATGGCCGTCTTCCAGGCGTCGTTGGCGACGACGCCGTGCTGGATCGACCCGGCGAGCTTGTCGCTCGCCCACTGCGCGAGGTCCCACTCCAGGTAGTCGGTGTAGAGGGACTTGTCGGCGTCCTTGCGGGCGGGGATGGAGCCCTTCTTGGGGTTGAAGGCGTCCTGGCCCTCCTTGCTGGCGGCGACCTTGAGCCACGCCAGCGCGCCGTCCCGGTTCGGGGCGCCCTTGGGCAGGGTGAAGCTGTCCGACAGCCACAAGAAGGTGCCATCGGTGCCCGGCGAGGCCGCCCAGTCGAAGTCCTCCTTGGACTTCTTGCCGAGGCCGCCGTCCGGCGGGTTGTGGAAGTAGCCGTAGGCCCAGTCGCCCATGATGTTGAACGCGGCGGCGCCGTCGGCGACCTGCTTGGAGGCGGGCTGCCAGTCGTCCTGCGGCGGGCCCGCGTACGACAGGATCGTCTTGTAGTCCTCCAGCGCCTTGGTCACGGCCGGGCCCGACCAGTCCGCGCCCTTGACCCACAGGGCGTTGTAGGCGTCGGTGCCGAGCGAGCCGAGCAGCACGCTCTCCAGCAGGTGGACGTCCGTCCACTCCGAGCCGATCGACAGCGGGATCTTCCCGGTCTTCTTCACCGCCTCCAGGGCCGTGATGAACTCCTCGATCGTCTTCGGCGCCCCGGCGACGCCGGCCTCCTTGAGTACCTTGGGGTTGAACCACAGGACGTTGGAGCGGTGGATGTTCACCGGCACCGAGTAGACGTTGCCCTCGTAGGTGAGCTGGTCGACGAGCTGCTGCGGGAAGACGTCCCTCAGCTTCAGCTCGTCGTACAGGGAGTTCAGCGGCTCCAGCTTGCCGGCCTTGATGTAGCCCTGGAGCTCGGCGCCGGCGTGGCCCTGGAAGGTGTCCGGCGGCTGGTCGGCCTGGAGCTTGCTGGAGAGCAGAGCCCGCGCCTTGTCACCCGAGCCGCCCGCGACGGCGGCGTCGAAGAACGTCAGGCCGGAGTTCTGCTTCTCGAATATCTCGCGCATGGCCTTGAGCCCGTCGGCCTCGCCGGGGCCCGTCCACCACGAGAAGACCTCGACCTGTTTCTTGGCCGCCGCCTGCCCGTCGCCGGTGCCCTTCTGGTCGCCACCACCGCCACAGGCGGAAAGGGAGAGCACGCCTGCCACGGTGACCGCGACGGCCGACATCCACCGTCGTCGCATTCTGTCCGGTCCCTTCGGGGGGTAGAGGGGACGCTGTCCACGCGTTTCTTCCCTATGGGACGCCTGGTGACAACGTTGTCAGATTTACGCAATCAACCCACTTGGCGGGCGAGGACGTCAAGGCCGCGCGCATAACGTTGCCATATAGCCACACAGCCACTCAAGCTCACACACCCAAACAGCCACATAACCACACACTCGCACAGCGGGACAGCGCCCGTCACCCGGTTCCCGGGCGGGACATGGAAGTATCGGCGCATGACCGCCATCGCTTCCTCCCCCGTCCCGCGGCGTCGCCGTGGCTGACCGCAAGCGTGGGCGCCCCGTCCCCGAGACGCACACGTCCGTCATCGCCGACGACTGGGAGACCCTCGACCTCTCCGGGCAGAACCAGGCCAACGTGGCCTTCATCGACGTAGACCTCGCCGAGGCGACCGGCGAGGGCGCGGTGTTCAGCGAGTGCGTGTTCCGGGGCACGCGGTTCAACGCCGCGCAGTTCTCCGACAGCGCCTTCCTCAACTGCCATTTCGTTCGGTGCTCGTTCTTCGACGCCACGTTCACCGGGTGCAAGCTGGTCGGCAGCGTGTTCGACGGCTGCTCCTTCGACCTGCTGAAGGTCCGGGGCGGCGACTGGTCGTTCACCGACCTGTCGGGGGCGAACCTGAACGGCGCCTCGATCTCGGACGCGCGCATGCGCGAGGCCGACCTCACGGGCGTGCGGCTCGTGGAGGCCTCGCTGCGCGACGTGGACCTGTCGGGGGCGTCGCTGCCGCGGGCCGACCTGACGCGGTGCGACCTGCGCGGCAGCGACCTGTCGTCCCTGGAGCCGCTGACCGTGCAGCTCAGGGGCGCCGTCGTCGACCTGCGCCAGGCGATGATGATCGCCACCGCCCTGGGCCTGGACGTCCGCACCGACTGACACGCCGCCCCCGCCCGGAGCGGCGGAGGAGGCGAGCCCGGACCGGGGCGCACGGCCACCGACCCGGGCTCGCGGACCGCGTGGCCCCGGGCTCCGGTCTCCACCCCTCCGAGGCGACCTCACCCGCACCGCCGGCCACGCGGCGTCTCACTCGTGCGGTCTTCGTCCACGGCCGGGCGCACGCGCCGTGACGGGCGCGTCTTCACGGAGGTCGAGGGGTGGCGGCGGATGGCGGGGGATGGCGGGGATGGGGTGGACGATGACGGCGGGCGCGCTATTACGCAGTGTTCCATCAAATAGCGGAGCGCGCTCGGCCCATGCCGGGATTCGACTGCAATCCATCCCATACCGCCCAACATGACGACATAGCCGCGTTTTTGTTGACGCATCAAGGGCAGGCGAAGATCGCGGTGAGGAGCACCTCAACGCCGCGCCCCTGACTCCCGAGAGGGCCATCCGGATGACACGATGCGCCCACCTTTGTTGTGAAGAAATCGCTACAAGTCCCTCCAATTCCCTCCTTCCGAAATTATCGTCTGATTGACTACTCTGCTCTGACCAAGGGACGAGATCGGCAGTGCCGCGAGAACGGGCACACCCCGACCCTCGCCATCAGACCCAGCCGTATGTCCGAAATGTACGATCAACCCCGACCCGACTGCACGAAGAGTGATCAATGCAGGCCAAGGCTGCGCAGCGCCGTCACGGAAGGTAAGATTCCACGAGCACCGGCCACCCAGGCGCGTCCGAGGCCGGTGAGCCATCTCACATCGGGAGACTCAGTTGGAAACCGTCGACCTCGAAGACCTGGGCCTCGAACTCCTCCTGATCATCGCGCTGCACGAGGAGGCCGAGCGCCTCACCGCCCGGCTCCCCGGGCCCTCGGACGGCGCGATCGAACAGGGCCGCACATACCGGCGAACGTGACCACCCCGCCCCGTCATTGGCCATCGGCCGGACATTAGCGGCGCTGCCCAAGTAATTGCTCGTTTCAACTTGAATGCCGTGGTTTACCGGGCCGTCTTTAAACTGTCGGTGGCGCCGGTCACACTGCGAGCATGGCCGATCTCCCCCAGGAAACCTCCGCTCCGAGCGTCTCCGATCCCGCGCGGTCCCCCGTGTCCCCGCCTCCTGACGCCAGGGACGGCTCCCCGACCCCGCAGTCGCCGCCGAACGGCGCCCTCCCCCGATCCTCCGCCGCGGCACCACGCGACGACGAGGCGATCGACCTCGGCGAGGTCACCGTCAGCGACTGGTACGCCCACAACGAGACCATGGCCGGCATCGGTTTCCTCACGGTGGCCCGCAGGCTCCCCGCCCTCATCGCCCAGGCCGTGCGCATGGCGTGGCAGGCCAGCCCCCGCGACACCCTGGCGACGATCTCCCTGAGCACGCTCGGCGGCGTGTTCACCGCCTTCGGGCTGCTGGCGACCACCGGCGTGCTGCAGGCCCTCTTCTCCTCCGGGCCCACCCCCGACCGCGTCCGTGCCGCCCTCCCCAGCCTGCTGCTGGTGGGCGTCGCCGCGGCGCTGCGCACCGCCCTCCAGGCCGGGGCCGGGTGGGCACAGTCCCGCCTGGAGCCTCAGGTCAGCCGCATAGCCCAGACCCAGCTCTACGACCTGACCAGCCGCGTCGACCTCATCGCCTACGACGACGTCGCATTCCACGACTCGCTCCAGCGCGCCCGCACCCGCGGCGTGAGCATGGTGGACAGCGTGGTCAACTCGGCGATCGACGTGCTCACCGGCGGGATCGGCATCGCAGCCGCCGCCGGTGTGCTCGGCATCCTCCACCCCGTGCTGCTGCCCCTGCTCGTGCTGGCCGTGATCCCCGACGCCTGGGCCGCCGTCCGCTCCGCCCGCGAGCGGTACACCACGATGTACGCCCTGGTGCCGGCCCGGCGGCGCAAATGGATCCTCAGCGACCTCATGGCCGACCGGGACACCGCCGCCGAGATCCGCTCGTTCACGATGCGCCGCTTCCTCATGCGCCTGTACGACGCGGTGACCGACGCCGAGCAGGCGGTCGTCCTGCGGCTGGCGCGGCGGCAGATGGTCGCGCGCGTGGTCGGGGAGGCGCTCGGCGGGGTCGGCACGGGCATCGTCTACGTCGCGCTCGGGCTGCTGCTCGCCGTCGGCGCCGTCCCGCTCGCGGTGGCGGGCACGGCCGTCCTCGCCATCCGCTCCGGGCAGAGCTATCTGTCCACGCTCATGTACGCCACCAACCGCCTGTACGAGGAGGGCCTCTACTTCACCGACTTCCTGGAGTTCTGCGCCGACGCCCGCGCGCGCCTGGCGTCCGACCGGCCTGGCCCTGCACCCGCCTCGTTCGAGCGCATCACCGTCGACGACGTGACCTTCCACTACCCCGGCAACGAGCGCCCCGCCCTGGACCACGTGTCGATCCACATCGATCGAGGCGAGGTCGTCGCGCTCGTCGGTGAGAACGGTTCGGGCAAGACGACTCTGTCCAAGATCCTCGCCGGGCTGTACGACCCCGGCGAGGGGCGGGTCCGGTGGGACGACGTGGAACTCGCCGGCGTCGACCCCGAGGACCTGCGGCGCCACATCGCCGTCATCGCCCAGGACCACACCCGCTGGCCGCTGACCGCCAAGGACAACATCACCATGGGCCTGGACAAGGGCGTCGAGGCCCTGCACGCCTCCGCCCAGGTCGCCGGGGCCGACCAGGTCATCGCCGAGCTGCCGCACGGCTACCGCACGCTGCTCGACCGCCGGTTCAAGGACGGCCACGAGCCCTCGGGCGGCCAGTGGCAGCGCATCGCCGTGGCGCGCGGCTTCTACCGCGACGCGCCGCTGCTGATCTGCGACGAGCCGACGGCCGCGCTGGACGCCCGCGCCGAGCACGCCCTGTTCGAGCGCGTCCGCGGGCACGCCGACGGCCGCACCGTCCTGCTCATCACCCACCGCCTCGCCAGCGTGCGCTACGCCGACCGCATCTACGTCCTGGACCACGGCAAGGTGATCGAGCGGGGCACGCACGACGAGCTGATGGCCCTCGGCGGCCAGTACGCCGACCTCTACACCATCCAGGCCAGCGCCTACGGCTCCACGGGCGATCACCGGAAGGAGGCCCCCAGCCAGGCCTGAACAGGTCTCGTCACAGGTCTGAACGGAGCCCCGGGCGTGGCTCAGCGGGAGGCGTCGGACTCGACCGTCTCGGCCGCCTGGCACGAGGCCGGGTCCCCCGCGAGCGCCTGTACGTCGCGGTAGTACCGGATCTTCCACTTGATCGCGTCCTGCTGCTCCCTGAGCTCGGCGATCTTCTGCTCGACCTCGCGGTCGTGGCTCTCCAGCAGCGCGATGCGCTCCTCGATGGTGCCGTCGCCGCTGCGCACGAGCTGGGCGAAGCGGATCATCTCCGCGATCGACATGCCCGTGCCGCGCAGGCAGCGCACCATGCCGAGCCAGCTCAGGTGCGAGTCGTTGAACCGCCTCTGGCCGGCGGCGTTCCGCTCGATCGGCTCCAGCAGGCCGATGCGCTCGTAGTACCGCAGGGTGTCCAGGCTGAACCCGGTCTCCTCCGCGACCTGTCCCGGTGTGTAGACGCTCACGGGGTCGAGCATGTCACCTGGAGTGGGCTCCAGGTCAAGGTGGTTGACCTGGAGCCCACTCCAGCGTGCAAGGTGTCGCGGTGGTCATCGCATGGCTGACCGCGCAGGGCATCGTGCCCATCGTGGGGGCAAGCACGCTCGCCCAGGTGGACGAGCTGCTCGGCGCGCGCGATGTCAAGCTGGACGACGGGCAGCGCGCCCGCCTGGAAGACCCGGCACTGGCCTGACCCCCGGCCCGCCCCGGCGGGCGCTCCGGGCCGGGCGAGGTCACCGGGCCGGCGGTGGCGTCAGTGGCCCGGCAGGTGGTCGGCGAGGTAGCCGCGCACCAGGCGCTTGCACTCGGAGATCAGCTCGGGGTCGCCGCCGGGGTGGGCACGGAAGGCGAGCTTCAGCACGGCGTCGGCGGCCTCGACCGCGACGATGAGCGCGCGGTCCAGGCCCGGCCCGGCGGGCGCGCCCAGCAGCTCGATGGTCAGCGCGCGCAGCCGATCGGCGACGATGACATTGTTCTCCAGCGCGGCGTCCAGCAGGCGCTCGCTGCCCTTGAGCGCGGGCCCGCCCGGGGTCGGCAGGATCTCGCCGAAGTCCATGATGGCGAAGCCGGGCGTGCTGCGCTTCATCGCCACGAACTCGTCCACGGTGAGGTCCACCGCGCCAGTCCAGTCGGAGATTCCGGCGGCGGCGAGCCGGGCGGTGATCCGGGCGAGGAACGCGTCGAGGTTGCGCAGCGCCAGCGCCCGTACGAGCCCCTGCTTGTCGGGGAAGAACTGGTAGAACGTGCCGATCGGAACGGCCGCCCTGCGGGCCACCTCCTTGGTGGTCAGCCCGTCGTAACCCACCTCGTCGAGCAGGCGGGCGCACTCGTCCAGCATGCGCTCGACCCGCTCGACACTGCGGCGCTGAGCGGGGCGGCGGCGGAGCGTCGCGGCGGAGACGTTCGTCATTCCCCCATCATCCCTCTGTTGACTTGCCACCGGCTTAACATGAGGTCCACTCATTCCACCGGAGGTCATCATGTTCCTTTGGGGCACCACGACCGCGTCCTACCAGATCGAGGGAGCCGTGGCGGAGGACGGCCGGGGCCGGTCGATCTGGGACACCTTCGCCCACGAGCCGGGCAAGGTCAAGGACGGTCACACCGGTGACATGGCGTGCGACCACTACCACCGCTGGACCGAGGATGTCACGCTCATGGCCGCTCTGGGCGTGAACTCTTACCGCTTCTCCATTTCGTGGCCGAGAATTCTCCCATCGGGCCATGGAACGGTCAACGAGGCCGGTCTCGGCTTCTACGACCGGCTGGTCGACGGCCTGTGCGCCGCGGGCATCGTCCCGGCGGCCACGCTGTTCCACTGGGACCTGCCCCAGGCGCTGGAGGACGAGGGCGGCTGGTTGAACCGCGACACCGCGAGCCGCATGGCGGAGTACGCCGCCATCGTGGCCGCCCGCCTCGCCGACCGCGTGCCGATCTGGATCACCCTCAACGAGCCGTTCGTCCACATGGTGTACGGGTACGCCCTCGGCACCCATGCCCCGGGCAGGACCATGTTCCTGGACGCCCTGCCCGCCGCCCACCACCAGCTCCTCGGCCACGGCCTCGCCGCGCAGGCGCTGCGGGCGCACGGGGCCGAGCGGGTGCTGGTCACCAACAACTGCACGCCCGTCTGGGCCGCGTCCGGTGCGGAGGAGGACGTGCGGGCCGCCGAGGCGTACGACACGCTGCACAACAGGCTGTTCAACGACCCGGTGCTGCTCGGCCGCTACCCCGGCCTGTCGGCCTTCGGCCTGGAGACCATGCCCGCCGTGCGGGACGGCGACCTCGCCACCATCGCCCAGCCGCTGGACGGGCTCGGGATCAACTACTACAACCCCACCCGCGTGTGCGCGCCCGGGGAGACGCCCATCCTGCCGTTCGAGGACGCCGGGATCACCGGCCACCCCACCACCGCCTTCGGCTGGCCGGTGGTGCCGGACGGCCTGCGCGAGCTGCTCACCGGCCTCAAGGCCCGGTACGGCGAGGCGCTGCCGCCGGTGTACGTGACCGAGAACGGCTGCTCGCAGGAGGACGAGCCCGGCCCGGACGGAGTGGTGGACGACCAGGCGCGCATCGCCTACCTCGACGGGCACATCGCCGCCGTGGCCGCCGCGATGGCCGAGGGGGTGGACGTGCGCGGCTACTACGTCTGGTCGCTCCTGGACAACTTCGAGTGGGCCGAGGGCTACAACCAGCGCTTCGGCCTCGTCCACGTCGACTACGCGACCCAGCGCCGCACCCCGAAGGCGTCCTACCACTGGCTGCGGGAGAGGATCGCCGCACGCGCGACGCCCTGACGCGCCGGAAGGCCGGGCTAGATCGACAGGGCTAGAGCGACCGGGCTAGAAGACCGACACGTGCACGTGGTCGTAGTGGTTGGCGGTGACGCCGCCGCGGTCGGACATCGTGCGCCAGCCCGCGCCCGTGCGGATGTCGTAGTAGCGCTGCCGCCAGATGATGTACATGATGCCGAGCGAGCGTCCGTTCTCGATGCACCACTGGGCCAGGGCGTCGCCCCGGGCCTGGGAGGCGGCGTCGGGCATGCGGCCGCCCGTGCTCATCATGAAGTCGCAGGCGCGGCCCTTGCCGTGCTCGCCGGGGTCGCCGGGCCGCAGGCACCCGACGCCGAACGGCATCGGGAAGCGCTGCATGATGACGCTCCTGATGCTGATCATGCGCGGGGTGAGGCCGCTGCCGGCGTCCGGGGTCTGGAAGCCGAACTTCTTCAGCAGCTCGTCGACCTGCCGCTTCTTGGCCTGGAGGTCCTTGATCTCGTCCCTCAGGTCGGCGAGCTTCTTGTCGGCGAGCTTCTTGGCGGCCTTCTGGTCCTTGATCAGCCGGCCGATGTGGTTGACGCGCTGGTTCTTCTCGTCGGCGAGGTAGGTCACGGTCGCGACCTGGCTGAGGATCGTGTCGGGGTCGCCGCTGTAGGTGAAGACCCTGGGCCCGTCGATGGCGCCGGACATGTACGACTGGGCGTAGAACTGGGCGATCTGCCGCTCGGCGGTGGCCAGGTCCGAGCGCAGCTTCTTGACGCGGTCACCGGCCTTGGCGGCGGCGCGGCGTACGTCCTCCAGGCTCTGGATCTCGCCGCGGTACGCCTTCTGCAGGTCGGCCGCCTGCTTGGTGAGCTTGTCGAGCTGCGCCTGGGGGCTCGGCTTGGCCTCTGCGGACGGTATGACGAGCACCGAGAACAGCCCGAACAGCGCGGCGGCCAGCCCCGCCACACGGCCTGAACGCATCAGCCCTCCCACTTCCGGACACCCCGAGACTCTAGAAGCCGATCTTCGGAGCCGCCACACGATCGGAAGAAGCTACACACCGTTGGCGAACTATCTACCACTTTAGGAAGTTGCAAGAGCTCGGTTTCCGAAGAATTGGGCCCGACCGGATTCCGGACATCTCATGATTTGCCGGTAGATCATCGGGCACGACGGGCGGCGGGGCGGACGGGCGACCGATCCTATCGGCGGCGGCTCGCCGGAGTAGCCGAGTCTTGCCAACCCGGCCAGAACATGATTCGGTCTCAAGCGTCCGGCCGTCGCGCGGGCCCGCCCCCCGCACGACGGGGCCGGACGACCGAGCACCCGCCCGATCCGACCGTCCGACCGTAGGAGGCAGGCCCATGCTCCAGTACGACCGTCTTTTCATCGGGGGCGACTGGGTTGCTCCCGCGGGCACCGCGACGATCGACGTCATCTCCCCGCACACCGAGGAGGTCGTCGGACGCGTGCCCGACGGCACCCCCGCCGACATGGACCGCGCGGTGTCCGCCGCCCGCCAGGCCTTCGACCACGGCCCCTGGCCGCGGATGACCATGCCCGAGCGCGCCGAGGTGGTCGGCCGGCTGGCCGCCCTGTACGCCGCCCGCCAGGCCGAACTGGCCGACGTGATCACGCTGGAGATGGGCTCCCCCATCGCGTTCTCGCAGATGGCCCAGGCCCCGCAGCCGCTCGGCATGCTCCAGTACTTCAGCGAGCTCGGGAAGACTTTCGCGGTCGAGGACGAGCGCCCCGGCGTCTTCGGCCCGGTCGTGGTACGGCGCGAGCCGGTCGGCGTGGTCGCCGCCATCGTGCCCTGGAACGTGCCGCAGTTCGTGATCATGACCAAGCTCGCGCCCGCGCTGATCGCCGGCTGCACGGTCGTGATCAAGCCCGCGCCCGAGACACCTCTGGACTCCTACCTGCTCGCCGAAATGATCAAGGAGGCGGACGTCCCGGACGGTGTGGTCAACATCGTCGCCGCGGGCCGCGAGGCGGGCGAGCACCTCGTCGCCCACCCCGGCGTCGACAAGGTCGCCTTCACCGGCTCCACGGCCGCCGGACGCCGCATCGGCGCCATCTGCGGCGAGCAGCTCAAGCGGTGCAGCCTGGAACTCGGCGGCAAGTCGGCGGCGATCATCCTGGACGACTGCGACCTGGGCGCCGCCATGGGCTTCCTGTCCATCGCGTCCCTGATGAACAACGGCCAGGCGTGCGTGGCGCAGACGCGCATCCTGGCCTCCACCTCCCGGTACGACGAGGTCGTCCAGGCGATCTCCGACATGGTCGCCGGGCAGCGCGTGGGCGACCCCGCCGACCCGGCCACCGGCATCGGACCGCTGGTCGCGCGGCGGCAGCAGGAGCGCGTGGAGGGCTACATCAGGGCCGGCATCGACGAGGGCGCCAAGCCGGTCGTCGGCGGCCTCGACCGCCCGCGCGACCGCGGCTGGTACGTCGCCCCGACCGTATTCGCCGGCGTCTCCAACGACATGCGGATCGCCCGCGAGGAGATCTTCGGCCCCGTGCTCTCGGTGATCCCGTACACCGACGAGGACGACGCCGTCCGCATCGCCAACGACAGCGACTACGGGCTGTCCGGCTCGGTCTGGACGGCCGACACCGAGCGCGGCATGGACATCGCCCGCCGCGTCCGCACCGGCACCTACGGCGTCAACATGATGAACACCATGGACCCGTCCACGCCGTTCGGCGGCTACAAGGACAGCGGCATCGGCCGCGAACTCGGCCCCGAGGGCCTCGCCGCCTACCTGGAGTACAAGTCCATCGCCCGTCTCGGCTGACTGTTCGGGGCGCCAAAAGGGGCGCCTCGAACCGCCGTGCCGGCGGCGCGGCAATAGGCACGGCCGGGACGACGCGCCACGAGCGGAGGGAGGAAGGGGCCCGTCCTTCACCCCTTCCTCCCTGACGGCGGTGGACCGCCGGCTCGATGGCGCCCTCTCGTCCGTGCGAACGGAGAGCGCCACAAGCAGGTGCGAGATCGCCCCCGTCAGGAGAGGGACGCGAGCTCTCCTGGTGGATCTCATACCTCCTTCGTGGAGGTAGACGACATTTATTGGGGTTTGGTTCGCGCCACTATGGCGAAAGTTTCCCGGGCGATCTCCAGTTCCTCGTCGGTCGGCACGACGGCGACCGTGACGGCGGAGTCGTCGGTGGAGATGACGCGGGTGCCCGTGGCGGTCACGTTGCGCAGCGGGTCCACCTGGATGCCGAGCTGCTGGAGCCCGGCGAGCACGCTGCTCCTGACCAGCGAGGAGTTCTCGCCGACCCCGCCGGTGAAGGCGATCACGTCGACCCGTCCGAGCACGGCGCAGTAGGCGCCGATGTACTTGCGCAGCCGGTGGCAGTACACGTTGTAGGCCAGCGCGGCGTCCTGGTCCCCGGCCTCGACGCGCGCGATGACCGCGCGCATGTCGTTGTCGCCGCACAGCCCGAGCAGCCCGCTACGCCGGAAGAGCATCGACTCGACCTCGTCCGGGCTCATGCCCGCGCGGATCAGCATGAAGATCGCCGCCGGGTCGATGTCCCCCGAGCGGGTGCCCATGACCAGCCCCTCCAGCGGCGTCATGCCCATGGAGGTGTCGACGCACCGCCCGGCCGAGACCGCCGAGGCGCTGGCGCCGTTGCCGAGGTGCAGGACGATCACGTTGGCGGTGTCGGGCTGCCCGACGAGCCCCGCCGCCACGCGGGAGACGTAGGCCGTCGAGGTGCCGTGGAAGCCGTACCGGCGCACGTCGTGGCGCTCGGCGATCTCGCGGTCGATGGCGTAGGCGCGGGCGGCGGGCGAGATCGTGCTGTGGAAGGCGGTGTCGAAGACCGCGACCTGCGGCACGTCCGGCCACCACCGGCGCGCCCACTCGATGCCCGCGAGGTTGGCGGGGTTGTGGAGGGGCGCGAGCGGGACTGCCGCCGCGATCTGTTCGACCACCTCGTCGGTGATGAGCGCGGGCGCCCTGAGCCGCGGTCCGCCGTGCACCACGCGGTGGCCGATCGCGGTCAGCCCGGCGGACTCCACCGCGCCGTCCCGCGCCACCCGGCCCAGCGCGGCCTCGTGGTCCCGGACGTCCGAGCCGGGCTCGCCGATGTTCTCGATCTTGACCGCCTCGGCGCGCGCCGGCCCCTCGGGGTCGATGAGCTGGTACTTCACCGACGACGAGCCCGAGTTGAGCACGAGGATCACGGGGCCACCTCGCGCGCGGCGCC
Source organism: Sphaerisporangium sp. NPDC051017 (assembly GCF_040683095.1). Lineage (NCBI taxonomy): Bacteria > Bacillati > Actinomycetota > Actinomycetes > Streptosporangiales > Streptosporangiaceae > Sphaerisporangium > Sphaerisporangium sp. NPDC051017. The sequence continues at coordinate 140,879 of NZ_JBFBCI010000005.1, forward strand.
CGGGCGGGAGATCCACCGGCCGATCCGCCGGACGAGGTCGGGGGTCGCGGCCGACTCGGCGTGGCCGTACCCCGGCTCGATCCACAGCTCCTTGGGCTCGCGGGCCGCCTCGAAGAGCTGGTGGGCGTGCTCCAGAGGGAAGAAGTCGTCGGCGTCGCCGTGGACGATGAGCAGCGGCACGGGCGAGACGCGCCCGGCGGCCTCGTACGGGGCGAGCGGCACCGGGTCCCACGAGGTGGAGCGGATGCGCGTGCGCTTGGCGAGGCGCGCGGCCAGGCGTCCGGGCGCCTTCTCTATGGCCCAGTGGACCTGCCGCATCGGCCGCGTGCCCCGGTAGTACCAGCGGGCCGGGCCGCTCACCGCGACGACGGCGTCCTCGCCGCCGTGCAGGGCCGCGTGCCGGACGGCGACGGCCGCGCCCATCGAGAACCCCACGGTCGCGACCCGCGAGTAGCCGACGGAACGGGCGTGCGCGACGGCGGCGTCCATGTCCAGCACCTCGGCGTCGCCGACCGTGGAGAGGCCGCCCGACCTGCCGTGCCCGCGGAAGTCGAACGCGACCACGCCGCCGAAGCCGCTCAGCACGTGCGCGATGCGCCGGGTCGTGGGATCGCGCCAGGAGCCGGTGAAGCCGTGGGCCAGGATGATGCCGAGGCTCGCGTCGCCGCGCGAGGGGGTGTGCGCCGCGTCGATCCGCACACCGTCCTTCGTCATCAGCGTCGCGGAGAAACTAGCGGCGAGTGGCATGAGTCGAGCTTATGCGCGAGCGCCTCCGCGCAGGAGACCCAGCCCGCCGGTGCCGGCATGGCCGTGCGCGCCTCCGCCTTGGCCGAGATCGGCATGACGAACCCGGCCGCGAACGCGGCGACCACCAGCGCCCATACGGCGAGACGGCATCGTGCGCCCATGTGCCGCCTGCACGCGAACGGGCCGAAATCCTCGACGGCTTGTTCGGTGGCGGCGAATCGCGTCTGTCCTTCGTCCGCCATGCCGACTGTCTTCCCGAGCCGGGGGGTGTTAGTCGCGCGTGCTCTTTCCTTGACCGGGAACACGCGACGAGATGGGGGTCCGGAGCCGGGCGTTCGACCTGGTCATCCGGGTCACGACCCATTTGTGAAATCTATGCGAATTGTCCACCGGCGCGCGGACCCGGCACGTGGCGGTGAGGACGATCAACTAAAATGGATTGAGCCGCAGAGTCCGCGGCCGGCCTCCACGAACCAGAGCGAGATTCCATCATGCCTTTGAACAGCCGCGACGACCTGCGGAACCTCGCGATCATCGCGCACGTCGACCACGGCAAGACCACGCTGGTGGACGCCATGCTCTGGCAGTCCGGGGCCTTCCGCGCCAACCAGGACGTGGACGAGCGGGTCATGGACTCCAACGACCTGGAGCGCGAGAAGGGCATCACCATTCTCGCCAAGAACACCGCGGTCAAGCACGGAGACCTGACCCTCAACATCATCGACACCCCCGGCCACGCCGACTTCGGCGGCGAGGTCGAGCGCGGGCTGTCGATGGTCGACGGCGTGGTCCTGCTGGTCGACGCCTCCGAGGGCCCGCTGCCCCAGACGCGCTTCGTACTGCGCAAGGCGCTGACCGCCAAGATGCCGGTCATCCTCTGCATCAACAAGGTCGACCGCCCCGACGCCCGCATCTCCGAGGTCGTCGACGAGGTCTACGAGCTCTTCATGGACCTGGACGCCACCGAGGAGCAGATCGACTTCCCGATCGTCTACGCCTCCGCGAAGGCCGGCCGGGCGAGCCTCACCCGCCCGCAGGACGGCGGGATGCCCGACTCCGAGAACCTGGAGCCCCTGTTCGAGACGATCGCCTCGACGATCCCGGCGCCGGTGTACGACCCCTCGGCCCCGCTCCAGGCCCACGTCACCAACCTGGACGCCTCCAGCTACCTCGGGCGCATCGCCCTGTGCCGCGTCCACCAGGGCACGATCAAGAAGGGGCAGCAGGTCGCCTGGTGCCGCACCGACGGCAGCATCCAGCGGGTCAAGATCAGCGAGCTGCTGATGACCGAGGCCCTGGAGCGCAAGCCCGCCGAGCAGGCCGGGCCCGGCGACATCATCGCCATCGCCGGCATCCCCGACATCATGATCGGCGAGACGCTGGCCGACCCGGACGACCCGCGCCCGCTGCCCCTGATCACGGTCGACGAGCCCGCGATCTCGATGACCATCGGCACCAACACCAGCCCGCTGGTCGGCAAGATCAAGGGCTCGAAGGTCACCGCTCGCCTGGTGAAGGACCGCCTCGACAAGGAACTGGTCGGCAACGTCTCGCTGCGCGTGATCGCCACCGACCGTCCCGACGCGTGGGAGGTCCAGGGCCGCGGCGAGCTGGCGCTGGCCGTCCTGGTCGAGCAGATGCGCCGCGAGGGGTACGAGCTGACGGTCGGCAAGCCGCAGGTCGTCACCCGCGAGATCGACGGCAAGGTGCACGAGCCGGTCGAGCGGCTGACGGTCGACGCGCCCGAAGAGTACCTCGGCGCGATCACCCAGCTCCTGGCCATCCGCAAGGGCCGCATGGAGCACATGACCAACCACGGCACCGGCTGGATCCGCATGGAGTTCGTGGTCCCGGCCCGCGGCCTGATCGGCTTCCGCACCGAGTTCCTCACCGAGACGCGCGGCACCGGCCTGGTCCACCACGTCTTCGAGGCCTACGAGCCGTGGTTCGGGGAGCTGCGCACCCGCAGCAGCGGCTCACTGGTGGCCGACCGCGCGGGCGCGGTCACGGCGTTCGCGATGCTCAACCTCCAGGAGCGCGGCACGCTGTTCGCCTCGCCGGGCACCGAGGTCTACGAGGGCATGATCGTCGGCGAGAACAGCCGCGCCGACGACATGGACGTCAACATCACCAAGGAGAAGAAGCTCACGAACATGCGGTCCTCCACGAGCGAGGAGACCGAGAAGGTCATCCCGCCGCGCACGCTCTCGCTGGAGCAGGCGCTGGAGTTCTGCCGTGAGGACGAATGCGTCGAGATCACCCCGGAGACCGTCCGCCTGCGCAAGGTCGTGCTGGACGCCGCGAGCCGGGCTCGCACCGCCGCCCGCGCCAAGCGCGGCAACTGACCCGCGAAAAGGGCCCTCCCCCACCGGGGAAGGGCCCTTCGGTCGTCCGGGGACGCGCGGGTCGGCTACGCGCCCGCTTCCGGCCTGCGGGAGACGCGGAGGTCAGCTACGCGTCCACCTCTGGGCGGCGGTGCCGTTGCAGTCCCAGATCTGCAGCCGCGTGCCGTTGGCGGAGCTGCCGTCGGTGGCGTCGAGGCACCTGTTCGACTGCGGGTTGACGATCTGCCCGGTTCCGGAGTTGTAGGTCCACTTCTGGGCGCCGGTGCCGTTGCAGTCGTACAACTGCACCTTGGTGCCGCCGGCCGTGGAGCCGCCGGTGACGTCGAGGCACTTGCCGAGGGCGCTCACCGAGCCGTCGCCGTTCCAGGACCAGCTCTGGGCGCCGGTGCCGTTGCAGTCGTAGAGCTGGACGGCCGTGCCGTTGGCGGTGTTGGCGCCGGCCACGTCGACACACTTGCCGCCGATGCCGGTGACCCTGCCGCCCGTGCCGCCCGTGGGCTGGGCATAGACGCGGACGTAGTCGACGGTCAGGCTCTGCGGGAAGGTGGTGGAGCCGTCGGGGTTGCCGGGCCAGTACCCGCCGACCGCCAGGTTCATGATCATGAAGAACGGGTGGTCGAACACCCAGCGGTTGCCGCCGAGGTCGGCCGGGGTCCGGCGCTGGTACTCGTTGCCGTCGACGTACCAGACGATCAGGTTCGGGGACCAGTCGACGGCGAAGGTGTGGAACGCGTCGGCGAACGCGCCGCCGATCGAGTACCCGGCGCCGATGCCGCCGGCACCGGAGTAACCCGGGCCGTGGATCGTGCCGTGGACGGTGCTGGGCTCGCGGCCGATGTTCTCCATGATGTCGATCTCGCCGTTGTTGGGCCAGCCGACCGACCCGAGGTCGTTGCCGAGCATCCAGAAGGCGGGCCAGATGCCCTGGCCGCGCGGCAGCTTCATGCGCGCCTCGAACCGGCCGTAGGTCCGGGTGAAGGTCGCGGAGGTGAGCAGGCGGGCGGAGGTGTACTGGCAGGTGCCGTAGTGGCACTGGTAGTTGGCCGGGTTCTCCTGACGGGCGGTGATCACCAGGTTCCCGGCGCCGTCCATGGCGGCGTTGCGGGTGCTGTCGGTGTAGTACTGCAGCTCGTTGTTGCCCCAGCCGCTGCCGCCGATGTCGAAGCGCCACTTCGACGCGTCGACGGCACTGCCGGCGGCCCCGTTGAACTCGTCGGACCAGACGAGCGGGCCTGGGGCGGGGGCGGCGCTGGCGGTGCCGCTCATGGGGACGAGCAACGCCAGCACCGCGAACAGAGCGGCACCGATGGAGAGAAGCGTTCTGGAACTGGGGGGGCGGACCATACGGGTCACCTCATCGGATCCGTGGATGTAGCTTTACGGAAACTTTCGGGCAACAATATTGTCCATGTCAAGAGAGCGCTCTCATGAAATTTCGGACATCGTCGTGGGCACGGCGATGTCCGTGGATATGCCGGTGCGCGGACCCCTCAGGAGCGCTTGCGCTCCCCCTCGGCGGCCTCGCCCGCGTACCGCTTGCCGGCGGCCAGCTCGCGGCCGCCGTACAGCTCCGAGACCGTCACGAAGGTGTAGCCCTTCTCCGCGAGCTCGTGGAGGAGGCGCGGCACGGCATCGGCGGTGGTCCTGTGGATGTCGTGCATCAGCACGACCGAGCCGGGCCTGGCCTCGGCGGCGCGACGAGCGATGACGGCGCTGTCCTTGTCACGCCAGTCCATGGTGTCGACGTCCCACAGGATCTGCGCGAGACCGGCGCTCCGCGTGGCGTCCCCGACCTTGGCGTCCGTGGCGCCGTAGGGCGGGCGCATCAGCCGCATCGTGACGCCCGTGACCGCCCGCACCGACTCCTGGGTGCGTTCGAGCTGGACGGACAGCGCCTCGCGGGACAGCGACGGCAGCGAGGGGTGGTCCCAGGAGTGGTTCCCGATCTCGTGCCCCTCGGAGATCATGCGCCGCAGGTACGGCTGCGTCACGGGGTTGACCATCTGCCCGACCACGAAGAACGTCGCCTTCGCGTGGTAGGCGGCGAGCATGTCGAGCACCTTGCCGGTGTAGTCGAAGGGCCCGTCGTCGAAGGTCAGGGCCACGCACTTGACCCGGTCACAGCGGATCGACCGGCGGTTCGGCGCCACGACGGGACGGGTGCCCGGCCAGCCGGGCTGCTGCACGATCACCCGCAGCGCCACGAGCGCGGGATCGGCGGCCGGGCGGACCGGCGCGGACGTCCGGACGCGGACGACCTCATTCCTCTGGCTCCTCCGGCTCGGCGCGGACACCTCCCCGCATCCCGACAGGACCAGCGCCATCGAGAGCGTGAGCGGAAACCACAGCCACAGTACTCCAGCGCGACATCCAGCCACCCGCTCGCTCCCCCCGAAACAGCGGCAGGGGGCTACGGATACCTTTCGGCCGTTTCCCCCCGAAGAGTCTTCGCCAGCTCCTCCCACCAGGGAGGAATCTCGGCGTGCAACTCCGCGTAGCGACGTGCCACCCGAATGGCACATCCGACCGGATCCGTACCCAGATGGCGACGTTTCACCACACCCTCCTGCCAACGGTAAAAGCCATCACGGAACGTGACGACCAGCCCGATCCAGACAGAAAGGATGGCGTCGTCGCACACCACGTACGCGTCGGCGACTCCCAGCCCCTCCAGCTCAACGCGCAGCTTCGCCATGGCCGCGCGGGAGTCGGTCACCCGTCCACCCCCCGGATGACCCTCGGCCGGACGGGGACACGGCCGGGAACTCGGCCGGGGGGATGACTCTTCAGCGCAGACACACCGATGATGTACCCGTATGGGCGCCTCCTTTGCACCACACGGAGCGAGACGTGATGCGTCCGTGAGACGACGTTCACGAAAACTGTGCCTAAGGGGCGCCCCGAACACGCCGTGCCGGGGGCGCGGCCACAGGCGCATCGGGGGTTTGGCGGGGTTCGGTGACGACCATGATGAAGCGCAGGCGGCCGGCGGTCTCGTTGGCGTAGCGGTGGGGGCGGTCGGCGCTGAACAGCACGGCCTCGTCGAGCCCGACGACGTGGCTCTTCCCGTACACCGACAGGGTCAGCTCGCCCTCCAGGACGGTCAGCATCTCGCGCGTGCCGGCCGGGTGCGCGTCACCGTCGTGGTGCTCCCCCGGCGCGAGCGCCCAGTCCCACATCTCCAGGATCGCCGGGGCGTCGGACCCCACGAGCAGCCGCGCGGAACCGCCCTTGTCGCTGCGCCACAGCGTGACGACGTCGGAGGCGTGCACCACGCGGACGACCGGCGTGTCGGACACCTCGACCAGGCGGGCGACCGTGACCCCGAGGGCGTCGGCGATGCGGGTGAGCGTGGTCACGCTGGGGTTGGTGCGGCACTGCTCGATCTGGACGAGCATGCCCCGGCTCACCCCCGACCGGGCGGCGAGCGCGTCGAGGGTCATGCCCCGGTGGGCGCGCTGGGCGCGGACGTTGCTGGCGATCGCCGCCGTGATGGTCTCCGGATCCGGCATGAGTGCAGTTTAGTGACAGTTGTGTGCAATGGATTAGTCCCAATATATTGCACTAACAGTGCAATCCAGTGAAGGGTGAACCGCGATGACGGCCGTGCTGCTCGCGACCATCTGCGCCGTCGTGTACGGCATGGCCGACTTCTTCGGCGGTCTCGCCACGCGGCGCTCGCGTGTCCTCGCCGTCGTCCTGCTCACCCAGATCGCCGGGCTCCTGTTCGTGATCCCGCTGCTGCCGCTCCTCCCGGGCACTCCCGGCATGGGCGCGCTGGCCTGGGGCATGGGGGCCGGGCTGTGCGGCGGGCTCGCCGTCATCTTCTTCTATCGTGCTCTGGCCGGCGGCGTCATGTCGGTGGTGGCGCCGACGACCGCGACCATGTCCGTGGCGCTGCCCGTCCTGGTCGGCCTGGCCATGGGCGAACGCCCGGAGCCGCTCGCGCTGGCCGGGGTGGCGCTCGCGCTCGGCGCGGTGATCCTCGTCGGGCGCGACTCCGCCCCCGCGGGCGGCAGGACCACGCTCGGGCCGGTCGTCCAGGCGCTCGCCGCCGGCCTCGGCTTCGGCGCGTTCTTCATCCTGCTCAAGCAGGCGCCCGAGGGCTCGGGCCTGTGGCCGCTGTTGGGCGCCCGCTTCGCCTCGATCCTCCTGGTCGCCGCGCTCGCCCTGGTCAGCAGGCGCACGCTGCGGCCCGGGCCGGGGGCGATCCCCACGATCGTCGCCGCGGGCGTCATGGACATGGGGGCCAACGTGCTCTACGTCCTGGCGGCGCAGCGCGGCCTGCTGGTCGTGGTCGCGGTTCTGGTGTCGCTCTACCCGGCCAGTACGCTCCTGCTCGCCCGCTGGGTGCTCAAGGAGCGCCTGAACGCCCTCCAGGCGTCCGGAATCGGCCTCGCCCTCGGCGCCATCGCGCTGATCGCCGTCACCACGACCTGACCCCCGCCGCGAACCCCAGCCCCCGGACATACCCGGACATACGACCCTGGACATGACGAAGGCCGGCCCGGCGGGGTGCCGTGCCGGCCTTGGTGAGCGCGCGTCAGGCGGTCGGGAGCTCCAGGGCGCCCGTCAGGCCGCCTGGAACTCCGGGGTGAGGCGTACGCCCTCGTCGTGGGCGTAGCCTTCGAGCATCGTCCTGAGCTGGCGGCGACCGCGGTGCAGGCGGGACATGACCGTGCCGATCGGCGTGCCCATGCGCTCGGCGATCTCCTTGTACGCGAAGCCCTCGACGTCGGCGAGGTACACCGCGACCCGGAAGTCCTCCGGGAGGGACCGCAGGGCGTTCATGACCACGCTGTCCGGGAGCTGCTCCAGGGCCTCGGTCTCGGCGGAGCGCAGCCCGGTCGACATGTGGGACTCGGCGGCGGCGAGCTGCCAGTCCTCGATGTCCTCGGCGGCCGACAACTTCGGCGACCGCTGCTGCTTGCGGTAGTCGTTGATGAAGTTGTTCGTCAGGATGCGGTGCAGCCACGCCTTGAGGTTCGTCCCCGGCCGGAACTGGTGGTAGGACGTGTACGCCTTGGCCACCGTCTCCTGCACGAGATCCTCGGCGTCCGCCGTGTTGCGCGTGAGGCGCATCGCGGACGCGAAAAGCTGGTTGGTGACGGGCATGACGTCACGCTCGAACCACGCGCGACGCTGCTGTTCGGTCATCGAGATCATCTAATCCCCCTCAAACCTGCCTGACCCCCGTTACCCGCCCGGCATGAACCCATGCAGGTTCGGTAACCGCTTTACTCCATCTGACGGCTCATCACATGCTCATGGTTCACCCATAAGAGTGACGTTAAGGGTTGTCGCTGGTCAGGAGGGTCATCAAGCGATTGGCCGACGGTGGCCACGTCACACCGAGGCCGGACAAGTTTCATTATAGTAACAGACGTCACCCAAAACGGTGAAAAATGTGGTAAGGCTCACATGGAACCGGGCAGCCGGTACCGTGGCGACATGAAGTACGTGGACCGGCATGATCCGACGACGCGGGACTGGGTGGCCGAGGCGATCCGCACGGTGGAGGCGGACGCCAACCGCAGCTGCGACACCCACCTGCACGTCTTCCCGCTGCCCCCGCGCTGGGGCGTGGACCTCTACCTGAAGGACGAGTCCGTCCACCCCACCGGTTCGTTGAAACACCGGCTGGCCAGGTCCTTGTTCCTGTACGGCCTCGCCAACGGGCACATCGGCCCGTCCACCACCGTCGTCGAGGCGTCCAGCGGCTCGACCGCCGTCAGCGAGGCGTACTTCTGCCGCATGCTCGGCCTGCCGTTCGTCGCCGTCATGCCCGCCTCCACCTCGCCGGAGAAGATCGCGCTCATCGAGTTCTACGGCGGCAAGTGCCGGCTCGTGGACGACCCCCGGGCGATCTACGAGGAGTCCCACCGTCTGGCCGAGGAGACCGGCGGCCACTTCATGGACCAGTTCACCTACGCCGAGCGCGCCACGGACTGGCGGGGCAACAACAACATCGCCGAAAGCATCTACCAGCAGATGGCCCTGGAGCGCCACCCCGAGCCCGCCTGGATCGTCGTCGGCGCCGGCACAGGCGGCACCTCGGCCACCATCGGCCGCTACATCCGCTACCGCCGCCACGCCACCCGCCTGGCCGTCGTGGACCCGGACGGGTCGGCGTTCTACCCGGCGTGGGTCGGCGGCGAGGACGCCGGGACGGCGCGCGGCTCCCGGATCGAGGGCATCGGCCGCCCGCGCGTCGAGCCGTCGTTCCTGCCCACGGTCATCGACCGCATGATCCAGGTGCCGGACGCCGCGTCGATCGCCGCGATGCGCTGGGTGCGGGAGGTCACCGGGCTCGACGCCGGCGGATCCACCGGGACCAACGTCGCGGCGGCCGTGGAGCTCATCAAGGAGATGCGCGAGAACGGCGAGCGGGGCAGCGTGGTGACGCTGATCTGCGACGGCGGCGAGCGCTATCGGGGCACGTACGGCGACGACGGCTGGCTCGCCGAGCACGGCATCGACATCGACCCCCCGCTCGGCGAGCTACGCGCGTTCCTCGGTTCCTGAGCTCGTGCCGTGCCTATGGCGCTCTCTTCGTGCACGCGGTGAGGGCACTCCAGAGCCCTCACATGCCTATGACGCTCTCTCCGTTCGCGCGGTGAGAGCGCCCTTGAGCCCTCACGTGTTGCCGAGGATCGCGTCCACGAAGACCTCGGCGTCGAAGGGCGCCAGGTCGTCGGGGCCCTCGCCGAGGCCCACCAGCTTGACCGGGACGCCCAGCTCGCGCTGGACCGAGACGACGATGCCGCCCTTGGCCGTGCCGTCCAGCTTGGTCAGCACGATGCCGGTGACGTTCACGACCTCGGCGAACACCTGGGCCTGCCGCAGGCCGTTCTGGCCGGTCGTGGCGTCCAGCACGAGCAGGACCTCGTCCACCGTGGCCTTCTTCTCGATGACGCGCTTGACCTTGCCGAGCTCGTCCATCAGGCCGGTCTTGGTGTGGAGGCGGCCGGCGGTGTCGACGATGACGGTGTCGACCTTGTCGTCGATGCCCTTGGTGACCGCGTCGAAGGCCACCGACGCCGGGTCGGCCCCCTCGTCCTTGCGGACGACCTCCGCGCCGACGCGCTCGCCCCAGGTCTGGAGCTGGTCGGCGGCGGCGGCGCGGAAGGTGTCGGCCGCGCCGAGGACGACCTTGCGGCCGTCGCCGATGAGCGCGCGGGCGAGCTTGCCGGTGGTGGTGGTCTTGCCGGTGCCGTTGACGCCGACCACGAGCACGACGGCGGGACGCTCGCCGTGACGCGCGGTGTGCAGCGTACGGTCGAGGTCGGCGCCGATGAGCGTGAGCAACTGCTCGCGCAGCAGGCCGCGCACCTCGCCGTGGTCTCGGGAGCCGAGCACCTTGACCTTGGTGCGCAGCTCGTCGACCATCGCGCGCGTGGGCCCGACGCCGACGTCGGCGGTGATCAGCGTGTCCTCGACCTCGTCCCAGACGTCGTCGTCGAGGCGGTCGCGGGACAGCAGGTCGAGCAGGCCCTTGCCGAGCGAGGTCTGCGAGCGGGCCAGCCGGGCGCGCAGGCGCACCATGCGACCCGCCGACGGGGGCGGGATCTCGATCTCGGGGACCACCACGGGCTCCACCGGCCGCGCCGGGGGCGGGACGGTGGTCGTGACGGTTTCGTCCTCGATCACGCCGGTGGGCGGGGCCTGTTCGCGCTCCGGAAGGGTGGGCGCCTGCGGCGGCGTGACCGGCGGCGCGTGTCGTTTCGTGGGCCGGAACAGCAGGAACATGCCCCCCGTCGCGAGCAGCGCGACGAGGATCACGATCAGAATGATGCCAAGATACCCATCCACAAGAAGCCAGTTTTCCAGACGGGCGGGCGTGGTGACGCCCGGGCTCACCCATCCTGCGGCGGTTATACCGATATTTCCCGACTTGTAGGACGAACTTTGAAGATCATTAAGTTCAGGCGGTTTCCCGCTCGCGAAGCCGCTGGCTGATCACCTGCGTGACCCCGTCCCCGCGCATGCTCACCCCGTACAGCGCGTCCGCGATCTCCATCGTCCGCTTCTGGTGCGTGATCACGATGAGCTGCGAGCTCTGCCGGAGCTCCTCGAACAGCGTGAGCAGCCGCTGGGTGTTGGTGTCGTCCAGCGCCGCCTCGACCTCGTCCATGACGTAGAACGGCGACGGGCGGGCCTTGAAGATGGAGATCAGGAACGCCACGGCCGTCAGCGACCGCTCCCCGCCCGACAGCAGGGACAGGCGCTTGACCTTCTTGCCCGGCGGCCGGGCCTCGACCTCGACCCCCGTGGTCAGCATGTCGGACGGATCGGTCAGCAGCAGGCGTCCCTCACCGCCGGGGAACACGCGCGTGAAGATCGTCTCGAACTCGCGGGCGACGTCCTCGTACGCGGCCGTGAAGACCTGCTCGACCCGCTCGTCGACCTCCTTGACGACGAGCATCAGGTCGCGCCGGGTCTTGCGCAGGTCCTCGAGCTGGGAGTTCAGGAAGGTGTGCCGCTCCTCCAGCGCCGCGAACTCCTCCAGCGCCAGCGGGTTGACCTTGCCGAGCTGCGTCATCTGCCTCTCGGCCGTCCGCGCCCGCTTCTCCTGCTCCTCGCGGACGTACGGCACCGGCTCGCCGTCGCCCACCGGCACCGGCTGCTCGGGACCGTACTCGGCGGTCAGGGCGTCGACCTCGACGCCGTACTCCTCCATCGCCCGGGTCTCCATCTGCTCCAGGCGCAGCCGCTGCTCGGTGCGGGCGACCTCGGTGCCGTGCACGCGGTTCACCAGCTTGTCCAGCTCGCCGGACAGCTCCCGCACCCGGACCCGGACGGCCTTCAACTCGGCGTCGATCTCGCCCCGGGCCCGCTCGGCGTCGTCGCGCTCGTCGGCGGCGGCCGCCAGGGACGCCTCCAGCACCCCGAGCGCACGCCCGGCGCCGTGGACCACCGCCTCGGCGACCTGCGCCTGCGCGCGGCGGCGCTCGCGCAGCGCGGCGGCCCCGGCGCGCTCCTCGCGCTCGCGCCTGGCCGCCCGCATGAGCTGGTCGGCCCGGCCCGCGATGCCCTTGACGCGCTCCTCGGCCGTACGGACGGACAGGCGGGCCTCCATCTCGGCCTGCCGGGCGACCGAACAGGCCGAGGCCAGCTCGTCGCGCGTCTCGGTGGTCGGCTCGGCCGCCAGCTCGTCGGCGTACTCGGCCTCGGCGAGGCGCTCCTCCAGCTCGGCCACGCCCGCGAGATGGCGGTCGCGGGCCTCCTCGGCGGCGGTGACGTTCGTGGCCAGCCGCTCGCACTCCTGGCTCGCGGCGTTCGCGGCTGCGTCGAGCTGGGCCAGCCTGCGGGCCACGGCGGCCTGCCGCTGGTCGGCCTCGCGCTGCCTGCCGCGCAGGCCGTCCAGCACGCCCTGCGCGGCCTTCACCCCCGCCTGGGCGGCGTCCACGCCGGTCTGGGCCTGCGCCGCGCGTGCCTGGGCGGCCTCGACGGCCTGCTGGGCGGCGCGCTCGTCCTCGGCGGCCTCCTCCAGCGCCTCGCCCGTCCGCTCGGCGGTGGCGGCGGCCTCGGCCAGGGCGGCCACGGCCTCATCCAGCGCGGTGCGCATCTGCAGGACGGACGCTCCGCCGCCGGATCCGCCGTAGGCGTAGTGGGCGCCCACCAGGTCGCCCGCCCAGGTGACCGCCCGAAGATCCGGGCGTTCCTGGACGAGCCGGGTGGCGGCCGGCAGATCGTCCACCACCACGACCCCCGCCAGCAGGCCCTCGGCGGCCGGGCGCAACTCGCCCGGGACGGTGACCAGGTCGGCCGCCCACTGGGCCCCGCCGGCCGGGGCGGGCCGCGTGACGGGAGCGGCGGAGGCGACGACCAGGCCCGCCCGGCCCGCGCCCTTGGCCCGCAGCAGCTCCAGCGCCTCCACGACGGTGGCCTGCGACTCGACGGCCACCGCCTCCGCCGCCGCGCCGAGCACGGCGGCCACGGCGACCTCGGCCCCGGACCGCACGGCCATCACGGCGGCGAGCGGCCCGAGCACGCCGGGCAGATCGGCCGCCAGCAGCGCCGCGCCGCCGTCCGCGCCCTGTGAGAGGCCCATCTCCAGGGCGTCCCGCCGGGCCTCCAGGGCGGCGAGGCCGCGCTGCGCCTCCTGGTCGGCCGCGCGGGCCGCGGCCACCGCCGACCTCGCCTCCGCGAGGGCCTTCCTCGGGGCCTCGACGGCCGCCCTGGCCTCCTGGACCGCGGCCCTGGCCTCCTCGACCACCACCTCGGCCTCGTCGACGCCCTCCTGCGCCAGGGCCAGCTCCTCGGCCAGGCCGGGCTCGGCGGCGGGCTCGGCGAGGCGCTCGGCCTCGTGGTCCTCGCGGGCGCGCTCGCTGCGCTGCCGCGCCTCCGCCAGGGCCTTGCCGAGACGCCCCATCTCCTCCTCGGCGGCCCGCGCGCGACCGCGCACCGCGGCGACCTCGCCCCGCAGCCGTGCCAGGCTCTCCCGCCGGTCGGCCGCAGCCCGCGCCGCGGCGGCCAGGCGGCGCTCCTCGCCCGCCAGCGCCTCCTCGGCCTCCGTACGCCGCCAGACGGCCTGTTCGAGGACGGCCTCGGCCTCCTCCAGCTCGGCCTTGAGCGTCTCCTCGCGCTCGCGGACCTCGGCGGCCTCGCGCTCGTAGTCCTCCGGGTCGCGCCCGCGCCGCTCGATCGACGCCGCCTCGACGGCGTGCCGCTGCCGTTCGCTCGCCAGCGTCTCGACGCTGTGGAAGCGCTCCTTCAGGGCGGCCAGGCGGTAGTAGGTCTCCTGGGCGGCGGCCAGGCGGGGCTGGGCGGTGCTCTCGGCGACCTCCAGCTCGGCCTCACGCGTCTGGCCGGTCTCCAGCTCGCCCTCGACCTCGGCGCGCCGGACGCGCACGGCGGCCTCGTCGGCGGCCTCCTGGTCCAGGCGGGTGCGCAGCCGCACGACGTCGTCGGCGAGCAGGCGCAGCCGGGCGTCGCGCAGGTCGGCCTGGATCACCGCGGCCTTGCGCGCGATCTCGGCCTGGCGGCCCAGCGGCTTGAGCTGGCGGCGCAGTTCGTTCACCAGGTCCTGGACGCGGGTGAGGTTGGCCTGCATGGCGTCGAGCTTGCGCAGCGCCTTCTCTTTGCGCTTGCGGTGCTTCAGGACGCCCGCGGCCTCCTCGATGAAGGCCCGGCGCTCCTCGGGGCCGGCGTGCAGGACGGTGTCGAGCTGGCCCTGGCCCACGATGACGTGCATCTCACGGCCGATGCCGGAGTCCGACAGCAGCTCCTGGATGTCGAGGAGCCGGCAGGTGTCGCCGTTGATCGCGTACTCGCTCTGGCCCGACCGGAACATCAGCCGGCTGATCGTGACCTCGGTGTAGTCGATCGGGAGCGCGCCGTCGGTGTTGTCGATCGTCAGCGTGACCTCGGCGCGGCCGAGCGGCGGCCGGGAGGACGTGCCGGCGAAGATGACGTCCTCCATCTTGCCGCCGCGCAGCGACTTGGCGCTGTGCTCGCCCATCACCCAGGCGAGCGCGTCGACGACGTTGGACTTCCCCGACCCGTTGGGGCCGACCACGCAGGTGATGCCGGGCTCGAACCGCAGGGCGGTCGCCGAGGCGAAGGACTTGAAGCCGCGCAGCGTCAGGTTCTTCAGATACACCGCGCCGCCGACCTCCCCGCCGAATCCGATCCGCCGAGGTCACCCGTGACCTGGACGATCCATGCGGGGCACACTACTCGCTCGGGCCCACGTGTGTGCCTAAGGCGCCGTCTTCGTTCACGCGGTGTGCGGGCACGAACCGGGCCCCCGTGGGTGCGCCAGGGGTGCCGGGGAGAACTGGCTGTACAACACGAAGGGACGCCTTTGCGGGGCGTCCCTGACGGTGTGTTGCCGTACCGATCCTCAGGTGAGGGCCGGCTCGCGATCCTGCAGACGGGTGAACTCCTCGTCCCGCGACTGCGCCGCGAGAGCGTCGTTCTGCGCCTGGAGCCTTGTGAGCTCAGCCTCCAGATCCCGGATCCGCTGCTGAAGACGGCGCATTTCCGAGACCATCCGAGGGTCGAGACCGCCGACGTGGCCGAGTAGAGCCTTCGCCATGGTTAAGGGTCCTCCACGCTGAGTGACCAAACTGGGTCGCGCACTTGTAACCGCGGGAGGGGTGCGCGTGTTTCCTCTCAAGAGTCGCACCGGCGATGGAGGCGGTCAAGTTGAACGCTCCCCATGAATGCACCAATGGGCACTCCCGACATGTAAATATACCGCATTTAGGGGGTTTAAGGGAAGCGGCTACCGCTCCACAAATCCACCAAAACCACCTCGAACCGGCGTCCAGCGCTCCACCACTGCATCTACCCGTCCCGGCGTCGTACCACCCCTGAGCAGGGCGAGGAGCTTCTCACACACCTCGCGAGGGCCCTCCGCGACGACCTCCACCCGGCCGTCGGCCAGGTTCGACGCCGACCCCACGAGGCCGAGCTCCAGGGCCCGCGCCCGCGTCCACCAGCGGAATCCGACCCCTTGGACGTGGCCCCGGACCCACGCATTGAGACGTACGTCACCCGAGTCCGAAATGCTCATTGAAGTGTCCTGGGTTGACATCGCGGACAACTGTAGGAGGACCTGTTCATGAACGCTTCGCGCAGGACGGGCGCGCCGCAGCGTCCGCACGGCTCGCCCTCACGGCCGTAGACGTTGAGCGACCGGTCGAAGTAGCCGCTCTCGCCGTTCACGTTGACGTACAGGCTGTCGAACGACGTGCCGCCCTGGCCCAGGGCCTCCCCCATGACCTCGCGCACCGCCGCGAGCAGCTCGGCCGCCTTGCGCGCGCCCAGCGCCCGGGTCGGCGTGCCACCGTGCAGCCGCACCCGCCACAACGCCTCGTCCGCGTAGATGTTGCCGACCCCGCTGATCAGCGACTGGTCGAGCAGCGCGCGCTTGATCTCGGTCTGCCGGACGGCCAGCTTCCGCGCGAACGCGTCGTCGTCGAAGGCGTCCTCCAGCGGATCCGCCGCGATGTGGACGATCGGCTCGGGCACCGAGCGCGCCAGAGGCACCAGCGGCGCCACCAGCAGGTGCCCGAACGTGCGCTGGTCGACGAACCGCAGCTCGGGGCCGCCGTCGTCGAAGCTCAGCCGAACCCGCAGGTGCTTCTCCACCGGAGAGCCCGGATCCACGACCAGGAGCTGGCCGCTCATGCCCAGGTGGGCGAGCAGGGAGTCGACGGCCTCGCCCGGCCGCCCCGCCTCGCCGAGGGGCATCCAGAGGTACTTGCCGCGGCGCTCGGCCGACAGCAGGGTGCGGCCCGCCAGCCTGCCGGCGAACTCGGCGGCCCCCGGCACGTGCCTGCGGATCGCGCGGGCGTGCAGGACCTCGGCCTCGACGATCGTGCGGCCCGCGACCCAGCGCGACAGGCCGCGCCGCACGACCTCGACCTCCGGCAGCTCGGGCATGATCTAGCTAGCCGCCTTCTCCAGCTTCTCGCGGGCCTCGCTGCGCGCGCGGATCGCCGTCCACGCGGCCTCGGCGGCCTGCTGCTCGGCTTCCTTCTTGCTGCGGCCGGCGCCCGAGCCGTACTCCTGGCCGCCCACCCGGACGACCGCGGTGAACGACTTGGCGTGGTCGGGACCGCTCTCGTCCACGTGGTACTCGGGGACGCCGAGCATCTCGGAGGCCGTCAGCTCCTGCAGCGAGGTCTTCCAGTCCAGGCCCGCGCCGAGCGACGCCGAGCGGACGATCAGCGGGTCGAACAGCAGGTGGACCACGCGGAACGCCTCGTCCAGGCCCTTGTCGACGTACACGGCGCCGATCAGCGCCTCCAGGGTGTCGGCGAGGATCGAGGACTTGTCCCGGCCGCCCGTGCCCTCCTCGCCCCGGCCGAGGCGCATGAAGCGACCGAGGTCCAGCGTGCGGGCGACGTCGGCGAGCGCGCGCATGTTGACCACCGCGGCCCGCAGCTTGGCGAGCTGCCCCTCGGGCAGGTCGGGGTGACCCCGGAACAGCGTGTCGGTGACCACCAGGCCCAGCACGGAGTCGCCCAGGAATTCCAGGCGCTCGTTGGTGGGCAGGCCACCGTTCTCGTAGGCGTACGAGCGGTGCGTCAGCGCCCGCTCCAAAAGGGAATCATCCAGCCGGACGGCGAGGACGTTGAACAGCTCGTCCCTCGCGATCTCTACGGCGACCGGCTTACCACCTGCGGCCACGTCTCCTCCTCGGACGGTTTCTCCGGCCGTCACGCAGCACGTCACGACCTTGGTCGCGATGGCGGATAACGCGGGAAGTGCCCGAAAACGTGGTGGACGCCGGGAGATTGCGGCAACCCCGGCGCCCACCACGGCCGCGGGCGAACCGCCACCGCACGCCTTCACGGCGGACGGTCATGGGCCGGATGACGTCGCATCCGGCCGCATCACCGGCCACCGCAGGGGCGTGATCAGGCCGACGGTTCGATGACCTGACGGCGGTTGTAGGTGCCGCAGGTCGGGCAGACGACGTGCTGCAGCTTCGGCGACCGGCACTGGTTACAGCTCACGAGCGCGGGCGCGGCGGTCTTCCACTGCGCGCGGCGGGCGCGGGTGTTGCTGCGCGACATCTTCCGCTTGGGGACGGCCACGTCAACCCTCCTGGTCTTTCTGGTCGTTTCCGTTCTGACTTTGCAAACTCCGCAGCGCCGCCCAGCGGGCGTCGACCTTCTCATGCCCGTGGTCAAGGCCGGCCTCGGCCAGCTTGGCCCCGCACTCCACGCACAACCCGGGGCAGTCTTCACCGCACACCGGGCTCAGCGGCAGTGCGAGCACCACCGCGTCGCGGAACGTCGGTTCCAGGTCGAGAAGCTCGCCGTCGAGGAGCAGGTCGTCCTCGGCGGCGTCCTCCGCGGAGTAGAAGAAGAGCTCCTGGAACCCGACCTCGATCTCCGAGTTCAGGGGATCCAGACAGCGCGAGCATTCTCCGCTGAGCGGAGCCGTCGCCGTGCCCGTCACGAGCACGCCTTCCATCACCGCCTCGAGCCGCATGCGCAGCTCGATCTCGGCGCCCTTGAGGACGCCGATCATGCCGACGGAAAGGTTCGCCGGTGCCGGGAGCGCACGGGAGATCTCACGCATAGATCCCGGTCGTCGCCCCAGATCGTGAGTGGAAATCACCCAAGGGGCTCGGGGGTCGAGGCTATGCAGCGTCTTCCTGCTCTCTTGAGGCATGGCGAATCCCCGCCGTCGTACAAGGCCGATTAGAAAGGATACCAGGACTCAGCCGCGTAGCCGCTCGACGAGCATCTTGCGAACGAGCTCGGGCACGAGCCCGGAGATGTCCCCGCCATAGCGGGCGATCTCCTTCAGCCTGCTCGACGACAGGAACGAGTATTCCGGATTGGTCGACATGAACAACGTCTCGACACCCGACATCCGGTAGTTGAGCTGGGCCATCTGCAACTCGTAGTCGAAGTCGCTGACCGCGCGCAGCCCCTTCACGATCGTCGGGATGCCCTGCTGCTTGCAGAAGTCGACCAGCAGCCCGTGGAACTTCTCCACCCGCACGTTGCCGTACTCGCGGGTGACCGCCTCCAGCGTCTGGATACGCTCGTCGACGGTGAACAGGCTCTTCTTCTCGACGTTGATCAGCACCGCGACGACGACCTCGTCGTAGAGCCGGGACGTCCGGCCGATGATGTCGAGATGGCCGTTGGTGACGGGATCGAAGGACCCCGGGCAGACGACACGACGCAAGGCTTACCCCCCAGTTTCACTGGTTCCCGGCGGCGCGACCGTACCAAACGGACGCTTCACCATATCGACGGACCCTCTCCTCTTCGAACCCCGAAGGCCAGATCAGATCCTTCCCGCGTGACTCGCGCTCCACCGCGACCAGGGCGTCCTCGGCGAGCCATCCGTTGTCGCGCAGCCGCTCGAGAACCTCCTGGACGGCCTCGTCGGTGACCGCGTACGGAGGGTCGGCGAACACGAAGTCGTACGGCTCCGGGCACGCGCCGGCCACCACCCGCTCCACCTTGTCACCCGTCACCACGGCCCCGGCCATGCCCAGCTCCGCGATGTTCGCCCGGATCGTCCGGATCGCCTTGGTGTCGTTCTCCACCAGCAGCGCGTGCGCCGCCCCACGCGACAGCGCCTCCAGGCCGACCGCGCCCGACCCGGCGTACAGGTCGAGCACCCGCGCGCCGTCCAGCGGGCCCAGCAGCGAGCCTACGGTCGAGAACAGGCCCTCCCGGGCGCGGTCGCTGGTCGGCCGCGTGCCACGCCCCGGCGGGACGGAGATGCGCCGCCCACCGGCGGTCCCTGCGATGACTCGGGTCACCTGCCCATTCTCTCCGCCCCACGCGTGCGGCGAGTCCTCAGGTCAAGAGTGGCCAAGTGTCGGCGACGAATGCGCAAGGGTCGTTCCCCCGGGCCCCCCGAGCCCACATGATGAGTTCTGCGGCCTTCATGGTGACCCAGGGGAAGGCCGACCGGCGTGATCGTGAGCCCTTCCGCGCGCCGGTGCCCTCGGCACCTGACCCGAGGGTGGGCCCAGCCGGGGACGGCATTCGGGGGGAGGCCGTCCCAAGGCTGGGCCCTGGGTCATTTTTCGTTTCGGGGCCCCGGCCCGTCCCGTTTCGGGCCCCCGGCCCTGCCCACCAAGCCCGCGAAATCCGTCCTCGACCGCGAGGACGTGCGTATCAGCACAGGACGGCCGGCTCCGGGCCGTCCCGCGCCGATGATCACCGCGCCCTCCTCAGGCGAGGAGGGCCTCAGGTCTTTTCGAGGTAGTCGGAGCGGGTGTCGGTGAGGAGGCGGTCCAGCTCGGTCTTGAGCGGTTCGTGGGCTTCGAGTGTCGGGTCGGCGGCGAGCAGGGCGGTGGCCTCCTCGCGGGCGGATCTGATGATCTCTTCGTCGCGCAGGAGCTGGAGCATCTTCAGGGAGGACCGGCGGCCGGACTGGGCCGCGCCGAGCACGTCGCCCTCGCGGCGCTGTTCCAGGTCGACGCGGGAGAGCTCGAAGCCGTCGAGGGTGGCGGCCACCGCCTCGAGCCGGCCGCGCGCGGGGGTGTCCGGCGGGAAGTCGGTGACGAGCAGGCACAGACCGGGCAGCCCGCCCCGGCCGACACGGCCGCGGAGCTGGTGGAGCTGGGAGACGCCGAACCGGTCGGCATCCATGATGACCATGACCGAGGAGTTCGGGACGTCGACGCCGACCTCGATCACGGTGGTGGCCACCAGCACGTCGATCTCGCCCCGCGTGAACGCGCGCATGATCGCGTCCTTCTCTTCGGGGGCCAGCCGCCCGTGCAGGGCCTCGACGCGGAGCCCGGCCAGCGGGCCGCCGGCGAGCATGGGGGCGACCTCCATGACCGCGAGGGGCGGCCGCCGCTCGTCGCCCCCGCGCTCGTCGCCGCCGAAGTCGCCGTCGAGGTCTCCCTCGTCGCCTTCCAGGTCGCCGATGCGGGGACACACGATGTACGCCTGCCGCCCGAGGCCGACCTCCTCGCGGATGCGGCCCCACGTGCGGTCGAGGTAGTGAGGCTTGTCGGCGGCGGGCACGACGTGGGTGGTGATCGGCGCGCGCCCGGCGGGGAGCTGGCTGAGGGTCGAGACCTCCAGATCGCCGAACACCGTCATGGCGACCGTACGCGGGATCGGGGTGGCGGTCATGACCAGCACGTGGGGACGCCCTCCCCCGGCCTTCTCGCGCAGCGCGTCACGCTGCTCGACGCCGAAGCGGTGCTGCTCGTCGACGACGACCAGGCCGAGGTCGGCGAACTGGACGTGCTCCTGGAGCAGGGCGTGGGTGCCGACGATGATGCCGGCCGCTCCGGAGGCGGCGTCCAGCAGCGCCACGCGCCGCCCGGCCGCGCCCATCGACCCGGTGAGCAGGGTGACGGCCGTGCCGCCGAACATGCCGCCGGTGGCGAGGTCGCCGAGCATGCGGGTGATCGACCGGTGGTGCTGCTGGGCGAGCACTTCGGTGGGGGCGAGCAGCACGGCCTGCCCGCCGGCGTCGACGACCTGGAGCATCGCGCGCAGGGCCACGACGGTCTTGCCCGCACCGACCTCGCCCTGGAGCAGGCGGTGCATGGGGTGGGCGCGCGCGAGCTCGGCGGCGATCTGGTCGCCCACCTCGACCTGGCCATCGGTGAGCTTGAACGGGAGGCGCCCGTCGAAGTCGGCGAGCAGGCCGTCGTCGCGGCGGGGCCTCGGGGTGGCGGGCCACGCGGCCGCCGCCAGCCGCCGCCGCGCGAGCACGGCCTGCAGGGTGAACGCCTCGTCGAACTTGAGCCGCTTGCGGGCCCGCGTCACGTCCTGCTGGTCGCGCGGCCGGTGGACGGCCTCCAGCGCGTCGGCGAGGCCGGCCAGGCGGTGGCGGGCGCGGACCTCGGAGGGCAGTGGGTCGGGCAGGGGGCCGAGCGTGTCGAGCACGACGCCGATCGCGCGGCGGATCACCCAGGACGAGATGCCGCCCGCGGCCGGGTAGATGGGCACCGGCGCGGCGGCGAACTCGGCGGCGGAGGCCTCGGTCTCTTCGAACGGCTCGAACTCGGGATGGTTGAGCTGCCACTTGCCGGTGTCGCCGCGCCCGAAGCGCCCGACCTTGCCGGAGAACATCGCGCGGGTGCCCGGCTGCAGCCTGCCCTCGACGACGTGCGAGACCCTGCCGAAGAAGGACAGATAGATCTTGTTGCGCCTGCCGTCGACGACCTCGACCTCCAGCCACGTGCCGGAGCGGTTGCGCATGGGCTTGCGCATCAGGCGGGAGACCTCGCCCACCACGGTGACGTGCTCGTCCACCTCGAGGGCGTCGAGCGTGGTCAGCTCGCCCCGCTCGGCGTACCGCCGGGGGTAGTGGCGCAGCAGATCGCCGACCGTGGTGATGTTGAGCGAGCTTTCTAGGGGCTTGGCCGTCTTGGGGTCAAGCGCCTTGATGAGCGGCTCGTCGAAACGCGTCACGTCAACCAGTTCTACCGCCCCGGGCCGACAAGAACGGCCGTCCGGCGCCACGTGGTCCGTGGCCGGTCACTGGACTCCGATGAGCAGCGGATAGCCGCCCTGGCCGCCCTCGTGGACGGCCATCTCCACGGCCACCCAGACGTGCCCGTGGCGGGTGTGCCCGGCGGCGTCGGTCATCGCGACCACGTCGTCGTCGAAGCGGCGCGGAGGGACGGGACGGAAGGGCGGGTGGGGTGGCGGGTCTTGGGGGTTGCTCTGGCCGGGTTGTGGGGCGCGGGGATGGCGGGGATGCGCTACGGTTGGTGGTACGAGATTATCCCCGTTCGCCGCTTCCCTCGTTTCGCGTGCCGGTGGTGGCATCGGATACCCTCGTGTAGCTAGCCGGTTGTCCCGGCGTGCCCGACCACCGCTTCTACCTCGGTTTCGGGCCTATCGACTGATCTAAGGAGCGATGACCGTGGCTTCCGTCTGCGACGTCTGCGGCAAGGGGCCGATCTTCGGCAACAACATCTCGCACTCGCACCGCCGCACCCGCCGCCGCTGGAACCCCAACATCCAGCGTGTGCGCGCCATGGTGGGCAGCACGCCGAAGCGGCTGAACGTGTGCACCTCCTGCATCAAGGCCGGTAAGGTCACCCGCTGACCCTGGCTTTCCGCTCGGCCCGTCGTCCTCTCGCAGGCGGCGGGCCGTCGTCGTTCACGGCCGCCTCAGGGCGTGGCGCGGGACGGGATGGGTAGCTTCTCTCTCGTGCTGAATCCGCCCATTCGCCTGAGCGTGAACGCCTCCACAGGCCAGAAGGTCACCGTGTCGGTCATCGGGCTGATCTTCCTCGGCGTGCTCGGCGGCATCGCCGGCGTCGCGGCCCTCGCTCTCAGAACGACCGAGCCCGGCTTCGCCGCCGACGGGTTCACGGGGTCGCCGTTCGACCCCGACGGGAGCGGATTCCCCTCGACGGCGATCAAGGGACTGTTCCTCGTGGCCGCCGCGCTGATCGTCGGCTGCCTGGTGACCATGGTGCTCGGCACGTACCGGCGGCAGGCGATCCTCAACGGCACCGTCCTGGAGGTCCGGGGCCTGCTGGGCACGCGCAGGGCCGACCTCGCGAAGTCCCGGGTGTGGATCGACTCCGAGCCGGAGTACGTCAGGAACCCGCACGGCGAGGGGAACATCCCCACCGGGCGCCGAGTCCCCCACCTGATGGCCGAGGACCCGCTGAGCGGCCGAAAGGTGCGGCTGCGCCTGCACAGCATGGCCCGCACCCTGCTGCCGCCGCACGAGCTGAACGCGCTCGCCGAGGCCGTGGAGTCGGGGTCCGGCTCGCGTCCCGACGCGGACGCCTCGCAGGCGGCCAGGACCGCGACGATGCTGCGCCGCCTGGCCGACGACCCGATCGCCCGCCTGCTCTAGGAGCCGGCGGCCCGTTCCCGGCGCCAGCGCCAGGCGTGGTCGACGGGGCCGATGCCCGCGCCCAGCGGGAACCCGTGCGCGATCGCCCCGGTGACGTACTGCTTGGCCTTGCCCACCGCCCCGGGGACGTCCTCGCCGAGCGCGAGGTGGGAGGCGATGGCCGAGGCCAGCGTGCAGCCGGTGCCGTGGGTGTGCCGGTTGTCGTGCCGCTCGGCGCGGAACCGGAACTCGCGCGTGCCGTCGGTGAGCAGGTCGACCGGCGGGCCCGGCAGGTGGCCGCCCTTGATCAGCACCCACGCGGGCCCGAGCGCCAGCACGGCCTCGGCGGCGGGGCGCAGGCCGTCCTCGTCCTCGACCTTCACCGAGGTGAGCTGCTCGACCTCCCACAGGTTGGGGGTGACGACGGTGGCGACGGGCAACAGGCGGTCCTTGACGACGTCCACCGCCTCGGGGTCGAGGAGCGGGTCGCCGTGCTTGGAGACGCCCACGGGGTCGACGACGACGGGCGCGTCCACGCCGGCCAGCACCTCGGAGACCACCGTGACGAGCCGCGGGGACGCCAGCATGCCCGTCTTGACGGCCTGGGCGCCGATGTCGCCGAGCACGGAGTCGAGCTGGGCCCGCACGGCCTCGGGCGGCAGTTCCCAGTAGCCCTGGACGCCGACGGAGTTCTGGGCGGTCACGGCGGCGATCACGCTCATGCCGTGGACGCCGAGCGCGAGCATCGTCTTCAGATCGGCCTGGATGCCCGCGCCTCCGCCGGAGTCGGACCCTGCGATCGTCAGCACACGGGGAGGAGTCACGCGTCCATCAAACCAGGCGCGCGGCGGCGGCACGTCCCGGGACCGCCGCCGGGCTCAGCGGCCGGTGTCCCGCCGGATCCGCGCGGTGCTCGCGTCCAGGCTGATCTGGCACTTGCCCTCGGCGAGCCCGCAACTGGCGGGGAGGGTCGCGTCGCCGTCGGCGGTGAAGGAGACGACGGTGGACTCGTTCACGCCCAGCCGAACGGCCGAGGTGAGCACCAGCGTGGCGCCGTCCTGCTCCCAGGTGACGCCCCGCGCGGCGGTGACGACCCCGCCGACGGGCACCCGCAGCGTCCAGCCGTCCAGCGCCGGGCCGGTGTTGACGACCGAGAGCCTGCCGGTGTAGCCGGTGTCGCTGAGGTCGTCGACGCCGAAGTCGACGGCGACGCGGCCGGGTGCCGTCTGCCTGCCGCCGTCGGACATCGGGCTCGCCTGGGGCGACTGCTGGGGCTGCGTGGGCTGCGCGGTGATGGACGGCTCGGCGGAGCTCACGGGGTCGGGGTCGTGCGCCTGGGGGTTCTCCGGGCCTCCGTTCATGTTCTGCTTGGGGCTGGGGTCGGACTCGGGGGTGTTCCGGTTCGTCGCACTGGGCTTCGGGGCCGGGGTCGCGCGGGTGTGCCGGGGGGTGGGGCGCGCGGAGGGGGTGGCGCGCCGCCGCGTGTCCTGCGTCGCCGTCGGGTCCGCCGAGTCCTCCGGGGACGCCGTCTCGTCGGGCGGGGCCGAGTCCGTGGCGGACGGATCGGCCGAAGCCGCGTCTTCCTCGCCGGTCCCGCCGCCGGGCGTGGGGTCGGCCTGGGCCACGGACGCGCAGGTCCGGCCCTGGGGGCACCCCGGGGTGGTGGTCATGTTGATCTGGCTGGACGAGAGCTTCACGCCGATGACGGTGGCGGTGACGGCCATCACGACGGCGACTGCGGACAGGACGGCGACGGTGCGTCCCCGGCCTCCCTTTCGCTCCTCGGTGCCGGTGTGGCGGTCCGCCCGCCTCGCGCGCCGCCGGCCGGGCTCGGCGCCGCGACGCCCCGGCTCGTCCTCGGGGGCGCGGCCGACCCGCAGGATCGTGCCCGTGTGCGGGTACGTGCCGGTGTCGGCGGACGGCTCCGTCCGCGTCTCACCGGCCTCGGGGAACGGCCCGACGGCCCTCATCTGCCCGGTGTGCGGGAACGCCTCCCCCGCCTCAGGGTAGGTGCCCACGGCCCGCATCTGCCCCGTGTGGGGAAAGGCCTCGCCCGATTCGGGGAAGGACCCGACCGCCTGCATCTGACCCGTGTGCGGGAACGCGTCCGTGGGCTCGGGGAAGGACCCCACGGCCTGGAACTGGCCCGTGTGGGGAAACGCCTCGCCCGCCTCGGGGAAGGACCCGACCGCCCGCATCTGACCCGTGTGCGGGAACGCGTCCGTGGGCTCGGGGAAGGACCCCACGGCCTGGAACTGGCCCGTGTGGGGAAACGCCTCGCCCGCCTCGGGGAAGGACCCGACCGCCCGCATCTGACCCGTGTGCGGGAACGCGTCCGTGGGCTCGGGGAAGGACCCCACGGCCTGGAACTGGCCCGTGTGAGGGAAGGGGCCGGTGTCAGGTGGCGGAAACTGTGAGCCCGTGGGATCGGTGACCGGCGATGGGCGCTCCCAGGCGCGCGGCCAGGGAGCGGCGGCCGGCTCGGCGGACGACGCGGGCGGCGCGGGGTCCGCGGGAAGGGCGGGGTCGTTCAGCCACTCCTGGGTGCCGCGCTCGTCGTCCCAGCCCGAATCATCGTGCTCGTCCCACCCATCACCGGCCCCCCGGCCTCGGCGTCCGCGTCCCATGAAGCGCCTTCCTCGAAAAATAGCAGCGCCCCACTTCATAACACCTTTAACACTTCTATGTCACAATATTCACGATATTCGTGGCTCTCGCCTGCGGTCACACGCCCCGGGGAGCGGCCCGTCACGACCGGAAGTGGTCCCACCCTCCGTACGCCTCCTCATGGCCCCTGACCTGCACGCCTTTCCCCTCGGCGATCCTTCCGACGACGCGCCACTCCGCGGGCAGCGGCACCTCGGCGGGGAAGACCGCCGCGAGCGCGTGATCTTCGCCACCCGTGAGGATCCACCGCAGTGGGTCCTCCCCCAGCTCGGCCGCGGCCGCGGCCAGCGGCTCGTCCAGGGGGAAGGCGTCCGGGTCGATCTCGACGCACACGCCGCTCGCCTCCGCGATATGGCCGACGTCCTGCAACAACCCGTCGCTGACGTCCAGCATCGCGGTGGCGCCGAGCGCGGCGGCGGCGGGACCGCAGGCGTACGGCGGGCTGGGGCGCCGGTGCGCGTCCTCCAGTTCGGCGAACCGCTCGGAGGTCCCCGCGCGGCCCGCGAGGAACAGCGCCAGGCCCGCCGCCGCGCGCCCGAGCCGCCCGGCCACGGCGAGCACCTGCCTCGGCTGCGCGCCCGACCGGGTGACGGGCGGGCGTCCGCCCAGGTCGCCGAGGGCGGTCACGGCGAGCACGACCTGCTCGGAGCGGACGATGTCGCCCCCGGCGACGCTCACGCCGATGGGCGCGCACTCGTCCCTGAACCCGTCGGTCAGGCCGTCGAGCCACTCCGTCGGCAGGTCTCCGGGCAGGCCGAGGCCCACGACCAGGGCGGTCGGGGCGGCGCCCATCGCGGCGACGTCGGCGAGGTTCTGCGCCGCCGCCTTCCTGCCGACGTCGTACGGGCTGGACCAATCGCGGCGGAAGTGCCTACCCTCGAGTAGGAGATCCGTCGTCACGACCATCCGCCCATCGGGAGCACGAACGACCGCGGCGTCATCGCCGGGACCGAGCAATACCGCCGGAAATTGAGGCAAGCGTCCGACAATACGTGCAATGATCCCGAATTCGCCAAGATCTGCGACTGTGATAGCACACCTCCAGGTGTGTTCCATGTACGGTGGCGAGTCGGCACTGATCTAGATACGGCATTGACACGATAGACAGCAGCGAGCTTCGCCCCCGCCGGGAGGACGTGATGGTGCACGCTTACATCCTTATCCAGACAGAAGTTGGCAAGGCCGCCGAGGTCGCGGGGGCGATCAAGGTCATCCAGGGTGTGACCCAGGCGGAGGACGTCACCGGCCCGTACGATGTGATCGTCCGCGCCGAGGCCAAGAACGTGGACGAGCTCGGCAAGCTCGTGGTCGCCCAGATTCAGGCGGTCGAGGGAATCACGCGTACTCTTACCTGTCCGATCGTCCATATCTGAGCGACTTCATCCGGGGGTGACCGTGGTACGAGCCGTCGCCGCCGTCGCGGCCCTGGCTCTGCTGCTGACGGGGCTGCTGGCGGGGTGCGGTGGAGCCGTCCGGGTCGACCCTCCGGCTCCCGAGGGGGAGACGGCCGTGGCCTGCGCCGCCATGGTGAAAGGCCTCCCCTCCACTCTGGACGGCGCGGAGCGCGTCCCGTCCGAGCCCGCCTCGCCGTACGTCGCGGTGTGGGGCTCGGGGGAGATCGCGCTCCGCTGCGGCGTCCCGCGGCCCGCCGCGATGGACCCGATGCAGCAGATCCCCGAGATCGACGGCGTGCCGTGGTTCGCCGACCCGGTCAGGCCGTCGCTGTTCACCGCCATCTCCCCCCGCGGCTACGTCGAGGTGACGATCTCCCGGGCGCACCAGGCGGCGGTGGTGCTGCTCGACCTGGCCTCCCCGGTCAAGACGGCCTTCCCGCCCGCCGGCACGGGCTCACCACCCACCTGAGCCGACCGCCGCGCCCACCTGCGCCCACCCAGCCCGAGGAGCCGCCGGTGAGCCGGCCATCCGAGCGTCACCGCAGGCCCGCGGGCCGGTCGAGCGCCAGCCGGATCAGCCGGTCGACCAGCTCGGGGTACGACACGCCGGAGGCCGCCCACAACTGCGGGGCCACAGACACCGCCGTGAACCCGGGCATCGTGTTGATCTCGTTGACGATCAGCCGCCCGTCCGGGGTGTAGAAGAAGTCGACGCGGGACAGCCCCTCGCAGCCGAGCGCCTCGAAGGCCCGGACGGCCATCTGCCGCAGCTCCTCGCTCGCCGCCGCCGGGATGTCGGCGGGCACCGCGAGCGACATGTCCGACCCGATGTACTTCGCCGAGAAATCGAAGAACTCGTGGTTCTCGTTGACCAGCACCTCGCCGGGCAGGCTCGCGGCGGGCGGCTCGTCCCCCAGGGACTCCAGGACGGCGCACTCGATCTCGCGCCCGACGATCGCGGCCTCCACCAGCACCTTCGGGTCGTGCTCGCGCGCGTACTCGACCGCCCGCTCCAGCTCGCCGGCGTCCCCGGCCCGCGAGATGCCCTGGCTGGACCCGGCGCGGGACGGCTTGACGAACACCGGCCAGCCGAGGTCCTCGACGTCCTTGAGGACGCGGTCGCGGTCCAGCCGCCAGTCGCGGTCGCGCACCACGACGTACGGCCCGACGGGGAGCCCGGCGGCGGCCAGCAGCGTCTTCATGTACGCCTTGTCCATGCCGACCGCGCTCGCCAGCACGCCCGAGCCGACGTAGCGGACGCCGGCCATCTCCAGCAGGCCCTGGATGGTGCCGTCCTCACCGTACGCGCCGTGCAGCATCGGGAAGACGACGTCGACCTCGCCGAGCGAGCCCGGGATCCGTCCCGGGTCGAGCGTCACGAGCTGCCCGGTGCCCGACGGCAGCGCGAGGGCCGTGCCGCCGCCGTCGACCGAGGGCAGTTCGCCGCCCTCGATCGCGAAGCTCTGGTCCTCCGAGGCCAGCACCCACCGGCCGTCCGGGGCGATGCCGATGGGCACGACGTCGTACTTGGACCGGTCGATGGCGTCGAGGACGCTGCCGGCGCCCATGAGGGACACCGCGTGCTCGGAGTTGCGACCGCCGAAGACGACCGCCACGCGCACGCGCGGCCGGGATGGCTGCTGGTGGTTCATGATTCCCGAATCTACCTTGCGCCCCTGTCGTCACCGCTTGTCAGGTACGCGTGGCGGCGTTCGAGCGCAGCGCGTCGAGGGCGTCGGTGACGTCCGCGATCAGGTCCTCGGCGTCCTCGAGGCCGACGGAGAAGCGCACGGCGCCCGCGTCCACCCCGGACGCGGTGAGCCCGGCCTCGTCAAGCCTGCCGCGGGTGGTGGAGGCGACGTGGGCCACCTTGGTCCGCGTGCCGCCGACGGAGGTCGCGATGAGCGCGAGCCGGAGCGTGTCCGCCAGCATGACCCCCGCCTCGTACCCGCCGTGCGGGGTGACCGTGACCGACGCGCCGAACCGCGTGCCCTCGGGGCCCGCGTCGAAGAGCTGGCGGGCGAGCTGGTGGCCGGGATGGGAGGGCAGGCCGGGGTAGTCCACGCGGCGGACGGCCGGGTGCTTGGCCACGGCCGCGGCGAAGACCATCGCGGTCGCGCACATGCGGCGCACGCGCAGCGGCAGCGTCTCCAGGCTGCGGCGCAGCAGGAACGCCTCGTCCGGGGACAAGGTGGACCCGGTGTCGATACGGACCTCACGGACTTTGCCGATCAGGTCGGGACGGCCCACCACGGCCCCGCCCGTGCAGTCGTCGTGCCCGCCCAGGTACTTGGTCGCGGAGTGGAGCACCAGGTCGGCGCCGTGCTCCAGGGGACGGCAGACCACGGGCGTGGCCAGCGTCGAGTCGACCACCAGCAGCGCGCCCGCGTCCCGGGCGATGCGGTAGAGGCCCCGGATGTCGGCGACGGCCATCGTCGGGTTGGTCAGCGTCTCGGCGTATATGATCTTGGTGCTGGTCTTCACGGCGGCGTGCACGCGGCGCAGGTCGGAGTAGTCCACGAAGTCCACCGAGACGCCGAAACGCGCCAGCACGTTCGTCAGCAGCGAGTACGTGCCGCCGTACACCGGCGCGGGGGCGACGACGTGGGAACCGGAGCGCAGGAAGGCCAGCAGCACGGCGTTCACGGCCGCCATGCCCGACGCGAACGCCTGCCCGGCGACCTCCTCGGGCGCCGCCGCGCCCTCCAGCGAAGCCACGCCCGAGGCGAACGCGGCCACCGTGGGGTTGTCGATCCTGCTGTAGGCGAAGCCGGGCGCCCGCTCGCCCAGCACGTCGGCGTACTCGGCCGAGTTCTCGAAGCTCCAGGACGCGCTGCGCCACACGGGCAGCCCGATCGGGAGTTGGCGGGGGGCGGGCGCGGGGGGCAGGTGGATCGCGCGGGTGTTCTCGCCGAGTCTCCTGCGCATGCGTCGGGAAGGGGTCACACGCCGTACCGTTCCGGCTTGGGAGTCCGCGACATGAGCAGCATCGCGGCCTCGCTGGGGGTCATTCCGTCGTGGACGACGCCGACCACCACCTCCGTGATGGGCATCTCGACGTCGTGCTTCCTGGCCAGGTCGAGAACCGACTCGCAGGACTTGACCCCCTCCGCCGTCTGCCTGGTGGCGGCGATGGTCTCGGCGAGGGTCATGCCCCTGCCCAGATTCTCCCCGAAGGTGCGGTTTCTCGACAATGGGGACGTGCAGGTCGCGACGAGGTCCCCCATGCCGGCGAGCCCGGCGAAGGTGTGCTGATCGGCCCCGAGCACCGCGCCCAGCCGGGCGATCTCGGCGAGGCCGCGCGTCATCAGCATGGCCTTGACGTTGTCGCCGAGGCCCATGCCCGCCGCCACGCCCACGGCGAGCGCGATGACGTTCTTGACCGCGCCGCCGAGCTCCACCCCGACGACGTCGGCGTTGGTGTAGGCGCGGAACCACGGCAGGTGGCAGGCCTCCTGGAGCCGCGCGGTGACCTTCTCGTCCACACCGGCGACCACGGCGGCGGCCGGCTCGCGGCGGATCAGCTCGCCGACCAGGTTCGGCCCCGACACGACCGCGACCCGCTCCTCGGGCACGCCCGCCACCTCGCAGATCACCTCGCTCATGCGCTTGGACGTGCGCAGCTCGATGCCCTTCATCAGGCTCACGAGCACGGAGTGGTCCGGGATGTGCGGGCTCCAGGCGGCGAGGTTGCCGCGCAGGGTCTGCGAGGGGACGGCGAGGACGACGAAGTCGGCCCCCTCCATCGCCTCGGCGGGGTCGGTGGTGGCGCGCAGCGACGAGGGCAGGGCGACCCCGGGCAGGTACTCGGGGTTCTCGTGCCTGCGGGCGATGGCCTCCACCACCTCGGCGCGCCGTCCCCAGAGCGTCGTGGAGGTGCCGGCCTCCGCCAAGATCATCGCGAAGGTCGTCCCCCACGAGCCTGTTCCGAAAACGACGGCCTTGGTCATCTACTCACCGTACGCCCAGCCCGGCGCCCCGGCGGACGGCGTCACCCGGCGCGGCTCTCGGACTCGTCGAAGGGAGTGTCCGGTGCCTTCTCGCCGCGCAGGTCGGAGAGCAGGCCGACGACGTCGGCCATGATGTCGGCGGTCGCGTCCTTCAGCACCTGGCCGCGCATCGGCAGACCCTGGTACTTCGACAGGTCGACCGGCGGGCCGGCGATCACGCGGAAGGTCTTGCGGGGGAACAGCCGCGGCTTCTTCTGGCCGTACGGCAGCAGTTCCTGGGCGCCCCAGTGCGCGACGGGGATCACCGGCGCGCCGGTGGCCAGCGCCAGCCGCGCCACGCCGGTCTTGAACGCCATCGGCCAGTAGTCGGGATCGCGGGTGATCGTCCCCTCGGGGTAGAAGATCACGCACGAGCCCTCCTTGAGGGCCTCCTCGGCGTGCTTCAGCGAGCGCGCGGCGTCGGTGCTGCCCCGGAACACCGGGATCTGCCTGCAGGCGCGCACGACCTTGCCGATCAGCGGGATGTCGAAGACCCCGGATTTGGCCAGGTAGACGGGCCAGCGGCCGTTGTTGTAGGTGAAGTGGGCGAGCAGCAGCGGGTCCGTCCACGACAGGTGGTTCGCCGCGATGATCACGCCGCCGGTGCGTGGCACGTTGGCGCGGCCGCGCCAGTCC
Source organism: Sphaerisporangium sp. NPDC051017 (assembly GCF_040683095.1). Taxonomy (NCBI): domain Bacteria; kingdom Bacillati; phylum Actinomycetota; class Actinomycetes; order Streptosporangiales; family Streptosporangiaceae; genus Sphaerisporangium; species Sphaerisporangium sp. NPDC051017. Next base: position 172,919 of record NZ_JBFBCI010000005.1, read on the forward strand.
CTTTTCGTGAAGAGCAGCAACACCGACTTGACGATCACCGTGACGAGTGCTTCCCAGAAGATGGGCGGGCGTCCGGGGCGGCTCAATTGACTCCTCCAGTCATGCCTGTGCGCCATCAGTCTCCCGGTTGGCTCCACGAGATGTCGAGGCGGGATGCTAAGGCTATGCGTACGGCAGACGGTTCGGCAGACGGTCGGCACAGTCACGACAGCGGACGTGGCGGACACGGCACGAAACCTCACTGGACCATCGTGGTCCCGGTGAAGACTCTGATCGCCGCCAAGACACGCCTGGCGGCGCACGCGGGGCCCCACCGCGCGGCGCTCGCCGTGGCCATCGCCTGCGACACGGTGTCGGCCGCGCTGGCCTGCCCGGACGTCGCCCGCGTCATCGTCGTCACCGGCGACCCGGTGCCCGCCGAGGCCCTGGCCGCGATCGGCGCGCACGTCGTCCCCGACCCGGAGGCCGGGCTCAACGCGGCGCTGCGGGCCGGCGGCGCCGAGGCCGTGCGGCTGGCGCCCGGGGGGCCGGTCGGCGCGCTCCAGGCCGACCTGCCGGCGCTGCGGCCCGCGGAGCTGAGCGTCGTGCTCGGCTGCGCCACCGACTTCGACCAGGCGTTCCTGCCCGACGCCGCCGAGATCGGCACGACGTTCTACGGCGTGCGGCCCGGCGTGCCGTTCCGGCCGCGCTTCGGCGGCGTGTCCCGGGCCAGGCACCTCGGGAGCGGAGCCAAGGAGCTGACGCCCGACGGCGTCCCCTCGGTGCGGCGCGACGTCGACACGCCGTCCGACCTGGAGGAGGCGCTGGCCCTCGGCGTCGGCCGGTACACCGCCGAGGTGGTGACGACGATGAGGGGGCCCTCCGCGTAGGAGGACCCCCTCGGTGGCCCCGTGACGGCCCCCGTGTCCGGCGCCACGGGCGTTCGCCCCGGTCAGTGCCCGGCGGCCTCGCCCTCGCGGGCGTGCTTGGGCAGCAGGAAGGCGACGAGGAACGTCAGCGCCAGCATGCCGTCCACGACCCAGAGGATCGTCTTCATCACCTCACTGAAACCGGTCTTGCCCGCCTCGGCCCCGGCGGACGCGAGCGCCTTCTGGACGGCGGCGCCCGCCTGCGGCGAGGTGACGGCGGCGCGGGCGTCGGCCTCCAGCCGGGCACAGGACGCGGGCACCGCCTCGGAGTCCTTGGCGACCGCGCGGTCGTGGCCGCAGGCGCGCAGGCCCTCGACGACGCGGTCCTGCGCCGGGCCGGTGACCTGGACGGCGGCCAGTTCGGCGCGCAGCTTGGGCGTGACGTCATCGGCGGCCGAGGCGACGCTCGTGCCGAGCATGCCGAAGAACAGCGTGCCGAGCAGCGCCACGCCGAAGGCGCTGCCGAGCTGCTGGACCGCGGTCAGGGTGCCCGAGGCCGAGCCGTTCTCGTGGGGCTCGACACCGGCGAGCACGATGTCGAAGAAGGGCGCCATGAGCAGGCCCATACCGGTGCCGGTCACGAGCAGGGCGGGGCTGAGCTGCCAGGGGTTCACGCCGATGCCGGCGAGGTTCAGCGTGAGGATGACGGCCAGCACGCCGGCCGCCATGAGCAGCGTGCCGCCGTGCAGCAGCTTGCGCCCGTACTTCTGCAGGGGCTGGGCGAAGCCGAAGCCGATGACCATGCCGATCGACCACGGCACCATCGACAGGCCGGCCTTCAGCGGCGAGTAGCCGAGTCCGATCTGCACGTACAGGTTGAATACCAGCGAGAAGCCGACCATGCCGGAGAAGAAGACCAGGCCGGTGACCAGGCCTCCGGTGAACGCGCGCTTGCGGAACAGGCTGGGGACGACGAGCGGGTCGCCGCCCTTGGCGCTCTTGCGCCCCTCGAACCAGCCGAAGCCCACGAAGACCAGCACGGCGGCGGCGATCATCAGGAAGGACCAGAGCGGCCAGTCGTGCTCGCGGCCCTGGACCAGCGGGAAGATGATCAGGAAGCCGGCCACCGAGACGAGGACGGCGCCGGGGACGTCGAGCTTCAGCGGGTGCGGGGATCGCGACTCGGGCAGGAACCGCATTCCGGCGAGGACGGCGGCGAGGCCGAGGGGCAGGTTGATCAGGAAGATCATGCGCCAGCCGGTGCCGAAGAAGTCCGCGTCCACGAGCCATCCGGCCAGGATGGGGCCGGCCACGGTGGACAGGCCCATGATCGGCCCGAACAGGCCGAACGCCTTCTGCGTCTCGGCGGGCGGGAACATCTCCCTGATCATGCCGAGGCCCTGCGGCAGCATGACCGAGCCGAACAGGCCCTGGACCACGCGGGCGGCGATCAGCACCTCGGGCCCCTGTGCGACGGCGCACAGCAGCGAGCCCACGGTGAAGCCCACGGCTCCGATGACGAACATCCTCTTACGCCCGAAGATGTCGCCCAACCGGCCGCCCGTGATGAGGCCCACGGCCATCGACAAGGTGTAGCCGGCGCCGAGCCACTGGATGACGGCGGCGCTGCCGCCGAGTTCGGCGCGGATCGCGGGAGAGGCGATGTTGGTGACCATCGCGTCCAGCAGGTCCATGATCTCGGCGGCGAGGATCACGAAGAGCGCCGCCCAGCGCCACCGATAGGGCGTCGCCACGGTCGGCGACTGTTTCAGGGGGATTTCGATCGATGTCATTGCGGTTCCTCCGGCCGCCCACCAGGGGGCAGAACAGTGTTCAGCAGAAGCGAGCGCTGTTCTATCATTGAACTGCATACGTCGTGCAGTGAGACGCTCTCAAGATATGTCGCAAGTGCGGCAAAGACAAGATATATCGCGAAACAGAGTGGTGTTCTGCTCAGACGAGCGGTGTTCTCCAGGCCGACTAGACTGCCCGGGATCCACGCGAGAACGCCTGAAGGCGGGGGTTACGCATGACAGGACAGGACAGCGACGACGCCGTGCCCGCGCCCCCCTGGGAGCGGTCGCGCAGGCGGTCGGCGCAGGTCCGCGTCCCACTCACCCGCGAGCGCATCGTCGACGCCGCGTTCACCGTCCTGGACCGCGAGGGGTACGACAGGCTGAGCATGCGGCAGGTCGCCGGCGAGCTCGGCGTCGCCGTCTCGGCGCTCTACGCGCACGTGGCCGGCAAGAACGACCTGTTCCAGCTCATGTACATGCGGCTGTTCGACTCATGGGTGCTGCCCGAGCCCGATCCGGAGCGCTGGCAGGAGCAGGTCAAGGACTTCGCGCGGTTCGGCCGCGCCCGCCTGCTGGAACACCGCGACATGGCCCGCATCTCCATGGCCCAGATCCCGTTCCTCCCCGAGCTGCTCCCCCAGGTCGAGCGCATGATGGCCCTGTTCCGCGGGGCCGGGCTGCCCGACCCCGTCGCCGCCGCCGCGGGCGACATGCTGTCCACCTTCATCGACGGGTTCGCCTACGCCGAGGCGATGTGGGAGGAACGCCGCCGCAACACCGACGTCGGCTCCTGGGACGAGATGCGTGAGACGATCAAGGGGTACTTCGACGCGCTGCCGCCCGAGCGCTTCCCCCACCTGCTGGCCCTGTCGAGCATGATGTTCGAGGAGACCAACGACGAGCGGTTCGAGGTCGGCCTCGACATCATCGTCCGGGGCCTGGCCTCCTACATCGAGCCGAAGGACGCCTGAGCGGAAGGACGCCTGAGCGGAAGGCGCCGTCCCCGGCCCACCGGACGGCGCCGCTGTTAGACTGGCGCGCGTGCAGGCGACGGTGCGGACCTTCGACCAGCGGACCCGGTCGGGGTCGGTGTTCCTCGACGACGGCACCGAGCTGCCGTTCGACGCCCCCGCCTTCGACGCCGGTCCCCTGCGCCTGCTGCGCTCCGGCCAGCGCGTGAACATCCGCGTCGAGGGCGCCGTCATCACCGCGATCACCCTGTCCACGTTCCCGCTGCCGGACTAGCGCGCCGCTCGTGTCCGACGGGGCGGACACGCCCAGGCATACGGACGCCCGGGACCTGTGGTGGCCCCGGGCGCCGGTCGATCGTCGTCAGACGGTCGTCACTTCTTCTTGGCGGCCTTCTTGCCGGCCGCGTTGACCTGTTCCTTGAAGTCGGCACCGGCCCTGAACTTGGGCCCCCAGCTCTCGGACACCTTGATGGGCTCGCCGGTCGAAGGGTTCCTTGCCTGGCGGGCGGGCTTGTGAGCCATCTCGAAAGCACCGAACCCGGTGATCGAGACCTTCTCCCCGTTCGCGACAGCGTGCTGGATCGCCTCGATTATCGCGTTCACGGCCTCGGTGGCCGTCTTCCTGTCGCCGACCCGATCAACGATCGCGTCCACGAGTTCTCGCTTGTTCATCTCGGTTGTTCCCCCTGGTTACCGCTGTCTGAGGATGAGCGCCGGGGCCGACGGCCCGCGGCCGATCTCACCCGGTGTGGCCAAGCGCGGGGTTCCGGCACGCGCCCACCAGTCAGCGGTCAGAAACCCCTTACCCGCTTGAAATTAAGGTACACAGGGCTAGGACTCAATCACATCCGGCGATGTTTCGGCTACTCGGCGTGTCGGATTCTGCTTCCAGCGTGGCCAGGAAGTCGTCCAGGCGCGTGCAGGCGTGATCGACGTCTCGCTTGGCGAGGTCACAGATCACCACGAAACGGCGCGCGATCCGCTGCTTCTCGTCCGGGGGAAGGCGTGCGGCGGCCACGCGACGATAGGCGTCGCGCAGCCGCCGCGCCAGCATGTCCTCGCGGCTCTCGGCCTGCGAGGCTCTCGTGTGCGGCCCGGCGGTCCCGGGCGTCGCGGCATCTGTCAAACGGTCGTCGGCAGCCATGGCTGCCGACCATTCTCGTACTCCGTTATGTCATCCGCGTGCGTCAGGGTCAGGCCGATGTCGTCGAGCCCTTCGAGCAGGCGCCAGCGGGTGTAGTCGTCGATCTCGAACCCGGCGACCTCGCCGCCCCAGCGGACCTGACGTTCGACCAGGTCGACAGTGACCTCGATGGACGTGTCGGCCTCGACGGCGTTCTGCAGGGCCTCGACCGTCTCGGCGGGCAGGACGATCGGCAGCAGCCCCATCTTGGTGGAGTTGTTGCGGAAGATGTCGCCGAAGCGCGCCGCGACGACGGCGCGGAAGCCGTACTGCTGGAGCGCCCAGACGGCGTGCTCACGCGAGGAGCCGGTGCCGAAGTCGGGCCCGGTGACCAGGATCGAGGCGCCCGCGTAGGCCGCGTCGTTGAGGACGAACTCCGGGTCCTCGCGCCAGGCGGCGAACAGGCCCTTCTCGAAGCCGGTGCGGCTGACCTGCTTGAGCCAGACCGCCGGGATGATCTGGTCGGTGTCCACGTTGCTGCGGCGCAGCGGCACGGCCCGGCCGGTGTGGGTGGTGAAGGCTTCCATCTGTCCTGGCTCCTTACAGGTCGGCGGGCGCGGTGAGACGGCCGGTCACGGCGGTGGCGGCGGCGACCGCCGGGGACACCAGATGCGTGCGCCCGCCCTTGCCCTGACGGCCCTCGAAGTTGCGGTTGGAGGTGGAGGCGCTGCGCTCGCCCGGCGCGAGGGTGTCGGGGTTCATGCCGAGGCACATCGAGCAGCCGGCCTGGCGCCACTCGGCACCCGCGGCCTGGAACACCTCGTGCAGCCCCTCGGCCTCGGCCTCCGCCTTGACCTGCATGGACCCGGGGACGATCAGCGTGCGCGTGGTGACCTTGCGTCCGCGCAGGATCTCGGCGGCGGCGCGCAGGTCCTCCAGCCGGCCGTTGGTGCAGGAGCCGACGAAGACGGTGTCGACCTGGACCTGGCTCAGCGGCGTGCCGGGCGTCAGGGCCATGTAGTCGAGCGCGCGGCGGGCGGCGGCGGGGTCCGAGGTCTCCTCGGGCGCGGGGATCGCGGTGTTCAGCGGCGCGCCCTGCCCCGGGTTGGTGCCCCAGGTGACGAACGGCGAGAGCGTCGAGGCGTCGATCTCGACGACCGTGTCGAAGACGGCGTCGTCGTCGGTGCGCAGCGACTTCCAGTACTCGACCGCGGCGTCCCAGGCCTCGCCGGACGGCGCGTGGGCCCGGCCCTTGAGGTAGGCGAAGGTGGTCTCGTCCGGGGCGATCATGCCCGCCCGGGCGCCGGCCTCGATCGACATGTTGCACACCGTCATGCGGCCCTCCATGGAGAGCTTGCGGACGGCCTCGCCGCGGTACTCGATGATGTGGCCCTGGCCGCCGCCGGTGCCGATCTTGGCGATGATGGCGAGGATCAGGTCCTTGGCGGTGACGCCGTAGGGCAGCTCGCCCGAGACCTCGATGGCCATCGTCTTCGGCCGGTACGCGGGCAGCGTCTGGGTGGCGAGCACGTGCTCGACCTCGGAGGTGCCGATGCCGAACGCGATGCCGCCGAACGCGCCGTGGGTGGAGGTGTGCGAGTCGCCGCAGACGATCGTCATGCCCGGCTGGGTGAGGCCGAACTGCGGGCCGATGATGTGCACCACGCCCTGCCCGGCGTCGCCCATGGGGTGCAGCCGGATACCGAACTCGGCGGCGTTCTTGCGCAGGGTATCGACCTGGGCCTTGGACACGGGGTCGGCGATGGGGCCGAGGACGGTCGGCACGTTGTGGTCCTCGGTGGCGATGGTCAGCTCGGGACGGCGCACCTTGCGCCCCGCCATGCGCAGGCCGTCGAACGCCTGCGGGCTGGTCACCTCGTGGATGAGGTGGAGGTCGATGTAGAGCAGGTCCGGCTCGCCGTCGGCACGCCGGACGACGTGCCGCTCCCATACCTTTTCGGCCAGTGTGCGACCCATGTCGTGAACGCCTCCTTGCGTTTCAGGCCCCCGGCACGTCTCAGAAAATAAGACGGAAATTTCGGGATATGGACAGCCTACCGATCGTTCGCGTAGATACCCAGTTGCATCTCGGATAGCGAGACGGCAGTATCGGGGTATGGACAACTCTAGCGGAGTCGGCGTACTCGACAAGGCCGTGCTCGTGCTCAACGCCCTTGAGGCGGGCCCCGCGTCCCTGGCACAACTCGTCCAGGCCACCGGGCTGGCCCGCCCCACCGCCCACCGTCTCGCCGTCGCCCTGGAGCACCACCGCATCGTCTCCCGTGACACCCAGGGCCGCTTCATCCTCGGCCCCCGGCTCTCCGAGCTGTCCGCCGCCGCCGGCGAGGACCGCCTGCTCGCCGTCGCCTCCCCCGTCCTCACCCAGCTTCGCGACCAGACCGGCGAGAGCGCCCAGCTCTACCGCAGACAGGGCGACGAGCGCGTGTGCGTGGCCGCCGCCGAGCGCGCGAGCGGCCTGCGCGACACCGTCCCCGTGGGCACGGCCCTGCCGATGACCGCCGGGTCCGCCGCCCAGGTGCTGCTGGCCTGGGAGGAGCCCGACCGCCTCCACCGCGGCCTGCGCGGCGCCAAGTTCACCGCCGCCACGCTGGCCAGCGTGCGCCGGCGCAGCTGGGCGCACAGCATCGGCGAGCGCGAGCAGGGCGTCGCCAGCGTCTCGGCGCCGATCCGCGGCGCGGGCGGCAAGGTGATCGCCGCGGTCTCCGTCTCCGGCCCGATCGAGCGCCTCACGCGCACCCCCGGCCGCATCCACGCCGCCCCCGTCGTGGCCGCCGCCGAGCGCATCACCGAGGCGATGCGCCGGGCCAACTGACCCGCTGTTCGCGCAGGGCAGAGGGCAGTACGGGCCGGTCGGCGACCCGCTCGCCGATTGAGTCCGGAAGCAGGGCCAACTGATTAGAGACGGCCGCCGCCAAGCACTAGCCTGGCGGAGTGACAGATCGCATCGAGGCAGCCGCATCGGAGCTGCGCCCCCTCCTTCAAGAGTTCATTCTCTGGGCACCCCAACACGCACCGGACAGTGATCCCGACATGGTGGGACCGGCCGCTCTCTGGCACCGCCTGATCGCCCGCGACGACGTCCACCTGTGGAAACGCGGCGACCTCCGCCCGGTCCTGGTGGAGCGCATGCCGCAGGTCGTGGAGGATCCCGACACGGCGGCAGACGGCATGATCCCGGCCGTCCGCGCCTACCTCACCTTCCTGTCCGAGACCGGCCGGCTGGCCAAGGACTCGGACGACCTCGACGACCTGCTCGACGGGCTCGACGCGATCGAGGACGACTTCGTCGAGGCCATGGAGGAGGTCATCGGCGAGCGCGAGTGGGACGAAGAGGACGAGGACGAAGATCTCGACGAGGAGGAGGTCGAGGGCCTCGGCGACTTCGAGCCCTTCGCCGACGAGCTCGCCGACCTGCCGACCATCCGCCTGCGCCCCGACGCCCAGCTGGCCGACGAGGCCCGCGCCGTCCCGCTCATCTCCAAGGCCCGCGATCTGGCCGCCTGGGTGGGCACCGCGCGCAAGGTCGGCGAAGAGACGCTGCTGAGCGACGACGAGATCCGCGAGGCGCTCGCCATCGTCGGCCTGCCCGAGCCCGCCGAACGCCCGCTGGCCCAGGCCGTCCCCGCGCTGTGGAACCTGTGGAACCTCGCGGTCGACCTGGAGTTCCTCACCCCCGACGGCGAGGACACCGTCAGCGTCGACGAGGACACCGCGGCGTGGCCGTTCGAGAACGACGAGGACGTCCTGGACGCCTGGATGCTCGGGCTCCACTCCGTCGACTACGGCGACCCCGAGCTGGACGACGACGATCTGACGCTCGCGCTGTCCGGGCTCACCCGCGCGCTGCTGGTCCGCCTGCTGCTGGCCGGCGGCGAGCGTCCGCTCGGCGAGCTCACCGAGGAGCTCTCCGAGGCCGCCGCCGAGTTCGACGACCTCGGCGCCACCGCCTGGGCCGAGGCGGGCGACCCGCTGGCCTCCGTCGTCGAGTGGCTCACCGGCTACGGCATGGTCACCGCAGACGCCGGGCGCGTGCGCCTGACGCCGCTCGGCACCGAGGGCGTGGTCCACCTGCTGGACGACGACGACATCGAGGTGGACGCGCGCCCCGCGATCGACGCGATGACCGCTCTCGACCTGCTGTCACTCAGCGCCGACCTGCCCGAGGAGGAAGCCGACGCCGAGTTCGCCGCCTGGATGAAGCTGCGCGACCCCGCCACGGCCGCCGAGGAGCTCCTCGCCGCCGCCGCCGAGGACGAGGCCGACGCACTGATCCGCGTGCAGGCGGCCAGCCTGGTCGGCTCGCTCGGGCCCGTCGCCGTCCCCGCCTGGCAGGAGGCGCTCAAGGAGGCCTCGCTGCGCCCGTACGCCGCGACGCACCTCGCCCAGCTCGGCGTCGTCGGCGCGCCCGAGCCGAGCCAGAGCGACACCCACTGGCTGATCCTCGACATGTGGACGATCTCGGCGGGCCTCGGCACGCCGGAGTTCGTCAGCAGCCTGCACGACATCGGGCCGGCGCCCGTGCTGGGCAATCTGCTGGAGGTCATCTGGAAGGTGCCGCACCCGCACGTCGAGGAGCTGCTGGAGGCGATCGGCGAGGCCCACCCCGACCGGCAGGTCGCCAAGGCGGCCAAGCGGGCGCTGTTCAAGGCGCGCTCGCGCTCCGGGCAGGCCGATTGACGCGCTCCCCGGGCTGAAGGGACCCCGTTGCTGAGGCAACGGGGTCTTGAAGGCCCGGGGATTCCGCCTGTGCCGCGCATGCTCACGCGGCGGCACTTCGGTGGCTTCCTGCTTCCTCGACCGCGCCCTTCCCACCGCGCCGGGGCGCGGAGGTCCGGGTCTTACCAGTCTCCACAGGCGTTTTGGGTCTCCGCTTCCCGCCCATCTCAGGCACGGGTTTCCGTCCAGCGGCGACCTGCCGCCTCCCGGCGGCCAGGATGTTACGCGCGGCGTTGACATCCCGATCGTGGACCACCCCGCACGGGCAACTCCACGACCGGACCTTCAGCGGCATCGACCCGGCGACGGCCCCGCAGTCCGAGCACAGCTTGGAGGAGGGGAACCACCGGTCGATCCGATGAAAGACCCGCCCGTACAGCGCGGCCTTGTACTCCAGCATCCCGACAAAGGATGACCAGCCCGCGTCATGCACAGACTTGGCCAGCCGGGTGCGCGCCAGTCCCTTGACCGCCAGATCTTCCACGTAGATCGCTTGGTTCTCGCGAACTATCCGAGTGGACTGCCGATGGTGGAACTCACGGCGCGCGTCGGCGACCCTCGCATGCTGCCGGGCGACCTTCCGCCGGGCCTTGGCCCTGTTGCTCGACCCCTTGACCTTGCGCGACAGCGCCCGCTGGAGCTTCTTGAGTTTCTTCTCCGTCCGGCGCAGGAAACGCGGCGAGTCGATCTTCCGCCCGTCGGACAAGACCGCGAAGTGCCCCAACCCCAGATCGATCCCTGTCTCGGACTCGACAGGTGCAAGGGGTCGCTGTTCGACGTCGACGACGAACGAGGCGAAATACCTGCCGGCCGCGTCCTTGACCACCGTCACACTGGACGGTCCGGCGGGCAAGGCGCGCGACCAGCGGACCTCCACGTCCCCGATCTTCGGCAGGCGCAACCTCCCGCCGGGCGTGACACAGAAGCGGGCGTTCTTCGTGAAGCGGACCGCCTGCCGGTTGTCCTTCCGGGACCGGAACCGGGGCGGGCCCACCTTCGGCCCCTTCCGCCTCCCGCTGACCGAGTCGAAAAAGTTCCGGTACGCCTGGTTCAAGTCCGCCAGCGCCTGCTGCAACACCACAGCCGACACCTCACCAAGCCAGGAGCGCCCAGGCGTCCTCTTCGCCTCGGAAATGACCCGCTTGGACAACTCACCGTCCGAAACGTACGGCAGCCCGGCCGCGTGGGCGTCGGTCCGTGCGCGCAGCCCGTCGTTGAACACCACCCGCGCGCACCCGAACGCCTTGGCCAGCTCGGTACGCTGACCAGCGGTCGGGTAGAGGCGGAAGTTGTACCTGAGCTGCAAGGCGTCAACGGTATCCCGGTACCGGGCCGGGCGAATGAGTGTTCGAGAACTCGCGACCACCTGGGGCGCCTACTTCTTCACCGGTGAGCCGGCCATCGCCGAACGCCACGGCGAACCCCGCACCATCCTCGTCCACCACGCCCGGCGGATCGAACGGCACAACCATCTCGACTCCGCCGGGTAACGCCGATCCGCCCTTGGCGGCGGATCGGCTTTCCTGCCCCGCTACGCGGGACAGTCCCCTTCACCCCCGGCCTGAAGGCCGGAGCACTACGGACTAACCCGGTATCCGCCGGGCGCGCCGCTCACGCGGCCTGGGGGACGCCTCCAGGCCGCGGCCCTGGGCGGGACCCCGGGAACGCGAAAACCCCCGGAAAACGCGTTTCCGAGGGTTTTCGACCTTGTAGCCCCGACCGGATTCGAACCGGCGCTACCGCCTTGAGAGGGCGGCGTCCTAGGCCACTAGACGACGGAGCCTGGCCTGCTTGATCTCGATCTCTCGACACCGCGGCGTGGTAGTCCCGACCGGATTCGAACCGGCGTTACCGCCTTGAGAGGGCGGCGTCCTAGGCCACTAGACGACGGGACCTCGCGCGCTGCGTATCTGGACCCAAATCTCTGGATCCGAGATCTCGAACCGAGGGAGGCGCCCTTCCGGACGCCTCGCAACGGGCGTAACTCTACCGCACCCGCGAGAGCACGGCCAAACCGATGGTCATGACCTGGCGACCCGCTCGCCCGGATCACCGGAAAACGAAAACGCCTATGTCTCTGAGAGACATAGGCGTCGTTGCGGATGACCGCTGGGGTACCAGGACTCGAACCTAGACTAGCTGAACCAGAATCAGCCGGGCTGCCAATTACCCCATACCCCATTGCTCGCGGGCCCTACTTGCCGTGGGCCTCGCTCGCGACTCCGAAAGAATAGCCCAGCTTGGGGGCCAAGACCAAAACGATTGCCGAACCGCCGGATTCCTCCTGGTGAGCCCGTCGTTCGGCCGCCTCGGGCGCCCTCCGCCGCGCGCGGCCCTCACGTCTCCAGGCGCCCGAATCGGCGGTACCGAGCATGCCCAGGCTGTGTAACCCTTCAGGGAAGACATTTGCCACGTGAGGAGCAGGCGCGTTGACCGATAACCCGTTCTTCGTCCAGAGTGCCCTGCCGTACCGGCTGCCCCCGTACGCGGAGATCCGCGAGGAGCACTACGCGCCCGCGTTCGAGCGCGGCATGGCCGAGCAGCTCGCCGAGGTCGAGGCCATCGCGGCCAGCGCCGACCCGCCGACGTTCGAGAACACGATCGAGGCGCTCGAACGGTCCGGGGAGCTCCTCACCCGCGTCACCACGGTGTTCTTCAACCGCGCCTCCGCGGACACCAGCCCGGGGATCCAGGAGATCCAGAAGGAGATCACCCCGCGGCTGACCCAGCACAGCGACGCGATCCACCTGAACGCGCGGCTCTTCGCCCGGGTCCGCGCGGTCCCGGCCGACGGCCTGGACCCCGAACGCGCGTGGCTCCTCCACCGGTACGTCACCGACTTCGTCCGGGCGGGCGCCGAGCTCGGCCCCGAGGACCAGAAGCGGCTGAGAAGCCTGAACGAGGAGCTCTCCACCCTCTCGACGACGTTCGAGCAGAACCTGCTCGCCGACACGAACGCCTCCGCCATCGTGGTGGACGACGCCGCCCGGCTCGACGGCCTGTCCGACGACGCGATCAAGGCGGCGGCCGAGACCGCCAAGGCCCGGGGCCTCGACGGCAAGTACGTCATCTCGCTCGCGCTTCCCACCCTCCAGCCCGTCCTGGCCGAGCTGACCGACCGCGAGCTGCGCGAGCGGATCCACAAGGCGTCCGTCGAGCGGGGCGCCCGGGACAACGCCGCGCTCGTGCTCCGCCTGGCCGAGCTACGGGCCGAGCGGGCCGCCCTGCTCGGCTACGGCAACCACGCCGAGTACGTCGTGGCCGACCAGACCGCGCCCAGCACCCGGGCCGTCACCGAGATGCTCAGCAAGATGGTCCCCGCCGCCGTGAGCAACGCCCACAGGGAGGCCGAGCAGCTCCGCGAACTGACCGGCTTCGACCTGGAGCCGTGGGACTGGTCGTTCTACGCCGAGAAGGTGCGCCAGGCCCGCTACGCCGTCGACAGCCGCCTGATGCGGCCGTACTTCGAGCTGAACCGCGTCCTGCGCGACGGCGTCTTCTACGCGGCCCACAAGCTGTACGGCCTCGACTTCGCCGAGCGGCCCGACCTGGTCGGCTACCACCCGGACGTGCGGGTCTTCGAGGTCTTCGACGAGGACGGCTCCGCGCTCGGCCTGTTCCTCGGCGACTACTACGCCCGCGCCTCCAAGCGGGGCGGCGCGTGGATGAACAGCCTGGTCAAGCAGTCGGCCCTGGAGGGCACCCGGCCGGTCGTGGTCAACAACCTCAACATCGTCAAGCCCCCGGAGGGCGAGCCGACGCTGCTGACGTGGGACCAGGTCAACACGATGTTCCACGAGTTCGGCCACGCCCTGCACGGGCTGTTCTCCGAGGTCGGCTTCCCGTACTTCTCCGGCACGGCCGTGCCGCGCGACTTCGTCGAGTACCCCTCGCAGGTCAACGAGATGTGGGCGGTCTGGCCGGAGGTGCTGGCGAACTACGCGCGCCACCACGAGACCGGCGAGCCCATGCCGCAGGACCTCGTCGACCGGATGCTGGAGTCGCAGAAGTTCGACCAGGGCCGCGGGACCGTGGAGTACCTCGCGGCGGCGCTGCTGGACTGGGCGTGGCACACGCTGGACGACAAGCCCGCCGACGCCCTGGAGTTCGAGCGGCAGGCCCTGCGCAACGCGAACATCGATCTTCCGCTGGTGCCGCCGCGCTACCGCAGCACGTATTTCGCCCACATCTGGTCGGGCGGGTACAGCGCCGGCTACTACTCCTACATCTGGAGCGAGGTCCTGGACGCCGACACCGTCGAGTGGTTCAAGGAGAACGGCGGGCTCACCCGGCGGAACGGCGACACCTTCCGCCGTGAGCTGCTGTCCAAGGGCGGCAGCGTGGACCCGATGACGGGCTTCCGCGCCTTCCGCGGGCGCGACCCGCGCATCGAGCCGCTCCTGGAGCGCCGCGGCCTGCTCTGACCCTCCCTGAGACGGCGGACGGCGGCCCGGAAACCACTCCCGGGCCGCCGTCCCGTGTCTCGGCCCTCAGACGGCGCTCAGGCGGGCGTCGTGGTCGGCGTCGCCCCGCTGCGCAGCAGGTGGAGGGCGGCGCGCAGCCGGTCGAGGGACTTCTCTCTGCCCAGCACCTCGATCGACTCGAACAGCGGCAGGCCGACCGAGCGCCCGGTGATCGCCACCCGCACCGGGGCCTGCGCCTTGCCGAGCTTGAGCCCGTGCTCGGCGCCGACCTCCTCCAGGGCGGTCTTCAGCGACTCGGGGTCGAACGAGACCGTCTCCAGCCGCGCGAGGTAGCCGGCGAGGATCTCCTCGGCGCCCGGCTTCATGGCCTTGGCCCAGCTCGCCGGGTCGAACACCGGCTCGTCCAGGAACAGGAAGTCGACGTTGGCCGTGATCTCCGAGAGCACCGCGATGCGGGTCTGCGCCAGCGGGGCGACCTTGGCGAACGTCTCCCGGCCCCAGCTCGGGTCCAGCCACGGCTCGCACCGCCCGATGAACACCTCCAGCGGCAGCGCCCGGATGTACTCGCCGTTGAACGCCCGCAGCTTCTTCTCGTCGAAGAACGCCGGGGACGGGTTCACATCCTCCAGCCTGAACAGCGGCACCATCTCGGACCAGGGCATGATCTCGCGGTCGTCCCCCGGGCCCCAGCCGAGCAGCATGAGGTAGTTGACCATCGCCTCGGCGAGGTAGCCCTCGTCGCGGTAGGACTCCAGCGCGACCTTGTCGCGGCGCTTGGAGAGCTTCTGCCGCTTCTCGTTGACGATGACCGGGACGTGCGCCCAGACGGGCGGCGCGACGCCGAGCGCGTCCCAGAGCATCTGCTGCTTCGGGGTGTTGGACAGGTGCTCCTCGGCGCGCACGACGTGCGTGATGCGCATCTCGATGTCGTCCACGACGTTGGCCAGGACGAACAGCGGCGAGCCGTCGCTGCGGGCGATGACGAAGTCCTCCATCGCCTGGTCGGGGAACTCCACCCGGCCCCGCACCAGGTCGTCGACGACCGTCACGCCGGAGTCGGGGGTGCGGAAGCGCACCGCTCCCTCGGCGAGCCCCCGGTCGCGGCAGAAGCCGTCGTACCCCTGGTGCTCGGAGCCGGTGCGCGCCTTCACGTCCTCGCGCGTGCAGGAGCAGTGGTACGCCCGGCCGTCCGCGACCAGCTTGGCGACGGCGGCGCGGTGCTGCTCCTCGTACGCGGACTGGAAGTACGGCCCCTCGAAGTACGGCGAGTCGCCGTTGACGCCGATCCAGGCCAGGGCCGAGATGATGCCCTCGGTCCACTCCGGCCGGTTGCGGGCGGCGTCGGTGTCCTCGATGCGCAGGACGAAGCGGCCGCCCGACTGCTCGGCGAGCGCCCAGTTGAACAGCGCGGAACGGGCGCCGCCGACGTGGAACATGCCGGTCGGGGAGGGCGCGAATCGCACCCGCAACGTGGGCTCGGCGGAGCCCTGCTGATCAGTCACGCGGAACCACCCGGTTGGTGAGAGTGCCGATGCCTTCGATGCCCACGCTCACCTCGTCGCCGTCCTCCAGCGGGCCGACCCCCTCCGGCGTGCCGGTGAGGATGACGTCGCCGGGGATCAGCGTCATGACGTCGGTGATGTAGGCGATCAGCTTCGGGATGTCGTGGAGGAGCTGGGACGTGCGCCCGCTCTGCTTGAGATCGCCGTTCACGGTCGTGGTGATCGCCAGGTCGGCGGGGTCGAGCTCGGTCTGGATCCACGGGCCGAGGGGGCAGAACGTGTCGAAGCCCTTGGCGCGCGTCCACTGCCCGTCCTTGCGCTGCAGGTCGCGGGCGGTGACGTCGTTCGCGCAGGTGTACCCGAAGATCACCTCGTGGGCGCGCTCGACCGGCACCTCGCGGCAGAGGCGGCCGATGACCACGGCCAACTCGCCCTCGAAGTCGACGCGCTCGGAGAGCTTGTGCGGGTAGACGATCGCCTCGCCGTGGCCGATCACCGAGGTGGACGGCTTGCCGAAGATCAGCGGCTCGGCCGGCGGCTCACCGCCCATCTCGCGGGCGTGCGCGGCGTAGTTCTTGCCGACCGCGATGATCTTGCTGGGGAGCATCGGCGCGACGAGGCGCACCTCCTGGAGCGGGTAGCGCTCGCCGGTGAACTGGATCGTGCCGAACGGGTGCCCGTCGACCCTGGAGATGAACTCCTCACCCTGAGCGCCTTCGACCACCCCGAACGCGACGCCTTCACCTGTGGAAAACCTTGCGATACGCACCCCACAAGGCTAGTGCCGCCACGCTCCCCCGAGCACATCGGCCGCTCCGCCGGACCGGCCGTCGGGAGGGCGGACGAGGCGGATCATAGGGTGGGCTCAGTGGGGCGGCCGCGCGGCCACCCCAGGGATGGATCCGTCCGGCGAGGGAGTGGTCATGTCGGTTGTGAAGATCAACGTGCTGTCGGTTCCGGCCGAGATGCGGGAGGCGCTGGAGAGCCGGTTCGGCGGCCGCGCGGGCATGGTGGAGTCGTCGGACGGGTTCGAGTGGTTCGAGCTGCTGCGGCCGGTCGAGGGCACCGACAGGTACCTGGTGTACACCCGCTGGCGCAGCGAGGAGGACTTCCAGCGCTGGCAGCAGAGCGAGGCCTTCCAGGCGGGCCACGCCCGCGCCGCCGCCGAGGCCGCCGCGCAGGGCCAGGGTCACGGGCAGGGTCACGGGCACGGCCAGGGCGGTCCGGCCGCGACGGGCTCGGAGCTGTGGACGTTCGAGGTCGTCCAGTCGGCCGGGCGCAAGAAGGACTGACAGTTCGGGGCGCGGCGGTGTTCTGGAGGAGGAGGGAGGAAGGGGTGAGGAACGAACCCCTTCCGAGTGACGACGGAAGAACGCCGCCTAAAGGAGCGCCCCGGACCGCCGTGCCGGAGGCGCGGCCATGAGCACGGTTCGGGGCGCGGCACCGGGGCCGGTTTCAGTGCTGTCCAGCCAGGAACCTCGGGTGTTCACACCCGAGAGGAATGGCTTCCCTGCTTGTGGTTTCGGTGTTGCTCTCGGTGATGCGGTGACGGGATTGAACGCACCCGGTTCGCTGGGGAACGGCTCTCTGATCCGTTATCGGCACTGCGACACGCGGCATGGCTTGCCATGCCGGGCAGTGAGTCACGCTGCCGTACGCGGCCCGAACCGTCGACGCCATCGACGGCGAGGAGCTGCAAGCTCGGTCGTTCACGACCGAGAAGCTGACGCGGTCTCGCCGGTGCTCCCGGTCCCGGTGCTCCCGGTGGAGCGCAGGAAGCGGGCCGACCACTCGCGCAGCCGGTCGGTGAGCTCGGGCGGGTGTACCACTTCGAAGTCCGCCCCACTGACGCCCAGCGCGAACACCGGCCACTCCAGGTTCTCCGCGGTCATCCGCAGGCGGCACCGCGTGGCGTCGATCTCGTCGATCGTCGCCCACTCCCCGAGCCGACCGCGGAGCTCGCCGGCGGGCGTGTGCACGATCACCTCGACGCTCACCGGCGCGACGATCGTGTCGATGCCCGCGCGGACGAACGCGGCGGCGTCCTCGGCGGGCAGCTCGCGCGGCCGGAAGCGGTCCCGCGTGCCGCGCGGCTCGCTCAGGCGGTCGAGCCGGAAGCTGCGCCAGTCGTGCCGGGTGAGGTCGTAGGCCACGAGGTACCAGCGGCGGCCGAGCGAGACGAGCCTGTGGGGTTCGACGTGCCGCTCCGTGACCTCGCCCGCCCGCGCGGTGTAGGAGAACCGCAGCTGTTCCTCGTCGCGGCAGGCCTGGGCCACGGTGGTGAGCGTCCCGGCGTCGACGGTCGGGCCGGCGCCCCAGACGGTCGGCTGCGTGGCCGCGCGCAGCGCCTCGATCCTGCGCCGCAGCCGGGGCGGCATGACCTGCACGACCTTGGCGAGCGCGCGCACCGAGGCCTCCTCGATGCCGGCGACCGCTCCCTGAGCGGCCACGCGCAGGCCGATGGCGAGGGCGACGGCCTCCTCGTCGTCCACCACCAGCGGGGGCAGGGCGGCGCCCGCGGCGAGCTGGTAGCCGCCGTCGACGCCGCGGTGGGCCTCGACGGGGTAGCCCAGTTCGCGCAGCCGGTCGACGTCGCGGCGCAGGGTGCGGACGGAGATCTCCAGCCGCTCGGCGAGTTCGGCTCCCGGCCAGTAGCGGTGGGTCTGCAGGAGGGAGAGGAGCCGCAGCGTACGGGAGCTCGTGTTCGCCATGACTCCAGCGTGCCCGACATTGCGGCCGGAAACTGACCGCTGGTCCTCCCAGTACCTCTCGGGAGACGCCCGCGCCCCCTAAGAGGCCCTGCCTACGGCCTCGGGACGGCCGCCGTACGCATCCGGTTGTTAACGATGTGACAGAAGTGATGCGCGCCACTTGACCATACCGGTGTGATTCGGACACCATGATCCGCCTCCACCCCTGGTCAAGGAAGGAAACTGGCGTGCGCCGCCGCACACGAGCCCTCGGTATTCTCACGACTCTCCTCCTGGCCGGTGGAGCCCTCTCCCTCGCCGCCCCGGCCGGCGCCGGAACCTCCGACGCCCGTACGACAGGGGCCGCCTCGGCCACGAAGGCCGCCGCGAGGACCACGGCCGAATGCCAGGGCGACTGGCTTCCCGCCACGCCGACCTCGGCCGACATCATGGCCGGTCAGGTGCAGTTCCTCGACCTCCCGCCGGTCAAGATCGGCAAGACGATCGACTGGAACTGGAGCCCGTACAAGAACCGCTCCTGGGACATGGTCTTCTCCTCGCTGCGCTGGATCGGCCGGCTCGTCGCCGACTACGAGACCTCCGGCGAGCAGGGCCTTCTGACCCGGGCCACCGAGCTGACCAAGAGCTGGGTGGAGAGCAACCCCCGGGGAAGCTCACGCGCCAGCAAGTACGCCTGGGACGAGCACCCCATCGCGCTGCGCGCGCCCGTCCTGGTCTGCCTGAGCAGGCACGTCTCGGCGTCCTGGCTCACCGGCAGCCTCGCCGACCACGCCGTCATGCTGGCGAACCCGGCCCTGTACGAGAAGGGCCACAACCACGGCCTGGACCAGGACATCGCCCTGCTGCGCATCGGCTGCCGCACCGGGCACAAGGAGTGGGCCGACCTCGCGATCCGCCGCATGATCGGGTCGGTGAAGCTCGACATCGACGCACAGGGCGCGCTCCAGGAGCAGGCGCCGCGCTACGGCATCTACGTGCACGAACGGCTCAAGGTCGGCATGGACGCGATCAAGGACTGCGGCCGCGCGATCCCCGCCGAGATCCAGAAGCGCTGGGAGTCGCTGCTCGGGTACATCACCCACGCCACCGAGCCCAGCGGGTTCATGGTGCCGATCGGCGACGGCGGCGCGGACGTCAAGCCGTCGGGGTACGAGCACCCGAAGAAGACCGTGCAGGTGTTCAGGGCCGGATACGTCTTCGGCCGCACGGCCTGGGACAAGCCCGAGTCGGCGTACTACTCGATCCGCTTCGGCCCGGGCCTGAAGTTCCACGGCCACGAGGACCACATGGGCGTGACCTACTACGCGCAGGGCCGCGACGTGCTGGTGGAGGCGGGCTTCCACTCCTACGAGCGGACGGCGTACCGGTACTGGACGATGTCCCCGGAGGCGCACAACGTGCCGGTCGTGGCCGGCAAGCCGTTCCGCGGCCGTACGGCGACCTCGCTGGTGCGCTCGTCGATCGGCGGCGACCGGCAGTCGTACAAGCTGGCCGACAAGGCGTACGGCGTGACCCGCACGCGGTCCGTGCTGGTCAATCACGGAGACGACGTGATGGCGGTGCTGGACACGGTGCCCGCGGGCGCGAAGGCGCGGAGCTACTGGCACCTGGACCCCGCGCTGACCCCGGTGTCCACGAGCGGCGGGCGCGTCGTGGTGAAGGACAAGTCCGGCTGGAAGGCCACGGTCGTGCAGGTCGCGATGCCGTCGTGCAAGCCGGTCTCCGGCCAGTCGGTGGTGCGCGGCCGGACGAACCCGTACCAGGGCTGGATCTCCCCGTCCTACATGAGCAAGGTGCCCGCCTCGGTCGTCGTGTCGCCGCCGGCCGGGTCCCTGCTGACCATCGTCGTCCCCGACGCCGGCGACCCCGAGGTGACCTGCGCGGGCACCCGCGTCAAGGTCACGACCTCCGGCGGCACCGTCTCCTTCCGCGCCGCCTCGGGGAACCTGTCCTAGCGTCCCCGCTCGGATGATCGCTCCACCGGATGTAGCCAGGTATGCGGGGTAATGCTTGCCTGACCGTGCGAGAAGCCGACACGCCCCTCGCACGGTCTGCACCCTGCCGCTGGTTCCTGGTCAGGCGTTGTGGCCCACAGAGGTGGTCGCCGGATCTGCGCCGTAGCCCGCGCGCAGGAGGCCGTACGTGACTGCCTGCTCCAGGGCCTGCCAGGACGCTTCGATGATGTTCTCGCCGACGCCGACCGTCGCCCACTCGCCCGCCGCGTCGCTGGAGGCGATGAGCACGCGGGTGATCGCGTCCGTGCCGTGGGTGCCCTCCAGGATGCGGACCTTGAAGTCGATCAGCTCGACCTCGGCCAGCTCGGGGTACAGCTTCTCCAGCGCGACCCGCACCGCACGGTCCAGGGCGTTGACGGGGCCGTTGCCCTCGCCGGTCGCGACGATGCGCTCGCCCTTGGCGTGCAGCTTGACGGTCGCCTCGCTGACGACGTCGCCTCCGGGGCGCCGCTCGACGATCACGCGCCAGGATTCGACGCCGAAGTACCGCCTGCGCTCGCCGGCGACCGTGTCGCGCAGCAGCAGCTCGAAGGACGCGTCGGCGGCCTCGAAGGTGTGCCCCCGGGACTCCAGCTCCTTGACGCGCTCGACCAGTTCGCGGGACTGCGCGGAGGTGAGGTCGTACCCGAGGGCCTTGCCCTTGAGCTCGACCGACGCCCGCCCGGCCATGTCCGAGACGAGCATGCGCATGTCGTTGCCGACCTTGGCGGGGTCGATGTGCTGGTACAGGTTCGGGTCGACCTTGATCGCGCTGGCGTGCAGGCCCGCCTTGTGGGCGAACGCCGAGACGCCGACGTAGGGCTGGTGGGAGTTCGGCGTGACGTTGGTGACCTCGCTGATCGCGTGCGCGATGCGGGTCATCTCGGCGAGCGACTGCTCGGGCACCAGGTCGAACCCGCGCTTGAGCTGCAGGTTCGCCACGACGCTGAACAGGTTGGCGTTGCCGGAGCGCTCGCCGTACCCGTTGGCGCACCCCTGGACGTGCGTGGCGCCGGCCTTGACGGCGGCCAGCGTGTTGGCGACGGCGCAGCCGGTGTCGTCGTGGCAGTGGATGCCGATGCGCGCGCCCGTCCCCGCCGCCTCGTGGACGACGTCGGCCAGCTCGTCCGGCAGCATGCCGCCGTTGGTGTCGCACAGGACGATCACGGACGCCCCGGCCTCGGCGGCCGTGCGCAGGACCTCCAGCGCGTACGCTGAGTTGGACTTGTACCCGTCGAAGAAGTGTTCGGCGTCCAGGAAGACGCGCTGACCCTCCGCGCGAAGGTGGGAGACCGTGTCGCGGATCATCGCGAGGTTCTCCTTGAGCGTCGTGCGGAGGGCCAGCTCCACGTGCCGGTCGTGGCTCTTGGCGACAAGAGTCACGACCGGCGCGCCGGATTCGCGCAGCGCGGCGACCAATGGGTCGTCGGCCGCCTTCACCCCGGCCCGGCGGGTCGCGCCGAACGCGGCGAGCTGCGCGTGCTTCAGGTCGAGCTCTGTTCGAGCCCGCCGGAAGAACTCGGTGTCCTTCGGGTTGGCGCCCGGCCATCCCCCCTCGATGAAACTGACGCCCAGATCGTCCAGATGGCGCGCGATGGCGAGCTTGTCGGCGACAGTGAGGGTCAGCCCCTCCTGTTGCGCGCCGTCGCGCAGCGTCGAGTCGTAGACGTGGAATCGGTCGTCAGCCATGGTTTTCTCGTCTCCTTCGCGGATGCGATCGTTTCGCCGCGCGCGGATCCTCGGGGCGGAAGTTCGTGCCCAAACAAAAAGACCCCTCACGGACGTGAGAGGTCTGCGCGCCGGCGGTGTCCCTGTGTCAGCCGGCGCGCCTGCTGATAATGAGCAGACCGTAGAGCATGGTGTTCCGAAGTCTGCCACAACTCCCCACCATGTGGCACATCGATCTCACCATCCGGGATCCGGCTCCCATAGCCGACGACCTGGCTTTCGCCAGGAACATCTAACGATTTCCGGGCGGGCCGTAACCCGTTGCCATTACTTTGCGCGATGACAAAACCACGTTACGGCAACCCGCCAGGAGGGAACCCGGCCGCGAGAGAGCGGCCGGGTTCTGCCTGGTGGGTCGGGGGTCAGCAGATCTTGTGGACCCAGCCGTGGGGGTCGGGGCGGGTGCCGTACTGGATGCCCATGAGTTCCTCGCGCAGGCGCATCGTGAGGGCGCCCGGGATGCCCTCGCCGACCGTCCAGCCGCCCTCGACGCCCTTCACCGAGCCCACGGGGGTGATCACGGCGGCCGTGCCGCACGCGAAGACCTCGGTCAGCTCGCCGGAGGCGCAGCCCTCACGCCACTCGTCGATGGAGATCTTCCGCTCCTCTGCGGCGAACCCGAGGTCGGCGGCCATGGTGAGCAGCGAGTCGCGGGTGATGCCGGGGAGCAGCGTGCCGGTCAGGTCGGGGGTGACGAGGCGGTCGCCGAAGACGAAGAACAGGTTCATGCCGCCCATCTCCTCGATGTAGCGGTGCTCGAACGCGTCCAGCCAGACGACCTGGTCGCAGCCCTGGGCGACGGCCTGCCGCTGGGCGACGAACGCGGCGGCGTAGTTGCCTCCGCACTTGGCGAAGCCGGTGCCGCCGGGGGCGGCGCGGGTGTAGTCCTGGGAGAGCCACACCGAGACGGGCTTCACACCGCCGGAGAAGTACGCGGCGGCGGGCGAGGCGATCACCATGTACTTGTAGGACTTCGAGGGGTAGTTCACGCCGAGCCCCGTCTGGGTGGCGATCATGAAGGGCCGTAGGTAGAGGCTGTGGCCCTCGGTGGTGGGCACCCAGTCGCGGTCGGTCTGCACGAGCAGTTCCAGCGACTCGACGAACGCCTCCTCGGGCAGCTCCGGCATGGCCATGCGCCGGGCCGAGGTGTTGAAGCGCGCCGCGTTGGCGTACGGCCGGAAGGCGACGATCGACCCGTTCGCCTGCCGGTACGCCTTCAGGCCCTCGAACAGTTCCTGGGCGTAGTGGAAGACCGCGGTGGCCGGTTCGAGCGTGAGGGGACCGTACGGCTCGAGGCGGGCGTCGTGCCAGCCGCGGCCCTCGGTGTACTCGATCGTGATCATGTGATCGGTGAACGTCTGCCCGAATCCGGGATCGGCCAGTACCCGCTCGCGCTCGGCCGGGGTACGAGCTGCGTGGGAGAGCTGCGCGTCGAAGCTGAGCTTGGGAGCGGTGGTCATGTCGAAGATCCTTCTCTTCCGTGGTCTCGCCTGCATCCATTGTGCGACTGACCGGGTAACGGGAAACTACTGCATCATTTGGACACACGGGAGTGTGCCGGCGGGGTCTTCGACGCGAATGGTTGTACGGGCGGCCTCGGTACGCGAAAAAACGCGCACGGCGGCCCGTCCGGGGGCCACCATGCGCGTCGGTCGGCGTCGGGAGGCCCCTAGCCGGTTACTCGTGCGGTGATGTCGTCGCCGATCTCGCGGGTCGAGCGCCTCGCCCAGGCCGTCTGGCGCCCGACGAGGTCGTCGGCGACGGCCTGCTCGACGCGGGCGGCCTCCTCGGCCAGCCCGAGGTGGTCCAGCAGCATGGCGGCGGACAGGATGGTCGCGGTCGGGTCGGCCTTGCCCTCGCCCGCGATGTCGGGCGCGCTGCCGTGCACGGGCTCGAACATGCTGGGCGCCCACGACTCCGAGCCCGGGGTGGCCGGGTTGACGTTGCCGCTGGCGGCGAGGCCGATGCCACCCGCGATGGCGGCGCCGAGGTCGGTCAGGATGTCGCCGAAGAGGTTGTCGGTGACGACGACGTCGAACCGCTGGGGCTGGGTGACGAAGAACATCGAGGCGGCGTCGATGTGGCAGTAGTCGGTGGCGACCTCGGGGTACTCGGCCGAGACGCGCTCGACGACGCGGGACCACAGGTCGCCGGCGTAGGTGAGGACGTTGGTCTTGTGGACCAGCGTGAGCTTCTTGCGGGGCCTGGCCGCCGCCTTCTCGAAGGCGTACCGCACGACGCGCTCGACGCCGAAGGCGGTGTTCAGGCTCTCTTGGGTGGCGATCTCCTGGGGAGTGCCGCGCCGCATGACGCCGCCGGCCCCCGCGTACGGGCCCTCGGTGCCCTCGCGGACGACGATCATGTCGATGTCCTCGGGGCGGGCCGTGGCGATGGGGGTCTCGACGCCGGGGAAGAGCCTGACCGGGCGCAGGTTGACGTAGTGGTCGAGCTCGAAGCGCAGCTTGAGCAGCAGGTCGCGCTCCAGCACGCCGGGCGGCACGCTCGGATCCCCGACCGCGCCGAGCAGGATCGCGTCGAACCCGCGCAGCTCGGTGAGGGTCTCGTCGGGCAGCGTCTCGCCGGTGGCGTGGTAGCGCGCGGCGCCGAGGTCGTACGTCGTGGTCTCGAGCTTGAGGCCGACCGCGTCCAGGACCTTGAGCCCCTCGGTGACCACTTCACGGCCGATGCCGTCGCCCGGGATGACCGCCAGACGGATGTTGTGGGAATCCCGCATGCACGTACCTTACCGGCCCGTCTCGGTGGACGAACACACTATCTCAGCCACCGGACATCGAGCGCCCGCGTCAGCCGGGGGGCGCCTGGGCGACCGTGCGCTCGAAGACCAGGTCGCGGGCCGTGGTGAGGCCGACCGCCATGGCGCCGAGCAGCACGGCCTCGGTGCCGAGCGTGGAGGCCTTGATCATGGGGACGCGCAGGGCCACCAGGTCGCGCAGGACGTCGGTGACCGGGCCGATCAGCAGGTCGCCCGCCTGGACGCCGATGCCGCCGCCGAGCACCACCATCTCGGGGTCCAGCACGGCGATCACGCCGGCCAGGGCGTGCGCGAGGTGGTCGGCCTCGGCCGCGACGACCCGGCCCGCGAGCTCGTCCCCGGCGCGGGCGGCGTCGAAGACGTCCTTGGCGCTGGTCACGCCGCGCATGCCGAGCCGCGTGGCGAGGGCGACGACCCCGTCGGCGGAGGCGACGGACTCCAGCATGCCGCGGCCCCGGTTGACGAGCGGGTCGCCCTCGCCGACGGGCATGTACGAGATCTCTCCGGCCGCCCCTTGGTAGCCGCGGTACAGCTTGCCGTCGATGACGATGCCCATGCCGATGCCCGTGCCGATCCAGACCAGGGCGAAGTGGGCGATGCCCTGGCCGAGGCCGTAGGCCCCCTCCCCCACGGCGGCGAGGTCGACGTCGTTCTCGACGAGGTAGGGCGCCTCGCCGGCGACTCCCGCCAGCAGTTCGATCGCGCCGGGCCGCTCCCACCCGGGGAGGTTCGGCGCGAGCTGCAGCGAGCACGTCTCCTTGTCGTGGATGCCGGGGGTGCCGAAGACCGTGAGCGTGATGTCGGCGAGGTCGACCCCGGCCTCGTCGACGAGCTCGCGGGCCAGCCCGGCGAGCCAGGAGACGAGCTCGCCGGGCGTCTCGCCGCCCTTGCGGTGCTCGTCCCTGCGCGCGGCGATGTCGCCCACGAGATCGGCGAGGGCGAGCCGGACGAACTCGCGGCCGACGTCCACGGCGAGCACCCAGCCCGCCTGCGGCCGGATCTCGTACAGCAGGGCGGCACGGCCGGCGTTGCCGGTGCGCAGGCCGATGGGACGGACGAGACGCGCGCGTTCGAGGTCGGCGAGGGCCATGGATATGGTCGGTTTGGACAGGCCCGTGGCCTGGGCCAGCTCGGGCCGGGAGACCTTTCCCAGCTTGAAGATCTCCGCGAACACAGCCCGTTCGTTCATGACACGGAGCACCGCTGTCGTGCTGGCCGTCCCGCCGATTCTCACCACGCCCCCCAGACTGGCACATTTGCTCGGGCATGGACGACGCCCCTCTGTACGGGGCCCTGGCGCTCACGCCGACCGCGCGAGCCTGAAGGACGCCGTAACCGGCCGGAGCCTCTGAACCGGGCGCGGGGCGGCGTACACCGTCGTCCCGCGGCCCGGGGCTCCCGCCTGGGCGACTCAGCGGTCGGGGGCTCCGCCGTTGTCGCGCCGGTCCAGGGCCGTCTGGACGGCGTGCGGGGCCTCGTCCTCGTACTGGTGCTGCTCTTCGGGGGCGTCCCAGTGGTACATCTCGTACATTTCGCCTCAATCCCTGAGAAGCGCACGCTGCGGCGTACGCGATGGTCGGGAACGTCGGATTCCGGTCGCGAATCCGGACCGGGGCTCCACCCCATCCGGGTCACGGATCGGGAGGGGGGACTCACAGCCGACCAACGCCACAACGCCGCGGCGGGTCGTCGGCCTGCCCTGTCAGGCCCCGCCGCGGCAGGTAATGAGTACGAGAACCTGGCGCGTCATCGCTTTCACGCTACCTGGCGGTAGCCGTACTGTCTCGTAGGACGACCTACTATCTCGCCATGTGAGATGAAGAAGGCCCGCGTCCCCCCGAGGGACGCGGGCCTTCCGGTCTATCCGCGGACGTGACGGTCCGTTCTATCCATGTCTATCCATGGACGAGACGGTCAGTCGCCGAGGTCGACCGTGCGGCCGCCTTCGGCGCCGATCTCCTGGCCGATCTGCTCCACGACCTCGGCCGGGATCGCCGAGTCGACCGTGAGGGCGATGAGCGCCTTGCCGCCCTTGGCGTCCCGGGAGACCTGCATGGAGGCGATGTTGACCTGACGCTCGCCGAGGATCTTGCCGACGATGCCGACGATGCCCGGCCGGTCGGTGTAGGTGAAGAACGCCAGGTGCTCGGTCGGCTCGATCTCCATCGCGTAGCCGTTGACCTCGACGATCTTGGTGATCTGGCGCGGCCCGGAGAGCGTGCCCGACACCGAGACCGTACGGCCGTCGGCCAGCACGCCCTGGACGGTCACGACGTTGCGCCAGTCGGGGCTCTCGTCGCTGGTGACCAGCTCGACGGTGACGCCGCGGTCCTTGGCGAGGAGCGGCGCGTTGACGTAGGTGACGGTGTCCTCGACGACGTCGGTGAACACGCCCTTGAGGGCGGCGAGCTCCAGCACCCGGACGTCGTGGGCGGCGATCTCACCGCGGACCTCGACGTCCAGGCGGGTGGCGACCTCCCCGGCCAGCGCGGTGAAGACCCGGCCGAGCTTCTCGGCCAGCGGCAGGCCCGGCTTGACGTCCTCGGCCACCGCGCCGCCCTGGACGTTCACGGCGTCCGGCACGAACTCGCCCGCGAGCGCCAGCTTGACGCTGCGCGCGACCTGCGTCCCGGCCTTCTCCTGCGCCTCGTGCGTGGAGGCCCCCAGGTGCGGGGTCACCACGACGCTGTCCAGCTCGAACAGCGGGCTGTCGGTGATCGGCTCCTTGGAGAACACGTCGATGCCGGCGCCGGCGACCCGGCCCTCCTTGACCGCCGAGTACAGCGCGGCCTCGTCCACGATGCCGCCGCGCGCGACGTTGATCACCCGGGCCGTCGGCTTGACCATGTGCAGCTCGCGGTCGCCGATGAGACCGATCGTCTCCTTCGACTTCGGCAGGTGGACGGTGATGAAGTCCGCCTGCTGGAGCAGCTCGTCCAGGGACACCAGCCGCACGCCCATCTGGGCGGCGCGGGCGGGCTGGAGGTAGGGGTCGTAGGCGATCAGCTCGACGCCGAACGGCGCGAGGCGCTGGGCCACGAGCTGGCCGATGCGGCCGAGGCCGACGATGCCGATGACCTTCTCGTCCAGCTCGACGCCGGTGTACTTGGAGCGCTTCCACTCACCCGCCTTCAGCGCGGCGTGGCCCTGGGCGACGTTGCGGGCGCTGGCGAGGATCAGCGCGACGGTGTGCTCGGCGGCGCTGACGATGTTGGAGGTCGGCGCGTTCACGACCATGACACCGGCCTTGGTGGCGGCCTCGACGTCGACGTTGTCCAGGCCGACCCCGGCGCGGGCGATGACCCGCAGACGCGGCGCGTGGGACAGCGCCTCGGCGTCCACCTGGGTGGCGCTGCGGACGATGAGCGCGTCCACTTCGGCGAGAGCGGGCAGGAACTGCGAGCGGTCGGCGCCGTCGGTGTGACGGACCTCGAAGTCCGCCCCGAGCACGGCGAGACCTGCTTCGGAAAGCTCCTCTGCGACCAGGACGACGGGCTTGTTCACGGGTGGGTCCTTTGGGAAGTGCGGATGCACGGACAAGGTTCGAGTCTATCCGTGCTTGTGAAAGCACTCACTAGCGTCCGCCATGCGAGACAGTGCCCTGACCCGACTGGGGGCGGCCGGGTACCCACGCCGCGCCGACTGAAGGCCGGGCCGGGTACCCACCTCATGCTGATTCCATCCGCAAGCCGCCATCTTGGTATTGATCGCAACATTTCTTCACGATTAGGCTCATAACCTGTGGCCCACTACCTATCGTGTGTCGTATGAGCATCGGGAACCCCTCTCTCGGAGAAGTGCTCGCGCAGCACGGCAGCCCACACCGGCTCCTGGCGGCGCTCGCCGAATGGGGCATCCTGGTGGCCGTACGGCCTGACCGCTCCGTCGTCCTCGGCACGACGCAGGCGGGTGAGCGCGTCCTCCTCGGGTACACGGGCCCGGGCACCTACGCCCGGCACCGCGGCAACCACTCGCTGTCGGCCTGCGACGCCGACACGATCCTGGACATCCAGCGCGTCACCGGCGTACGCGAGATCGTCATCGACGCCGCCGGGCCCGCCGCCGCGGCCGTCCCCATCGAGGACCTCCAACGCTACCTCGCCTCCACGCGCGGCGGCCGGGGCGCCCCCGCCGCGACCGCGATGTCGAGCGCGACGCCCACGGCCTACGCCACCGGAGCCATGGCGACGGTCTCCCAGCGGACGACCACACAGGGCTCGTACGAGAGCTCCTACGGCCGCAACGAGACGCTGACCGCCCCGGTGCCGCCCAGCGCGCCCGAGGCCCCGGCCATGCCGTGGATCCCCGCGCCGCGGCCCCACCTGTCCGGCCCGATGCAGCAGGTGGACCCCGGGTACAAGCGGTGCGTCCACCCGATCCTGCCCGCGCTGCGGGTGGCCATCGCCGAGTTGCTGCGCGACTTCCCGCTCGTGCACCACGTGTGGATCAGCGAGGCCCGCACCGTCTCCGGCTCCTCCGGGATCATGCTGCACGTCAAGGTGCACACCCGGGCCGCCGAGGACATCGTGCGGGACCTGCACCGCATGGTCCGCGCCCGCCTGCCGCAGCTCGCGGCGAGCGAGGCGCCGGTGCTGATGGCCCGCGTCGCCGACGCCTACACCGAGCGCCGGATGATCGAACTCGGCGCCCACGTCGTCTGCGCCGACGTCCGCGACCACTGACTGCGTTAATGGCCGCGCCTCCGGCACGGCGGGTCCGGGGCGCCTTTTAGGCGATGTTCTTCCACCGTCCCACGCGAGGGATCGTCCCTCACCCTCGCGCGTGCCGGCTCCAGAACACCGCCGCGCCCCGAACCGTGCCCATGGCCGCGCCCCGAACGGCCTATGACCGCGCCTCCGGCACAGCGGGTTCGGGTACGTCCGATGGTTTCAATGTCGTGATCTGATTCGGCTGGCGACAGGGGGCGCGCTGGGCTGTAATGACCAAATGGACCCTCGACGGAGGCGCACGCGGTCCGCGGCGTCTCGCGCGGTGTGCGGCTCGGCTACGGCGTCGGATCGTTCTGCACGGCGACGTTCACCACGATCCCTGGCCTGCTCCTGCTGTTCTACCTGACCAACATCCTGGCCGTACCCGCATGGCTGGCCGGTGTGGTGGTCTTCGCGCCCAAGGCCTGGGACTTCGTCATCAACCCGCTGGTCGGCCAGTGGTCGGACCGCACGATCTCCCGCTGGGGCCTCGCCGCCCGTGGCTGCTCGGCGGCGCAGCGATCCTCCCGGTCGGCTTCGCGCTCACCTTCATCGGCCCCTCACTGAAGGGCGTGCCCGCCGCCCTGTTCGTCGGCCTGTTCTTCCTGGTCTCCGCGACCGGGTACGCGCTGTACGAGGTGCCTTACAAGGCCATGCCCGCCGAGATGACCGACGACTACCACGAGCGCACGTCGCTGCTCCAATGGCGCATGATCTTCGTGGCGCTCGCGATCGCACTCGGCGGCGTCGTCGCCCCCATGATCGCCGGGGACTCCCTGGACGGCTACCGCCGGATGGGCCTGGTCATCGCCGCGGTCCTGCTGGTGTCGATGCTCGGGTCCTTCTTCGGGACGGCCCGCGCGCCGCTCACCGGCGTCTCCGAACCCGAGGCGAACCTGCGCGCGCCGCTCGCCGCTGCCGGCTCCAGCCGCCCGTTCCTATGGCTGCTCGGCCTGTCGAGCGCGCAGACCCTCGCCGTCGGCGTGATGCTCGCCGGAGCCCCGTACTTCGCGTCCTACATCATCGAGGACCCGAAGGCCACCAGCACGCTCTTCGCCGCGCTCGTGGGGCCGATGGCCGTCACGATGCCGTTGTGGGTATGGATCGCCCGCAAGATGGACAAGCGCGGCGCGATGATCCTGTCCAGCTCGCTGTTCATGACCGGCGCGCTGCTGACGGCGCTGACCCCCGCCCTCGGCGCCCTCTACGCCCACCTCGCGATCGTGCTCATCGGCATCGGGTACGCCGGGTTGCAGCTCCTGCAGTTCTCGATGCTCGCCGACGTGATCGCCCACGACTCGGCCGTCAGCGGCAAGCGCAGGGGCGGCGTGTTCACCGGCCTGTGGACGGCCGCCGAGAGCGCGGTCAGCGCCTTCGGCGCGCTGGTGTTCGGCTGGGTGATCGCGTCCGGCGGGTTCATCTCCTCCGACCCGGAGAACCCCGTCACCCAGCCGGACAGTGCGGTCACGGCGGTCCTGATCGCCGAGACCGTGATCCCGGCCTTCATCGTCTTCTTCGGCATCCTGATGACCCTGAAGTACAGACTCACCGCCACCGACCTGGCCAAGGCGACCCCCGCCCCGGCCAGGTGACCACCCTCGCAAACCGCCGCGCTGACACGCCCGGCTCTACGTGACCGCCGTACGCCCGGCCACCGTCACTCCACGCGCCGCGCGAGCGGGACCCTCGTCCGCGCGAACACGCCCGCGACCAGCGCGGCGAGCAGCGGCAACAGCAGCACGAGCGCGACGATCGGCGTCCACGGGATCACGACCGGTGGCGGCTCCGCGAATTCCGACAGCGGGACGTACGTGGTGAACCCGTGCGGCGGGAACTCGACCGCCATGGACTGCCACGTGACGGCGAGACCCGGGACGAACCCCACCACCGCGCCCAGGGTCACGCCGGTGGCCGCGATGAACCACGCCTGCCCCGCCGTGACGAACCGCCTGACGCGCGGCGGCGCCCCGATGGCGCCGAGCGTGGCGACGTCCGGCCTGGCATCGGCGGCGGCGAGCCCCGTGGCGGCGAACGTCCCGCCGAGGACGAGGGTGATCGCAGCCGCCAGCAGGAGAACCGTGACGATCGACCCGGCCCGCTGCGGACCTCGCTCGACGCGGACCTGAGCGACGCGCGTGACGGCTGCCACCTGACGGACGACCCGATCCTCCTCGGCGAGGGTGACCCGGTGGACGGCCGGATCGATCAACAGCTCCGCCAGACGAGGCGCGAGCTTGAGGTCCGTGGCGAGGGAGACCGGCAGCAGTACATCGGTCCGCCGTCCCTTCGCGAGTGTCGCCGTCACCGCGGGCACCTCGGCCTGCCGGTATATCTCTCTCAGGTCCGTGGCGCCCATGGTCGAAATCTTCAGCGACGCCTTCCCGTCCTCGACGGCGGCGGGCTGGAACACCACGGCCTTTCCGCTCGCCAGGGCCGCGGCCAACGCCGGATCGTCGCGGCCCAGCAGGTAGCGGAGAACGTCAGGGCCGCCGATCACCGTGAGGCTGTACAAGCTGCCGCAGTCGGCGTCACCGCCGCACGAAGCCCCGACGAGGGCGACGCTGTACTCTCTGCTCCCCTCGTAGAACGGTCGCAGCACCGGGATCACCGGCACTCCGGGGAGCGCCCGCTCCACGGCCTCGCGGACCAGCGGCATCTCCTCGCCCGTGCCGCTCAGCCCTTTGACGGTCAGGGAACCCTCGGCCTTGACCGGCACCTGGTAGCCGCGAAGAACCTCCTGGTCATGGGCCGTCGAGGTGATCAGCACTGTCACCAGCCCGGCTGTGGCGGCCATCACGGCGGCCACCGCCGGAGCGGTACGCCCGCGGTTGCGGGCGGCGTCGCGCGCGGCGATCTTGAAGGGCAGTGGCAGGCGGACGGCGAGGCGCGCGGCCACCCCCACGAGGAACGGTGTCACGGCCACCAGCCCAAGCATCGTGAGCAGCGACCCGGCGATGACGCCGAGGAAACGAGGCAACGGGTCGCGCACGATCCCGTCCCCGCCGAGGAACCAGGTCAGGCCCGCCCTCGTGCCGGCGAACGTGACCGTCACGCCGAGGGCCGTCATCACCAACCCCGCGAGCGGCCAGCCCCTGCGGGCAGGCGCGGCGCCACGACGTCCCGAAAGGGTGGCCACGACATCGGTGCGCGCGGCCTGACGCGCGGGGACCACCGCGGCCAACACCGCGCTGACCAGGCCCAGCGCGGCCACCCCCGCGACCTGCCCCCAGGGCACCTCGAACGGGCCCGTGGGCGGTTCGAGCCCGAACCACGACAGCAGCGGGTCCGCGGCCCATGCCAACACGAGCCCGCCAGGGACGCCCAGCGCCGCGGCGAGACCGCCCAGCACGAACCCATCGGCGAGCACGATGCGGCGAAGCTGCGGCGCGGAGGCGCCCTGGACGGCGACCAGCGCCAGTTCCCGGCGCCGTCGCCTGATGCCCACGGCGAACGCGGGCCCGGCCAGCAGCACGACCTCCAAGACAATCATGGTGACGGACAATCCGTAGACCAGTGCCTGCGACTCCTGCCCCGAAGGGCCCTCATACGTCCGCAGGGCCTCCGGGGTCGGATCGAGGAGCAGCGCGCGGGACATGGCGGCCAGCCCGTGCGCGTTGAGCCGCTTGACATCGTCCCAGCTCACCGGCTCACGCGTGTCGGCGAGCCATTCCGTCGACGGCACGGTGGTGGTGGCCAGGCCGGAGCCGGGGAGGCCCACGACGAGCTGCCGGCTGTTCCGCTGGGGATCGGCGACGATCCCCACCACGCGGTAGGTACGGGTCTCGCCCGTCAGCGTCAGCGTCGACCCGAGCGTGACACCGTACTGGGCGAAGTTGCGCGAGACGGCGACCTCGTCCTTCGCGGCAGCGAAACGACCGCTCACGAGCCGGTAGGCGCCGCGCGCGATGGGGTCGCGCGCGTCGATCTCGCTGACGAGGGTGTCCGCGAACCACCGGTCTGTCCGGTAGTACTCGACGGTCTCCGTCCTCGGAATCAGCCTGCTCCCGGCGGGCAGCAGCGCGGTGATCTCCTCGGCGGTCCAGGGCCGCGCGGGCTTCGCGCCGAGAGGCGATTCGCCGAAGTTCACCCCCACGCCGGTGTAGTCCTGCGTCACCGGGACGCGGTCCCACCACCACCGTCCGGGAGCGTAGATGAGCGCGTCCGCCGCGCCCAGACGCTCACTCATGTTCTCGCGCGGGGACAGGTCGAAGGTCACGATCAAGGTGGCCAGGGCCGTGACCACCATGACGGGCAGGCCCACCATGAGCACGACCAGCGAGCTTCGCCCCTTGGAGCGCCAGGCGTCCCTGCGCGAGACCCGCAGGACAACGCGCAGCCCGCTCATCCGGCGACCCCCGGACGTCCGGCGACGATCGAACCCTCGCCTGGACCATCGCCCGCGGCCTCGCCGGACCCTCCGCCGAGGCCGCGACTCGAACCCTCGCCCGGGCCGCCGTCGGTACGGTCGACGATCGCGCCGTCTCGTAGGAAGATCACCTTGTCGGCCCAGGCGGCGTGGCGGGGCTCGTGGGTGACCAGCAGGACGGCCGTGCCCGCGTCGCATCTGGCCCTGAGCAGCGCCAGGATGTCCTCCCCTGCGGCGGTGTCCAGCGCGCCGGTGGGCTCGTCCGCGAGCAGTAATCGCCGCTCCCCCACCAGCGCCCGCGCGATGGCCACCCGCTGCCGCTGTCCCCCGGACATCTCATCCGGAAAGCGGCCGGCCACCTCGACGACCCCGACCTCCCCCAGCACCTCGCGCGCCTCCCGCCGGGCCCGCCGGGTGCGGACGCCGTCCAGTTCGCGCGGGAGCATGACGTTCTCCTCGCCCGTCAGCGAGGGGATCAGGTTCAGGTCCTGGAAGACGTACCCGACGTGCCTGCGCCGCAGCCGCGCCAGCGCCTTCGCCGACAGCGGCCCGAGGTCCACGCCCTCGACGGCGACCGTGCCGGTGGTGGGCCGATCGAGCCCTCCGGCGATGTTCAGCAGCGTGGACTTCCCCGACCCCGACGGGCCCATGACGGCCACCAGTTCCCCGGCGGCCACCTCTAAGCTCACCCCGTCGAGCGCCCGCACGGCCCGCGCCCCGTCCCCGTGCACGCGGGTCACGTCCGCGAGCCGGACGACCCGATCACTCGTCATCGTTGGTCTCCTGTGAAGTCTGATTTGTGAACGGCGAAACGGTCTGCGAGCTGTGCGAATCGCCCGGACGCTCCGCCTTCCGCGTATCGGAGGGCCGCGGAGTTCGGCCCCCTGGCGCATCGGCGAGTACCGCCTCGCAGTGGTCCAGCCAGCGCTGCTCGGCCTCGGCGTGGAAGATCATGGAATCGAGCACCAGCCGCTGCGCGGCCCCGGCTTCGGCGCGCTTGGACCGCGTCAGCTCCTGCAACCCGCGCATCGTGGCCGTTCGCTGGGCCTGGACCACCTGACGCACGTCGACGTCCCCGGCGGTGACGGCCATGGCAAGCTTGATCACCAGCTCGTCCCGGGGCCGGTCGGACTGGACGATGGGGGTGCCGAACCATCGCCGCAGCTCCGACCGGCCCTTCTCCGTGATGGCGTACACGACACGGCCCTGCTCGTCCTGCTCGCCGGGCGCCACCAGCCCGTCCCGCTCCATGCGCGACAACGTCGTGTACACCTGCCCGATGTTCAGCGGCCAGGTCGCCCCCGTCGACGCCTCGAACTCGACACGAAGCTGATAGCCGTAACGCGGCCCCTGCGTGAGCAGCGCGAGCAACCCATGACGGATCGACATGGATACTGAGTATGCATACTCGGTATGCTGATCACAAGTGGATGCCCCGAATCGGTCCCAGACCAACGGAGCGAACCCCAGGTACGTCGAACACAGACAGCCGACGATCCCCACCGATGACGCAGAAGTAAGGGGCCGGCGCGAGGAGAGTCGCGCGCATAGGGATGGAAAGAGTCAGCGCCGGGCTCGAAATGTCAGAATGCCACCTATTGCAGGAACAGGGTCTCCTGCCAGACCACCGCGGGGCGGATCACCTCGACGCCGTCGATCACCGTACCGATGGGGAATCCCTCGTCGTGCGTCATGAAGTAATGCGCGCGGGCTCGTAAGGCGGCGGCGAGGTGGAGAGCGTCCGCCGACTTGAACGGCTTCGGCCCGACATGGCTCTTTCCGTACTCCTCGCGCAATCGAACGGCGTCTCTGACGAGAAACCGATCGATGTCAACCCAAAGGGTCCTCGGGGAGGCGAACCAGGTCGCCAGCAGCTCGGCCACACGTTTGGACGACTTACTACGTTCCAACGTGGCGCCATTGACCATCACCTCGGCCTCTATCAGAGGTGATGCGGCCAGGCGCGCGTGCCCGGCGGCCACCGCCTCGAAGACCACACGCGCGGATTCCCAGCGAGCGACCTTGGTCGCCTTGTTGAGCACTTCGTTGCGCGTGACGAGATCGAGGTAAACGTCCGAGTCGACATAGAGCAGCGGGCCTTCAGGCACGACGTTCCTCATGCAGGTAGGCGTCGACGTCCTGGCCGCCCAGCCAATCCGGGTCGGCGCCCAGCAACTCGGACACCGCGGCGCGCTTGTCGTCGTCCTGCGGAAGCGGCTCGATGTGGTCGATCCTGATACGGACGATCTGGCCCCGTTTGTTTCTCGTGATCAGGCCACGCGCCAGCACCCGCTGACGCCAGAACCGCTGCATGGCCGCTTCCATGTCCGGAGCCAGTACGCCCGTGACGGCCCGGCGAGTGAGGGGGTCATAAAGACCGACGCGAAGTACCCCTTTGGCCACCCGGCGTGCGTTCATCTCATCGAGCCAGCCCGCCACCGAACCGAGCGAGTCGTACGCGCCGGCGACGGCTTGCCGCGCGTTCTGGCGTACCGGCTCGGATATCGGGAAATGATGTCCGACCGTATCGTTCACCGTGGCCAAAGACACTTCTTGGACTCCCGCGCCCGGCTCTCCGATCTTCAGCAGCCGTTCCAGCGTCGACTCGGTGTAGTACTGCGGCAGCTCGGGTTCCCGCTGCAGGGTCTCTACCCCGGCGACGAGCGCGTTGAGCGGCGCGACCAGGGAAGGCCACTCCCGCCCTCGCGACTCTCTGGCGGTAAGCCTGACCAGCAGATCGTGCCCCTGCTGGGCCAATTGCTGGACCACCCATTCGGGCCTGGGAGTACGGCTGTACAGGTACACCCGGTCAATTTCTTCAAGCGCCACTTTGACCTGGGTCAACGTCTCCGTGAGGCGCGTGACGCCGATGCGCTCCGCGCCTTCACGAAGGCGGACTTCCAGCGCATGCGTGCTCATGACTTCACCGTAACTCGACGGGACCGGCATGGATGCGAGCCGGACCGTACGGATGGACGGTGTCATGGGCCTCACCAGCGTTCGCGGCAGGGATGCCGATAGGGCACCTGTGGTCGTCATGCCTCACCGTCTGTTTGCGGTCCAACCTTGCGGCGAAGATGACTCACCGTGCAACTGCGATCACCCTATCGGACATCACCTGACGCGCCCCGCCGATCACCGAGGGCTATGTGTCCTCATCCGGCCACCCATGCCCCGGGGTAGTAGCCGTCAGAGCGCCTCTCGTACGGCGCGCGGGGGATCGGTGGGGGGGCAGCCCGCGCTGCTCGCCGCCACGCTTCTCAAGGCCGCCGACCGCGACGCGATCCCCCGCAAGGACCTGAGGGCCGCACGGGTCCCGGCGATGGGCCTGGTCCCCACCGCGTCGTCCCGCTTCTCCTGGTGGTCGACCCACCCTCCGATCGCCAAGCGGCCTCACCGCCTCGCCCTGACACCAGGTGTTCTCCGGCGCGGGGTCACGAGTCCGGCCGGCCGGGGTCCTGAACCCATCGATCGACGCCGTCCGATCCGCCTTGTCGCCACGTGTCCATGGATCCCTCGCCGCTCCTACACTGGGCTCTTGCGAGATGAGCGCAGGTCCTGGGCGGATGGGGAGTGACGGTGGCGACGAGTGGCGGTGACTTCCAGGATCCGCCCGTCGAGGTGCTGGCTGAGGCCGCCGCGACATTCGGCCTGCTCGCGTCGTCCGCGCGGCTGCACATCGTCTGGGCACTGGCGCAGCGCGAGAGTGACGTGAGCGGGCTCGCGGAGCGCGTGGGGGGCGCCTTGCCGGCTGTGAGCCAGCATCTGACGAAATTGAAGCTGGCAGGCTTGGTGCGGTCGCGGCGGGAGGGCCGCCGGGTGGTCTACCTGGTCGACGACCCCGATGTGGTGGCCATGGTCCAGTGGTTGGTGGGCCGGTTCGCCGACCGCGCCGACCGGGCCGATCACGGCGGGACACCAGGGCGCGCCCGTGGTCTGGGCGCCTGACGCTCCGGCGGTCTGCCCGGACCTCGCTTCGCCGATCCAGCGTCCCACCGCCGCCACCATGGCGCCGCTCACGCGGTTCGAGGTGCTCAGGCGGCTTGATACGGGGTTGCGCGGGCTGGTGGAGGCGCACGCCGAGGAGCGCCTGTTGCGCCACGGCGAGAACACGATACCGACGGCACTTCCCGTGTCGTGGCCGCGGCGCTTGGTGCGGAGCGTCCGCGATCCCTTCACGCTGGTGCTGCTGTGCCTGGGACTGGTGTCGGCGGCCATCGCGGCATGGGGCACCGCCGGCGTCATCGTGGTGCTGGTCGCGATCAGCTGCGTGCTGAGGTCCAGCGGCGAGTATCGCGCCGATCGCTCGACCGCCGCTCTTCGGCGGCTGCTTCCCACCACGGCGACCGTTCAGCGACGGGTACACGTGGGCGGGACGCCGGTGTCGCGGGAGATCCCGGTAGAGCAGCTGGTGCCGGGTGATGTCATCAAGCTGGGTCCGGGTGACCTGGTGCCCGCGGACGTGCGGCTGTTGCGCTGCAGCGGGCTGACCGTCCACCAGGCCGCCCTGACGGGGGAATCCGGCCCCGTCGCGAGGCATGCCTCGGACGCGCCGGCACCTGGCGGTGACCTGCTCGCCCTGCCCCATCTCTGCTTTCAGGGCACCAGCGTCGTCTCCGGCAGTGCTCTGGCGGTCGTCGTCGCCACCGGCGCCGACACGCGACTCGCCGGAGCCGGGCGGCCCGTAGGCAGGCGGGCGGCGTCGGCCTTCGATCGGTCGGTCAACGGGATCTCCTGGAGCCTGGTCCGGTTCATGGTGCTCATCCCACCGCTCGCCCTCATCGTCAACGTCGTCCTACGTGGCAGAGGGCTGGAAGCTCTGCCGTTCGCCGTGGCGGTGGCGGTCGGGCTCACGCCGGAGATGCTGCCGGTCGTCGTGACCGCGGCGCTGGCGCGGGGCTCGGCCGCGCTGGCGCGCGGCAGAGAAGTGATCGTCAAGAGGCTGCCCGCGCTGCACGATCTTGGTGCGATGACCGTCCTGTGCACGGACAAGACCGGCACTCTTACCCAAGACCGTCCGATCGTGGACTGCGCGATCGGGCCGGACGGCCGCCGAGATGAGCAGGTACTCCGCTGGGCGGCCGTGAACAGCCTATGGACGCTACAGCTCGCGGACCTGCCGTCGCCGGACGCTCTGGACGAGGCGATCCTCCAGGCCACCGAGGAGTTCGAGGGGTTCGAGGGTGTGGCGGCCCTGCCGTTCGATCCGGTGCGCCGCATCTCCTCCGCGGTGGTGCACCATCCTGGATCCGCGGACTCGCAGACGCTGGTGGTCAAGGGCGCCGTCGAGTCGGTGCTTCAACGGTGCACGCGGGCGCGCACCGCGGGTACAGATCACCGATTGGACGCCGCCACCCTGGACCGGCTGCACCACCTCGCCGAGAAGAAGGCCGGGGAAGGGCGGCGGCTGATCGCCGTCGCCATCGCGCGGCGTCCGGGGCGCACCGGCCCGTACGGCCCCGAGGACGAGCAGGACCTGATCTTTCTCGGCTTCGTGGCATTGCGCGACGCTCCGGTGCCCGGTGCCGCCGACGCGCTCGCCGTCCTGGCCCGTCGCGGAGTCACCGTCAAGGTCCTCACCGGCGACCATCCCGCGACCGCCGCGCAGGTCTGTCGTGATCTCGGCATCGACCCAGGTGTGGTCGTCGTCTGCGACGAGATCGACGGCCTTGACGACGCGGCCCTGCGTGAGCTGGCCGGCCGGACGACGGTCTTCGCCCGATGCTCCCCCGACCACAAGGCGCGGATCGTGCAGGCCCTGCGGGAAGCCGGTCACAATACCGGTTTCCTGGGGGACGGAGTCAACGATCTTCCCGCTCTGCGCGCCGCCGACGTCGGGATCTGCCCACGTGACGCCGTCGATGTCTCGCGCGAGGCCGCAGATGTGGTGCTGGCCGCCAAAGACCTCGCCGCCATCGGCCACGCGATCCTGGTCGGCCGCCACAGTACCGGCAACATCGTCACCTACCTGCGCGTGGTCCTGTCGTCCAACCTCGGAAACGTCATCGCGATGCTCGGCGCGGGGCTGTTCCTGCCCTTTCTGCCCATGCTTCCGATGCAGGTCCTGGTGCAGAACCTGTGCTTCGACGCGGCACAGCTCGCCTTCGTCTTCGATCGGCCCGACCCCGCGGCGCTGCGCCGTCCTTCCCGGCTGATGCCGCGAGGGCTGCTTCGTTTCGTCGTGGGCTTCGCCTCGCTCAACGCGATGGCCGACCTGGCCACCTTCGCCGTGCTGGCCTCGGTGGTATCCGGCTCCACCGAAGCCGGCGGACAGGCGTTCTTCCACTCAGGATGGTTCGTCGAGAACCTGCTCACCCAGGCGTTGATGATGCTGCTGTTGCGCCGGCGACGAGCTGTCTCTGTTCCGCTCTTCGTCGCGATCGGCGCTCTGGCCTGCATTGGAATCCTGCTGCCGCTTTCCCCTGCCGCCGCCTTCCTCGGACTTGCCACGCTGCCGGCGACCTTCTACATGGTGCTGGCCGTCGTGGTGGCGCTGTACGGCGGCGCGCTGGCGTCGCTCGCTCTCGCGAGGCGCGCGTCCACCGCCGAACGGTTGCCCGCAGTGGTCGGGGACGACGCCTAAGCCGAGGCTTCGCGGTAACGCGCGGAGCGCTCATCGTGGGACCGGCCAGGGGTCCGGCCGCGGCGGCTTCTTTTCATCCCATGGCGGCTCCTGTTGAAGCGCGCGACATAGGTTGTATAGTTGCGCAATGCAGCAAGTGTGAGGGCTTGGCGTCGAGACGCGCGACCAAGCCCGGCATGTGCCCTGACAGGGAGAAGGGATAGAAGGACCCATGCTCCTTCGCAATGGCCTCGAGCCGTGGCATCTGATGATCGTGGCGCTGGCGGCGATCCTTCTGTTCGGCTCCAAGAAGCTCCCGGACGCGGCCCGGGCTCTAGGCCAGTCGCTGCGCATCCTCAAACACGAGACCGCGGCCATGAGGGACGACGACGCCGATGGCCGGTCATCGGAGCCTCGGGCGCGACAGGGGGCCGCCTCAGGCGCGATCACCGCCGGCGACAACGGCGTGGCGCGTCCGGACGGCACCGCCGGCTGAGTCCTGGCACGGGGAGGGGAGTATGGCGGCCGCACACCCACGAACCGCTTTCGGCCGGAGGTCCCAGCGACTGGCGGCGATCGCGATGTGGACGTTGGTGTGGATGTTGCATGCCTACGACGTGTGGCTCCGCTGAGCCGGCGACGTCGGGTCTCATCGCGGAACCTACGCACGCGGCTCCAGGAGCCGACGGGAATCCTTCCAGGGCAGCGCCCCTGGCTTCGTCTCCATGGAGTTTCACTTGAGCACCGGGCTTGCGGACACCCGCCCTCCCGCGCCCGCCGAGGCGCCGCCGCGGCGCCGTAGACGGCGTTGGCTGTGGTGGGTCGTGGCGATCGTGATGACGGTGGTACTCGTCATCGTCGGCGTCGTGGTGGCGGTCTACGTGAAGCTGAGCGGCAACGTCAAGCACATCGACGTGACCGCCGACGATCTCGGCGCGACCCGCCCGCCCAAGGCCACCACCACCGCCCTCAACGTGCTGATCGTCGGTTCCGACCAGCGGGACGGCAAGAACGCCAAGTACGGGCACCACATCGACGGCGAGCGCACCGACACCATCATGCTCGCCCACCTGTCGTCCAAGCGCGACAACGCGATGGTGATCAGCTTTCCGCGTGATTCCCTGGTCCCGTTGCCCGCCTGCCGCGCGAAGGGCAAGCTGCCGGGCCGGCGACCCCACCTCGGCATGATCAACGAATCCTTCAACAGCGGCGGCATCGGATGCACCTGGAAGACGATCGAGACGCTCACCGGCATCCGGATCGACCATTTCGTCAAGGTCGACTTCACCGGATTCAAAGGCATGGTGAACGCGGTCGGCGGCGTCGAGGTCTGCCTGCCCGAACCGATCAATGACCGAAAGGCACTGCTGCGCCTGCCCGCCGGCCGCCAGACCCTCAAAGGAGAACAGGCCCTGGGCTACGTGCGCGCTCGCTACAGCCTGGGCGACGGCTCCGACATCGGCCGCATCCAGCGGCAGCAGATGTTCATCGCCTCGATGATCAAGAAGGTGATGAGCGGCGAGACGCTCACCGATCCCGCCCGCCTGCTGGGCTTTCTCGACGCGGCGACCAAGTCCGTGACCACCGATCCCGAGCTCACCCCCGGAGTCATGAAGGACCTGGCCGACAGCGTCCAGGGATTGGCGGCCGGGCAGATCCGGTTCATCACCACGCCATGGCGCTACTCCCTCGCTCACCCCGGCCGCGTC
Source organism: Sphaerisporangium sp. NPDC051017 (assembly GCF_040683095.1). Lineage (NCBI taxonomy): Bacteria > Bacillati > Actinomycetota > Actinomycetes > Streptosporangiales > Streptosporangiaceae > Sphaerisporangium > Sphaerisporangium sp. NPDC051017. Next base: position 214,872 of record NZ_JBFBCI010000005.1, read on the forward strand.
GAGTGGGTTCAGCCGCAGGCGCGAACCCTGTTCCGCGTCGTGGCAGGGGACAAGACCCTCGCGGGAGCGGATGTCAAGGGCGGCCAGACCAAGGTGCCTCGCTCCAAGGTCCAGATCGAGTTGCGCAACGGCACCTACCGCAGCGGCCTGGCGAATCAGGTCGCCGCCGCCTTGGAGCAACGGGGCTACCACGTCGCCAAGATCGGTGACACCGCACGCAAGCCCTACCCCCACACCGTCATCCTGTACTCGCCGGGCGGAGCCTCCCGCGTGCCGACCCTGACCAAGGATCTGACCACCTCCACGACGAAACTCGTCCCGGGGGCCAGTACCTCACGGCTGGTGGTGACGCTCGGGGACGACTGGAACGGGCTCAAGGCCGAGCGGCCGGAAGACTCCGAGGCCCTGCGGGGCATCGACGCCGACCATGACTCCTGCGCGACGTGACCCGGCCTGGAATGCCATACCTATCCCCCATGTCCGGCGCGATCACGGTCACGGGCGCCCGAACGACGGAGCGTCGTCCACTGGCCTCCTATTCGCGGCTTTTCATGGCGTACCTCAGCCTTTTACCTAGCGAGGCGTAATCGTCCATTTGGGATGCTCGGGGAATTTGCACTGTTTCACCGCTATCGTCGGCAGGTGAAACGGAGGCGTGTCTCCACGTGGCCGCGCCTGGAACGGCGGGCCGCACAACCGGCGGACGCACGCCTCGCCATCGCGACCGCCCAGGCTCAAGGCCGGATCACCGAGGTGGTCGAGCCGAACCACCCATCACACCCGTCCCCGGAGAGTTACCATCACCGTAATCGCTGGATGGCGGACCGCGGTGAATTCGTCATCGCCTTTCCTCGCGGCACCGATCCGGCGAGCGGCATACGGTACAAAATCGAATATGCGGCCCATTATCAGCAAACCTCGGCTGATCATCCCCATATAGGACGACGAGGGCTGGGCTCCAGAATGGCCGAATCCGCACGGCAAGCCGCTGCTCGCACTTTTCGCATCCGCGAGCCGCGTAGACCGCAGTAAGGAGAAGACGATGCCCCCTCAGCCGTTGACCGACGACCAGATCGTCATCCAGCTTGGCGGCCTGCCTGGATGGAAGCGTGACGGCCACACCATCACGCGGACGTTCAAGCACTCCTACCACGAGTGCGTGCACCTGGCGATGTACATCGCCGCCAAGGCGCGCGAGATCGGTCACCATCCTGACATCCACATCACCTGGCAGCGGATCCAGTTCGCGATCACCACGCATGACTCCGGAGGCAGGCTGACGGCCAAGGATTTCGACCTCGCGCGCCACATCGACGCGATCGCCACCGGCCACGGCGCCACCCCGGCCTGAGCGCGAGGACGTCACAGAGACGCGAGGTTCCTCTGGGAGCGGTGGGGTGGGCGGCGAGGGGGGACGAGATCCCGTATATTCTGGACACCTTGCCGTTGCCAGACCGATACTCGGGACATGAGTTCGACGCACCCGCCTGTGCGCGCCTCCGACGGGGATCGCGAACGCGCGATCAGTGATCTTCGCGATCATGCCGTCGAGGGGAAGATCTCACACGACACCTTCCTCGGACGGGTCGATCAGGCGCTGCGCGCCCGCAGTCGTGTCGAGCTGACCGATCTGGTGTCCGATCTGCCTCCACGCGGCAAATGGCGGCGCAGGCTGACGGACGCGGTGTCCGCGTTCTCGGAGCTGACGACCCGGGTGGAGAACGCCTGGCGGCGTCCGCGGCTGCCCCGGCTCGCGCTGCCCGTGGACAGCCGGGTGCGGTACGTCGTCGGCCGCGGCTCGGAGTGCGATCTGATCCTCACCGATCTCACCGTCTCGCGCGTGCACGCCGAGCTGCGCCGCGAGAGCGAGGACTGGCTGCTGGTCGACCTCGGCTCGCTCAACGGAACCCGGCTGAACGGCTGGCGTCTGGTCGGCCCGGCCCGGGTGCGCATCGGCGACGAGATCTCGTTCGGCGAGTGCGCGTTCATGGTCTCGTCTCCCGTGGCCTGACCCGCGCGCACGGGGCCTGCCGTCGCCCGGCCCACCGGCGAGCCTTCCACGGCGTCCCTCGCCGGCCCAGGGGCGGCCCGCGCCGTTCCGGGACGGCGGGCTGGTGATCTCTGTACCGTTCGGGGGTACAGGGGATTGTGGCGTCGTGGATACGTAGGTTTCCGTATTGTCCGGCGGCGCCGGTGTTGTCGATGATCCCCCAAGGCCGAGCCCCTGGAGGCACCCCCATGCGCAGACACCGAAAAGTCACCACGTTTCTGGCCGCCGCCGCGCTGGCCGCGACGTTGACCCAGGCGACCGGCGGCGGGGCGAGCGCCGCGGACCCGGCTCCCGGCGTGACCGACCTCGTCCAGGATCTCGACCAGATCCTCAGCGCGCCGTTCCTCGGCGTGGCGCGGGCGGGCGTCGTCGTCAGGAGCGCCGCGACCGGCGAGCAGCTCTACGCGCAGGACGCCGGCAAGGTCTTCGCCCCTGCGTCCAACGCCAAGCTGCTGACCTCCGCCGCCGCCGTGGACGGCCTCGGTCTCGATTACCGCTTCACCACGACCGTGCTGAGCTCCGGCCGCCGCGCAGGGTCCGCGCTGGCCGGCGATCTGTACCTCAAGGGCACCGGCGACCCGACCTTGCTCGCCGCCGACTACGACGCGCTCGCCGCGAAGGTGGCGGACGCGGGGATCAAGCTGGTCACGGGCAAGCTGGTCGCGGACGACACCTGGTTCGACGACGTGCGGCTCGGCACCGACTGGGCGCAGGACGACGAGCCGTACTACTACTCGGCGCAGATCTCGGCGCTCACCGCTTCACCGAACACCGACTACGACGCCGGTTCGTTGATCGTCTCGGTGGCCCCGGGAAGCGCGCAGGGCTCCGCCGCCAAGGTGAGCACCACGCCCGCGACCGATCACGTCACGATCGAGAACCACGCCACCACGGGCGCCTCGACCGACGTCACGGTCACCCGCGTGCACGGCACGAACCGGATCGTGGTCACCGGCACGGTGGCGAGCACCTACCAGGAGTGGATCGCCGTCGACGACCCCACCGGGTACGCGGCGTCGCTGTTCCGGGCGGCGCTGGCCGAGCACGGCGTGCGCGTCCTCGGGAAGACCGTCCGGGGGGCGACGCCGGGGACGGCGGCGAGCGTGGCGGAGCGCGAGTCGATGCCGCTGCGCGAGCTGCTGGTGCCGTTCATGAAGCTCAGCAACAACATGCACGCCGAGATCCTCGTCAAGGCCCTCGGCCGCAAGGTGTCCGGCCAGGGCACGTGGGACGCGGGGCTGGCGGCCGCCACCGCGTTCGCGAAGGCCAACGGGATGGCGAACGTGCGGCTGCGCGACGGCTCGGGCCTGTCGCGGGTGGACGCCGTCGCGCCGGGCGAGCTGACGGCGTTCCTGATCGCGCTGCGCGCCAAGCCGTGGTACCAGACCTGGTACCAGGCGCTGCCGATCGCGGGCAACTCCGACCGGTTCACGGGCGGCACGCTGCGCAGCCGCATGGCCGGGACTCCGGCGGCGAACAACGTGCACGCCAAGACCGGCTCGCTGACGTCGGTGAGCGGGCTGTCGGGGTACGTGACCAGCGCGGACGGCGAGCCGCTGGTGTTCTCGATCCTGTCCAACCAGTACCTGACCGGCAACCCGAAGAGCGCGATCGAGGACGCGATCGCCGTGCGGCTGGCGCGGTTCAAGCGCGACACCCCGGTGAACACGGCCGTCCCGCTGCGGACCGCGCCGGACGCGGGCGAGGATCGCGGGCTGGAGTGCTCCTGGGTCAAGCCCGCCCAGTGCTGACCTGGGCGGCCTGACACGAACTCCTGGACGCGCGGAGGCCGGTCCCCTCACATGGAGCACATGGAGGGGACCGGCCTCGGCGGGATCACTTCTCCTTGAGCCAGCTCATCATCGGGCGGAGCTTGGCGCCGGTCTTCTCGATCGGGTGCTCGGCGAGCTCCTCGCGGTACTTGCGGAAGTTGCCCTGGCCGCCGTCGAACTCCTCGACCAGCTCGCGGGCGAAGGCGCCGGACTGCACCTCGCCGAGGATGCGCTGCATCTCCTTCTTGGTCTCGCTGGTGACCACGCGCGGCCCGCGCGAGTAGCCGCCGTACTCGGCGGTGTCGGAGACCGACCAGTACATCTTGGAGATGCCGCCCTCGTACATGAGGTCGACGATCAGCTTCATCTCGTGCAGGCATTCGAAGTAGGCGACCTCGGGCTGGTAGCCCGCCTCGACGAGGGTCTCGAAGCCGGTCTTGATCAGCTCGGACACGCCGCCGCACAGCACGGCCTGCTCGCCGAACAGGTCGGTCTCGGTCTCCTCGGTGAAGGTGGTCTTCAGCGCGCCGGCGCGGGTGCCGCCGATGCCCTTGGCGTACGACAGCACGAGCGGCCAGGCGTTGCCGGTGGCGTCCCGCTCGACGGCGACGAGCACCGGGACGCCGCGCCCGGCGGTGAACTGGCGGCGGACGAGGTGGCCGGGGCCCTTGGGGGCCACCATGGCGACGTCCACGCCCTCGGGGGCCTCGATCAGGCCGTAGCGGATGTTGAGGCCGTGGCCGAAGAACAGCGCGTCGCCCTCGACGAGGTTCGGCGCGACGTGCTCGGCGTACAGGTGGCGCTGGATGTGGTCCGGCGCGAGGATCATGATGAGGTCGGCCTCTTCGGCCGCCTCCCCCGGCGTGACGACGCGCAGGCCGTCGTTCTCGGCCTTCTCGCGGCTCTTGGAGCCCTCCGGGAGGCCGACGCGGACGTCCACGCCCGAGTCGCGCAGCGACAGCGCGTGGGCGTGACCCTGGCTGCCGTATCCGAGGACGGCCACGTGCCGGCCCTGGATGATCGACAGGTCGGCGTCGTCGTCGTAGAAGATCTCAGTCACTTGCTTGTGCCTTTCGTGGGTTCGTACGGCTCACGCGCTGCGGTCCAGGGCCCGGAGCGAGCGGTCGGTGATGGAACGGGCGCCGCGGCCGATGGCCACCATGCCCGACTGGACGAGCTCCTTGATGCCGAACGGCTCCAGCACCCGGATGAAGGCGTCGAGCTTGTCGGGCGTTCCGGTGACCTCGATGGTCACGGCGTCGGTGGCGACGTCCACGCAGCGCGCGCGGAAGAGGTTGACGAGCTCCAGTACGTGCGAGCGGGTCTCGGAGTCGGCCCTGACCTTGATCAGGGTGAGCTCGCGCTGCACGGACTGGGTGGGGTCCAGCTCGACGATCTTGATCACGTTGACCAGCTTGTTGAGCTGCTTGGTGACCTGCTCCAGCGGCAGCTCGGCGACGTTCACGACGATGGTCATACGCGACACGTCGTCGTGTTCGGTCGGCCCGACCGCGAGCGAGTCGATGTTGAAACCCCGCCTGCTGAACAGCGCGGCGACCCGGGCCAGCACGCCCGGCTTGTTCTCCACGAGAACCGACAGCGTGTGGCGGCTCATGCGTTCCCTCCCGCGAAACCGGTCAGTCGTTGGCGACGTGCGCGGACCCGGGGCCCGGTCACACGTCCTCCTCGTTGTCCCACACGGGAGCCATGTCCCGCGCGATCTTGATCTCGTCGTTGCCGGTACCGGCGGCGACCATGGGCCAGACCATGGCGTCCTTGTGGACGACGAAGTCGACGACCACCGGCACGTCGTTGATCTCCATGGCCTTGCGGATCGTCGCCTCGACGTCCTCGGGGCGCTCGCACCGCAGCCCGACACAACCGTACGCCTCCGCCAGCTTGACGAAGTCGGGGATGCGGCGGACCGACTGCAGGTCGGTGTTGGAGTAGCGCTCGTTGTAGAAGAGCGTCTGCCACTGCCGGACCATGCCGAGATTACCGTTGTTGATGATCGCGATCTTGATCGGCACGCCTTCGAGCGTGCAGGTGGCGAGCTCCTGGTTGGTCATCTGGAAGCAGCCGTCGCCGTCGATCGCCCAGACCACGGCGTCGGGCCGGCCCATCTTGGCGCCCATGGCCGCGGGGACCGCGAAGCCCATCGTGCCCGCGCCGCCGGAGTTGATGAACGTGCCCGGCCGGTCGTAGGTGACGAATTGCGAGGCCCACATCTGGTGCTGGCCGACACCCGCCAGGTAGATTGCGTCCGGGCCGACGATCTCGCTGAGCCGCTTCATGACGTACTGCGGGGCAAGCGAGCCGTCGCCCGGGTCGTCGTACCCGAGCGGGTAGGTCTCCTTGTAGCCGTTCAGGACGGTCCACCAGGCGGTGTAGTCGCCGACGTGGCCCTCGGCCTGCTCGTGCTTGACGGCGGCGACCAGGTCGGTGAGCACCTCCCGGCAGTCGCCGACGATCGGCACGTCGGCGTGACGGTTCTTGGAGATCTCGGCCGGGTCGATGTCGGCGTGGATGACCTTCGCGTGCGGGGCGAAGGTGTCCAGCCTGCCGGTCACGCGGTCGTCGAAGCGGGTGCCGAGCGCGATGAGCAGGTCACTGCGCTGGAGGGCGCCCACGGCGGCGACCGTGCCGTGCATGCCGGGCATGCCGAGGTGGAGCGGGTGGCTGTCGGGGAAGGTACCCCTGGCCATCAGCGTGGTGACCACCGGGATGCCGGTCAGCTCGGCGAGCTCGGCGAGCTCGGCGGAGGCGCGGGCCTTGTGGACGCCGCCGCCGACGTACAGCACCGGGCGCCTGGCCTCGGACATCAGCCGCGCCGCCTCCCGGATCTGCTTGGAGTGCGGCCGGGTGACCGGGCGGTAGCCGGGCAGGCGCATCGTGGGCGGCCAGGTGAACGGGGCCTTGGCCTGGAGCGCGTCCTTGGCGATGTCGACCAGGACGGGCCCCGGGCGGCCGGTCGAGGCGATGTGGAAGGCCTCGGCGATGACGTGCGGGATGTCGGCGACCTCGGTGACCAGGAAGTTGTGCTTGGTGATCGGCATGGTGATGCCGCAGATGTCCGCTTCCTGGAAGGCGTCGGTGCCGATGAGCGGCGCGGCGACCTGACCGGTGATGGCGACGATCGGCACGGAGTCCATGTACGCGTCGGCGATGGCGGTCACGAGGTTGGTGGCGCCGGGGCCGCTGGTGGCCATGCACACCCCGACCTTGCCGGTCGCCTGCGCGTACCCCTCGGCCGCGTGGCCGGCGCCCTGCTCGTGCCGTACGAGGACGTGCCTGACCTTGGTGGAGTCATAAAGCGGGTCGTAGGCGGGCAGGATCGCGCCGCCGGGGATCCCGAACACCGTGTCGACCCCGACGTGCTCCAGCGCCCGGACGAGGGCCTGCGCACCTGTCAATTCTTCGGTCATCGGCTCGTTTCCTTGCGTGGCTGAGCTGGGTGTGGCCATAAAAAATGCCCCGCCCGCCGGGAGGGCGGTGCTGGGGCTGCGCGCAGGCTGGGGACTCTTCGTCAGCGACCCGCGCGCCGGCGAATTACTACGCCATCGAGCCGAGCCCGCAGGCCGGCAATCTGGTCCCCAGTGATACGCATGCCGCAACGATAGCCCCTGACACAACCGACGTGTCAAATCCCCGGACACAAGTCTCACGATATGGGATCGCTGTATATATTGCCGCGCCTCCGGCACGGCGTGTTCGGGGCGCCCCTTTAGGCGGCGTTCTTCCGCCCTCAGGCGCAAGGGATCGTCCCTCACCCTTGCGCCTGAGGACTCCAGAACACCGCCGCGCCCCGAACGGCCTATGGCCGCGCCTCTGGCACGGCGTGTTCAGGGCGCCTTCAGGCGGTGTTCTGCAGGGGGGTGCAGTTCGTGCGCATCAGGGAGTCGACGCCGCGGGCCGCCATCGGGCGGGCCACCAGGTAGCCCTGGCCGCGCGTGCAGCCCATCTCGCGCAGGAGCTCCAGCTGCTCGGGGCGTTCGATGCCCTCGGCCACGACGGTCAGCCCGAGATCGTGCCCGAGCCGGACGATCGTACGCGTGAGCAGGGTGAGCGTCTCGTCGCACCCGAGGCCGGACACGAACGACGGGTCGATCTTGATCATGTCGACGGGAAGCTGGCGGAGCAGCGCGAGCGAGGCGTAGCCGGTGCCGAAGTCGTCGATGGCCAGGCGCACGCCGAGCGCCCGCAGGGACGACAGGCGGGCGATGACCTCTTCGGCGTCCTCGACCAGCATCTCTTCGATCACCTCGAGGGTGAGCGCGCTCGCGGGCAGCCCGCTGTCGGCCAGCGCCGCCTCGACCGTCTCGACGAACCGGGGCGCGGTGATCTGGCGGCTGGACAGGTTGAGCGACAGCCCGATGTCCCAGGACGAGGCCCGCCACGCGGCCACCTCCCGGCACGCCTCGCGCAGGATCCACTCGCCGAGGGGGACGATCAGCCCGGTGTCCTCGGCGGCGCCGAGGAACTGCTGCGGCGGGACGAACGTGCCGCCCGACCACCAGCGCACCAGCGCCTCCACGGCGGTCACCCGCGACGTCGCCAGGTCCACGACCGGCTGGTACTCGACCGCGAACTGCTCGGCCAGCAGCGCCCGCTGGAGGTCGGCGGCGAGCTCCAGGCGGCGTACGACGTCGGCGTGCATGTGGGCGGCGAACACCTCGACCCGGCGCCCGCCGAGCTCCTTGGCGCGGGTCATCGCGACGTCGGCGTTGCGGATCAGATCGCCCGCCGGGACGCCGTCCTCGGCGAACGCCACGCCAACGCTCGCCGTCAGCGCGATGTCGCGGTCGGCCACGCGGAACGGCTCGGAGGACACCGCGCGCACCAGGCGCTCGGCGAGGTCTATGGCGGACTGCCCCTCGGCGCCCCCGCCCGAGCCGCCGGACTCCAGCAGCACCGCGAACTCGTCGCCGCCCCAGCGGGCGAGCGTGTCGTCGGAGTTGACGGCGGCGCGCAGCCTGCGGGCGGCCTGGCTCAGCAGGTAGTCGCCGCTGGCGTGGCCCACGGAGTCGTTCACGCCGGTGAACCCGTCCAGGTCCATGAACACCACGGCCATGCGGGCGGCGCCCCGGCGCGCGAGCAGTTCGCGGGTGCGCTCCTCGAAGTAGGCGCGGTTGGGCAGGCCGGTGACGCCGTCGTGGAAGGTCAGGTGGGCGACCTGGTTGCGGAGGGCGACCTGGTCGCTGACGTCGCGCGTGGAGATCAGGACGAGGTCCTCGCCCTCGCGCGGGTGGCGGGTCGCGACGGACTCGGCGGGCCTCCAGGTGCCGTCCGCCGCGCGCACCCGGCAGGAGACCCGGCAGGCCCCCACGCGGTCGGGGGAGGATTCGTCCTCGGTGGTCATGGTCCGCAGGGCGGCCTGGAGGGCGGGTACGTCCTCGGAGTGGACGTACCCGAAGACCGCCTGGCCGACAAGCTCCTGGGGGCTGTAGCCGTACAGGGCCTCCACGCCGGAGCCCATCTCCTGGATCACCCCGTCGCGGTCCAAGACCAGGACGATGTCGCCGACGTTCTCGGCGAGCTGGATCAGCCGCCGCTCGCCGGTCTCCAGGGTGGTGCGCATGCTGGTCGTCGACAGGTCCAGGAAGAAGACCTTGACCAGCAGCACGAGCATGATCGAACCGCCCGCGACGGGCAGCACCGGCGTCAGCGGCGGGGCCCATCCGGCGACCACGCGCACCGCCACGACGACGGTGGCGACGGCGACCAGGGCCAGCGGCGCGCCGTCCACCACGACGGCCGCGGCGGGGCCGACCGGCCGGGCGTGGGTGCGGGTGGACCACGGCGTTGCCGCGAGCAGCAGCAACGCCACCGGGGCCAGCATGCCCACGACGAGCGGAGGCCCGTCCGAGGCCGTGGCCCGCCCGATGGACGTGGCGAACTCGCCGACCGTGATCGTGGCCAGTACGGCCAGCGCCGCCAGCCCGGCGCGGCGCTCGGCCGAGCGGGCGGCCAGCACTGCGGGCGCCACCGCGCACGTCGCGAGCAGGCACAGCACGGGCGAGGCCAGCGAGGTCGGCTCGTCCGCCTTGGCGTAGACCGGGGCGAGCAGCAGGACCCAGCAGATCGTGAACAGCGACGCCGCGCTGAGATAGGCCCCGGCTACGTACTGGAGCAGGTAGCTGCCGTACGCGGGCCTGCGGGCGGTGCGGCCCGTGCCGAAGGCGAGCAGCAGGGTGCCCACGAGCAACAGCACGTCGGCGAAGGTCAGCACGAAGGGTGTGCCGTCGGCCAGCGGCCGGACGCCGACCCCCGCCACCCAGGTGACCGCCCCGAAGGCCAGCCAGCGCAGGGAGGAGGACCGCCGCCGCGAGCGGCGCGCGGCACGCACGGAGGCGACGAACAGCGAGATCGCGGCGATCAGGCCCGCGACGACCCCGGCCACCGCGGTGACGACCACGGAGGACCCGTTGACCAGGAGGGCCGCCGCGAGCGCCACCGCGCCGAGACCGGCGGCGGCGCTCAGCGGGACCCTCGGGTCACGCAGGCCGTTCAACGTCGTCGCCCATGCGGCTCATCCCTGTCACGTGGCAAGTGTCGCGCCCGAGCGGCGGCGCGGGAGGCGGCAACCGCGAGGTCGTCACCGTTCCGATAACCACCATGCCACCCCGCAACAACTGGGCCCGCAGCAACCGGGCCGGGCGCGCGATGAGACTCACCGTACGCAGCAGAGGTCACGAGGCAGCTACGGTCTGGGTTTGCTTTCCTATCGGTCCGAGTCAGGACGCGCTGTCAACGCTCAGTACAAGCCTGTGATGAGGTTCTTCAGCGGCTCCCCGGACAAGTATCTCAGCATCTGAGACCGCATGAGCCGGCGCAGGCGGCGGATCGAGGCGGGGGTGCTCCCGGCGACGTGAGGGGTGACGAACAGGCCCGGCGCCGTCCACAACGGGTGGTCCTTCGGCAGGGGCTCGGGGTCGGTGACGTCCAGCGCCGCCCGCAGCCGCCCCGATCGTAGCTCGGTCAGGAGCGCGCCGGTGTCCACCACCGGACCCCTGGCCGCGTTGACCAGAACGGCGCCGTCCTTCATCGCAGCGAGGAACCGGGCGTCCACAAGCGCCGCGGTCCCCTTGGTGGACGGCACGAGCAGGACCACCACGTCGGCCTCGGGCAGCAGGCGGGGAAGCTCGTCCTGACCGTGCACGCCCTCGCGGGCCGTCCTCGCCACGCGGACGACGTCCACCTCGAAGCCGTCCAGGCGGCGCTCCAGGGCCTCGCCGATAGCGCCGTACCCGACGATCAGGACCGTGGAGTCGGCGAGCACGCCGGTGTGGCGATAGGTCCACTCGCCGCGCTCCTGGGCCGCGGCGAAGGCGGGGAACTCGCGCAGGACCGCGATCATGGCGCCCACGACCCACTCGGCGGTGCCCGCGTCGTGCACACCGCGGGCGTTGCACAGCACCACCCCGTCCGGCAGGTGCCCGAGGTACGCGTCCACGCCGGCCGTGACGGTCTGCAGCAGGCGCAGGCCGGTCATGCGGCGCAGAAGGCCCGGCAGGCCCGGCGGCGGGATCAGCGAGGGGATCCAGACCTCGACCTCCTCGGCGCCCTCGGGAGGCTCCCCTGTGCCGTCGAAGATGACGCACTCGACGTCGGGCAGGTCGGTCAGAACCTCCGCGACGGCCTGCGAAGGCACCCAAATCTTCATGACCGTCAACCCTAACGACGGTCTCGCGGTGCCCGGAACCTGGCGGCCGGGGCAGGAGTATTGAATCCACGGAGGAGGTCACATGACGAACCGATCGTTCCACCCCGGCCCCCGGCGGGGCGCGGCCACGGCGTCCACCGGAGCGCTCGCCAGGGTGCCCACCGGAGTGCTCGTCAGGGTGCTCGCCGGGGTAACGGCCGTGGCCCTGGCGGCCGGGTGCTCGGCGGGAGATCCCGGACGCGCGGACGGCGCCGGGCCCACCGCGGGGGCGGGCTCCCGGCACGCCTCGCCGCCGGACATCGCGCCCGAGCGCACCCCCGGGACGCCCCGGACGCTCGCGGCGAACCTCGCGGTGCCGTGGGCGATCGCGTTCCTGCCCGGCGGCGACGCGCTGGTCACCGAGCGGGACTCCGCGCGACTGCTGCGCGTCACCCCCTCCGGCCGGGTCTCCCAGGTGGGCGTGATCGAGGGCGTCGACCCGGGCGGCGAGGGAGGCCTGCTCGGCGTGGCCGTCTCGCCCACGTTCGCGCGGGACCACTACGTCTTCGTCTACTTCACGGCCGCGAGCACCAACCACATCGTGCGGTACCGGTACGACACGGCCCTGTCCGACCCGGTGAAGATCCTCGACGGCATCCCCAAGGGCCGCATCCACAACGGGGGCCGCCTCGCGTTCGGCCCCGACGGCTACCTGTACGCCTCCACGGGCGAGACGGGCGACCCTGCCCTGTCCCAGGCCCTCGGCTCGCTGGGGGGCAAGATCCTGCGCATGACCATGGACGGCAGACCCGCGCCCGGCAACCCGTTCGACAACGTGATCTGGAGCTACGGCCACCGCAACGTGCAGGGCATGGCCTGGGACCCCGCGGGCCGCATGTACGCCACCGAGTTCGGCCAGAACGCCTTCGACGAGGTCAACCGGATCGAGAAGGGCCACAACTACGGCTGGCCGGCGGTCGAGGGCTTCGGCGGCGGCGGCGACTACACCGATCCCCTGCTCACCTGGACCCCGGCCGAGGCCTCGCCTTCGGGCATGGCGTACGCGGGCGGGTCGCTGTGGGTGGCGGCGCTGCGCGGGCAGCGGCTCTGGCAGATCCCGCTCACCTCGGACGGCAAGGTCGGCAAGCCGATCGCGCGGTACAGGGGCGAGTACGGGCGGCTGCGGGCCGTGGCGGCGTCGCCGGACGGCAAGGCGCTGTACATGAGCACGAGCAACAAGGACGGACGGGGGTCGCCGAAGGACGACGACGATCGCGTCCTGGTCGTGCCACTACAGTAAAGGGGCTAGAATTAGGACACGAAAGAACCCGTGAAAGGGGTACCGACATCGGTGCCCTTGTCCACGGTCGTTCCCGTTCTGGCCGCTGGTGCCATGAGCATGGCGCTCTGGTTCCCACGGCTGTTCCCATAGCCGTTCTGGTTGCCGTTCGTGTACCGGTTGGGGGAGCCGTTCTTGTTCTGGCCGCCGTTGTTCTGGTCGGAGCCATCTAATCGCTTGTTCCCGTTCGGTACGTCCGACATGGGCTCTGGGGCCTGATCGCCGGTCGGATTATCCGGTTTTGAGCGATGTAATGGTGTTGGATCGGGCGTCGGCCCGATGTCGGGCTTCGCGTCCGGCCGGCGCCGGGGGCCGCTCCCTTCCGCGCCCAGCGATCCGCCGTCCTGGCAGACCACCTTGCGCTGCGGCTCGTACGTGACGGTCTCCGGCTTGTCCCGCCGGACGACCTCGCCGTCCTTGGAGAACACGCGGGTGACCGTCACCGTGAACCCGGGCCCGCCGCCCATCGGGAGGCAACGCGGGTCGTCGTCGGTGACCGTCTCCGGCTGGGTGACGGCGGTCCGCTCGGAGGTCTCGGCCTCGATCTTGTCGTAGGTCCTCGTGCTCCACAGGTTCACCGTCACCGACGTGCCGGTGGAGGCGGTGGTGATCAGCACGCCGTGCTCGGTGCCGTTCTTCCACCGCAGATCCTGATCGGGGTACTCGACCGCCGCGTCCCGCCCCGGCGGATAGCGCATGACGTGGAAGGTGTGCGTCGTGTGCTCGACATCGTCCATGCCGGCGAGGTAGGCCGCGTTGTACATGGTCGTCGCGAACTGCGAGACTCCCCCGCCCATGGCGATGACGAGGTGGTCGTCCTCGATGGCCTGGGCGGCGATGAACCCCCGCGCGACGGTCGGCGCGCCGATGGCTTCGTTGAGCGAGAACGTGTCCCCCGGCCTCACCACGAGGCCGTCCACGAGGCGGGCCGCCCGCTGGATGTTGGTCACCCGCGCGGCGCAGCACGAGAAGGAGGTGGTGAACTCGCCGACCTTCTCCTTCACGCCGAGCTTGAGCGCCTCGGCGTCGGTGAGCGATGGCCGGGTGATCGCGAGCGACACCGGGATCGTCCTGCTGCCGCCCTGGTCGATCAGCCTGGTCAGGGCGCTGGTCAGCTCGGCGTCGTCGATGCCCCTGCCCGTGCGGGCGGGCACGAGCTTCGGCGCGCCGTTCTCGATCACGAACCTGGCCGCCCTCGGCGCCTGGGTGACCCCGACGAGCCCGGCCTCCACGCCGCCGACCGCCTTACGCGCGTCGAACTTCGGCTCGACCATGCCGTTCTGCCGGGGCTCGAAGACGAGGTTCGCGGCGATGACCGCCGGGGAGAGGACGGCCCGCTGGGAGCCGTTCGTCAGGGTGATCGGCCCGGACACCGCGCGGCGGGCATCGTCGAGGAACCCCGCGAACGCCTCCTGGCTCGCCTTCGGGCGGACGGTCACGACCGTGAGCGTGGCGGCGGAGGAGGCGGGGCCGTTGACGAAGGCCCGCCTGATCGCCTCCTCGGTGGCCTGCCGGTCGAGCGCGACGCCCTCGCGCGGGGGGATGACGCGCGGCCTGTTGCCCTCATAGACGATGCGCCCCTCACGCGCCGGGCGGTCGATCGTCTTGGCGATCTTGCGTACGCGCTGGGCGAGCTTGACGTGGTTCGTCGAGATCTTGAGCGGGAGTTCCTGCTCGCCGGTGAAGGCCTGCAAGACGTCGGCGGGGGCCGGGAAGCCCGTCTCCGCCTCGGCGACCGTCGACTGGGCGTCGATGGCCAGACCGACCTCGGCGGGCTTGAACTTGTCCAGGGGACGGCCGCGCAGCAGGAGCGAGAGATCCTGCTGGTCGTTGCCGTCGAAGCGCGCGTGGACGCGGTCGAGCGCCTCGGTCTCGGTCAGGCCACCGATCTCGACGCCGGCGACGTGGGTGCCGGGCAGCACCTTGCCCCACATGAACGTCGCGGGGACGACGTAGGCGAACAGGAACAGCAGGGCGAGGCCGCCGGCGACGACCAGGAGGCGCCGCAGCCTGCTCTTCCCGGGGGGAGGCTCCGGGACCATGATGATCGACGGCTGGCCGTCCGGGTCGTCCATACTCCACCGCACCCGCGCGGTGCCGGTCATCGGCCACGGCTGGGCGGGCGGGGACGGTGGGGGCAGCGTGCCGGGCTGGCCGGACGACGGACCTGGCGTGGCGGCGGGCTTGGGCGGCGGCGCGGGAGGGATCAACATCTCGGGCGACACACCGGGCGGCAGGGGCGTCACGCCCCGCGGCAGCTTCTTCTTGGGCGGGGTCGCGCCGGACGTCGGGTCCGCGGGGGCCTTCCGGTCGGCGGGCAGGGCGACGGGAGTTTCCGGTCGCACCGCCGCGAAAGGGTCCGGCGGCGGGTCGATGGACGCTCCGGCGTTCCGCACGCCCCCGTCTCCTCCCGCTCTCCGTACCGGTTCCCCCGCCTCACCCTAAACCACGGGCACTCGCAAATTCTTCTACATCAGCGGATGAATCCAGCCCCACGCGCGGCCGATTGGGGGGTGAAAGACATATCCGGTCAGAAAGAATCGCACCCCGCGGTCGAGACGGTGACGGGCCCCGCGAGCACATCGCGGGACCCGTGACCCCTCCGGACCTGGGACGGGACGGCCGGGGCACGCGCCCGGCGCCCGGACGGTCTTATTCGCCGACCCCGAGCCGCTCAAGGATCAGCTCGCGGGCGCGGCCGGCGTCGGCCTTGCCCCGGCTGGCCTTCATCACGCCGCCGACCAGCGCGCCCACCGCGGCGATCTTGCCCGCGCGCACCTTGTCGGCCGCGTCGGCGTTCGCCGCGAGCACCTGGTCGATGATCGAGGTGAGCTCGCCCTCGTCGCTGACGATGCGCAGGCCCCGGGCCTCGACGACCTCGTCCGGCGAGCCCTCGCCCGCCAGCACGCCCTCCAGCACCTGCCGGGCCAGCTTGTCGTTCAGCGCGCCCGAGGCGACCAGCTCGACGACCCGGGCGATCTGCGCGGGTGTGATCGGCAGGTCGGCCAGGGCCGCGCCCGTCTCGTTGGCCCGGCGGGCCAGCTCGCCCATCCACCACTTGCGCGCGTCGGCGGCGGGCACCCCGGCCGCGACCGTGGCCTCCACCAGGTCGATCGCACCGGCGTTGTACATCGCCGCCATGTCCAGCTCGGAGACGCCCCATTCGTCGCGCAGGCGCCTGCGCCGGGCCGCGGGCAGCTCGGGCAGCTCGGAGCGCAGCTCCTCGACCCACTCGGGGGCCGGGGCGATGGGCAGCAGGTCGGGCTCGGGGAAGTAGCGGTAGTCCTGCGCCTCCTCCTTGGAGCGGCCCGAGGTGGTGGCGCCGGTGTCCTCGTGGAAGTGGCGGGTCTCCTGAACGATCTTCCCGCCGTCGGCGAGGATCGCCGCCTGGCGCTCGATCTCGCCGCGCACGGCGCGCTCGACGCTGCGCAGCGAGTTGACGTTCTTGGTCTCGGTGCGGGTGCCCCACTCGCTGCCGCCGCGCGGCATCAGCGAGACGTTCACGTCGCAGCGCAGCGAGCCTTCCTCCATGCGGACGTCGGACACGCCGAGCGCGCGCATCAGCTCGCGCAGCTCGGTGACGTACGCGCGGGCGACCTCGGGGGCGAGGCGGTCCGTGCCAGGGATCGGCTTGGTGACGATCTCGACCAGCGGGATGCCCGCCCGGTTGTAGTCGACGATCGAGTGGTCGGCGCCGTGGATGCGGCCGGTCGCGCCGCCGACGTGCGTGGACTTGCCGGTGTCCTCCTCCAGGTGGACCCGCTCGATCTCGATGCGGACCGTGGAGCCCTCGACCTCGACGTCCAGGTAGCCGTTGACGCACAGCGGCTCGTCGTACTGGCTGATCTGGTAGTTCTTCGGCATGTCCGGATAGAAGTAGTTCTTCCGGGCGAACCTGCACCATTCCGCGATCGTGCAGTTCAGGGCCAGGCCGATGCGGATGGTCGACTCGATCGCCTTGTCGTTCGCCACCGGCAGCGCGCCCGGCAGCGCCAGGCAGACCGGGCAGACGTGGGTGTTCGGCGGCGCCCCGAACGTCGTCCGGCACCCGCAGAACATCTTCGACGTCGTGCCGAGCTCGACGTGCGTCTCCAGCCCGAGCACCGGCTCGAACCGCTCCAGCGCCTCGTCGAACGGCATCGTCGCCAGCGTGTCAGCCATGCTGATAACCCAATCCTTCCAAAGCCTTGATCATGTCATTCCACCACTGCTGGAAGGCGGGCACCTTCCTCAGCACGCCTACATCGGCGAACTCGGCCATGGAGATGTAGAAGTCGCGGACCACTCCTGGCTTGGCAGGGTTCATCCCGGCTTCTCCCTTCAACAACCCCTCCAGGACCGCCTTCGGGTCCGGGCAGCCCTCCACCGCCGCGCCCGACACCAGACCGTTCCTCACGCGACGGACGCTCAGAGCCCGCGCCAAGGCCACGTGGTCCGCGAGGATCCACGCCTCGGTCTCCCGCATGGGCACCACCGCCACCAGGGGCTCGGTGAAGGCGCTCGTGTCCCATGTCCGCCGCATCCTGGCGATGACGGGGTCGGACTTGGCGGTCGGCGCTCCATCGTGGTGGTAGAGCACCACGTCAAAGGCGCCGCGTTCACCTTCGAGGGCTGCGAGCACCGGCTCCGGGTGCTGGTTGCCCGCCTTCACCATACTGCGAACCTCTTGGATCTCCCGGCACGCCGGAAACGACTCCAAGGCCATGGTCTCCAGCGCCCGGCGTAAGAAGATCGGTAGGAACCAGTCGTCCGAGGGACCTTCCCGCACCAGCACGCAGCTCAAGCTCCGCATCAGACCGACGCCTCTACTCCGGCGCGGAACCTGCTCAGCTCGGACTCGGTCACCCGGGGCCAGCGCTCACCGTCGACCCGTACCGGGCCTTGATCCTCCCTAAGCCGCCGGACGCGGGTGACCCGGCTGGCCACCCCGTTCTCCAGGATGGTGGTCATGTCCAGGAAAGCGAGGTTGGCGGAGGGCACCTCATCGAGCACGATCGGCGAATGACTGGTGAAGATCGCCTGACGGTACGGGAGCGGGCCTCCTGAGGCATCCCGCTCAGGAGGTTCACTCACGTCGGTGACCAGGCCGGCGGTCAGGGCAAGCAAATGCCGGAATCGTTCAGGGAAAACACCGTTCTCCGGCTCCTCGACGGCCGCGACGCCTTCATCGTGCAGGACCGCGAGGATGGCGAGCATGCGCAGTGTGCCGGCGGAGGCGAACTCGGCGCCGATCCCCTGCTCGTATGGAGAGGAGAACTCCAGTCGCGCATCCCTGCGATTCTTGTCCTCGACGATCTCGAAGTCACTGACTTCTCTGACCAGCCCGACGAGGTGCATCTTTATCTCGCCGATCACACCCAGTGGGCGCTCCTCGGACCTGGTCGACCTCCCCAGGTACCGCAGATAGTTCGGTAGATCACGGCCTGACGTGTCCATGAGCGTAGGACCGCCGAACTCACTGGACAGGCGCAGCGAGCTTGCCTCCAGGTGAAGAAACCGGACATCGTTGAGCTCGATGAGGATCTGCCTGACGACGCCTGCGTCCTCGATGGTCGAATTATCGGGATCTTTCGAGGATGTCAGAGCCATTTCCAGCAAGCTAGAGACCCCAGGCACCTGCGACAGGTCAGGGGCGAGCCGCACCTCACGCCGCTGCGGGTATGTGACCCATCCTTCGGTGTACCACTCGGGCGCCAGCGCGACGGCCTCCGGCCATCGATCCTCAGCGGGCGACAATGCGATAAGCCGCTGACCCTCCACGACGATTCTCTCGAGAGAGTCTTCCGGCTCGGTCCACGCGAGATCGAACTCATAACGCCATCGATTGGGCAGGCGTTTCAGGCCCAATAGGAACTCGACCGCGAAGCGCATCCGGTCCACCTGGGTGCCGTCCCCACGCCTGCGGAACAGACCACGGGCGTCGCCGCGGACGGCCGCCACGGCAGAATCCAGCCCGTGAACGGCCGCCCTCGAGAGAAAGGACAAGGCGTCCAGCAGATTGGACTTGCCGCCGGCGTTGGTGCCGATGAGGACGAGGAACGGCGGCACGTCCAGCGCGAAGTTCTCGAACGACTTGAAGCCGTCGATCTCGATGCGTGTGATCATGACGCCGTTCCTCCCTCCGCCGGATCGTTACAGCGAGGGCGCCTTGGACAGCAGGGAGCCGCCCCAGCGGTCCTCGTACGCCTTCTCGACGGCGGCGCCCACGCGGTAGCAGCGGTCGTCGCCGAGGACCGGGGCCATGATCTGCAGGCCCACCGGCAGGCCGTCCTCGTCGGCGAGGCCGCACGGCACCGAGATGGCCGCGTTGCCCGCGAGGTTGGCCGGGATCGTGCACAGGTCGGCGAGGTACATCGCCATCGGGTCGTCGGCGCGCTCGCCGATCGGGAAGGCGGTGGTCGGGGTGGTCGGCGAGACCAGCACGTCGACCTGGTGGAAGGCCGCCTCGAAGTCGCGCGCGATCAACGTGCGGACCTTCTGCGCCGAGCCGTAGTACGCGTCGTAGTAGCCGCTCGACAGGGCGTACGTGCCGAGCATGATGCGCCGCTTGACCTCAGCGCCGAAGCCCTGGGCGCGGGTCAGCGCCATGACCTCCTCGGCGCTGCGGGTGCCGTCGTCGCCGACGCGCAGGCCGTAGCGCATGCCGTCGAACCTGGCCAGGTTGGACGAGCACTCCGACGGGGCGATCAGGTAGTAGGCGGGCAGGGCGTAGGTGAAGTTCGGGCAGGAGACCTCGACGACCTTGGCGCCCAGCGACTCCAGCAGCTCGACCGCCTCGCGGAAGCGGGCCAGCACGCCGGGCTGGTAGCCCTCGCCGCCGAACTCCTTGACCACGCCGACCCGCAGCCCGGCGACGTCGCCGTGGCGGGCGGCCTCGACGACCGGCGGCACCTCGGAGTGGATGGACGTGGTGTCCATCACGTCGTGGCCGGAGAACGCCTCGTGCAGCAGCGCGGTGTCCAGGACGTTGCGGGCGAACGGGCCCGGGGTGTCCAGCGAGGAGGCGAAGGCGATCAGCCCGTAGCGGGAGGAACCGCCGTACGTCGGCTTCATACCGACGATGCCGGTGACGGCCGCGGGCTGGCGGATCGAGCCGCCCGTGTCGGTGCCGGTGGACAGCGGCGCCTGGTAGGAGGCCACCGCGGCGCTCGAACCGCCCGACGAGCCGCCGGGGATGCGCGCCAGGTCCCACGGGTTGCGCGTCGGACCGTAGGCGGAGTTCTCGGTGGAGGAGCCCATCGCGAACTCGTCCAGGTTGGTCTTGCCGAGGATCACCAGACCGGCCTCGCGCAGGCGCGCGGTCACCGTCGCGTCGTACGGCGGCCGGTAGCCTTCGAGGATCTTGGAACCGGCCGTGGTCGGCATGTCCTTGGTCGTGAAGACGTCCTTGTGGGCGATCGGCACGCCCGCGAGGGGGCCGAGCTCCTCGCCGGCGGCGCGGCGGGCGTCGACCGCGCGGGCCTGCTCCAGCGCCGACTCGGCGGCGACGTGCAGGAACGCGTTGACCCGCCCGTCGA
Source organism: Sphaerisporangium sp. NPDC051017 (assembly GCF_040683095.1). Classification (NCBI taxonomy): domain Bacteria; kingdom Bacillati; phylum Actinomycetota; class Actinomycetes; order Streptosporangiales; family Streptosporangiaceae; genus Sphaerisporangium; species Sphaerisporangium sp. NPDC051017. The sequence continues at coordinate 235,192 of NZ_JBFBCI010000005.1, forward strand.
CCTCGGCGATGCGGTCCAGGTGGGCCTGGGCGACCTCGACCGCCGAGACCTCGCCCGAGGCCATCAGCGCGCCGAGCTCGGCGGCGGTCTTGCGGGTGAGACTCATGCCTCCTCCCCGAGGATGCGCGGGACGCGGAAGCGATCGTCCTCGACGGCCGGGGCGGCCGCCAGGGCCTGCTGCGGGGTCAGGCTCGGCCGCGTCTCGTCGGGACGGTAGACGTTGGTGAGCGGCAGCGCGTGCGAGGACGGCGGGACGTCGTCGGTGGCGACCTCGGCCACGCGCGCGACCGCGCCGATGATGGCGTCGAGCTGTGTCGCGTAGTGATCGAGCTCGGCGTCGGCCAGCGCCAGCCGGGACAGCCGGGCGAGGTGAGCGACCTCGTCGCGGGTTATGGCGGACATGAGTCGTTAACCCGTTTCATGGATGGCAATCGGACAGTGTCATCATCCTAGGGCGCGTGACCGAACGTGGCCGAACCATTAACCTTCGTTCGCCGTACCCGGGGACGCGCGCCCGCCCCGGGCCGTTGTCCACGCGGAGAACCCGAGGCTTGTGGATTTGATTAATAACTCTCGGTGATTCTATGATCACTGCATGGAACTTCTTCGACTGTCAAAAGCCGCACAGCGCCTGGGTGTTCATCCCGTGACGCTTCGGCTGTGGGCGGATTCGGGGAAGATCCCGGTGACGTGGGTCGGGCGTGAGCGCCGGTTCTCCTCCGTTGATGTGGAGTCGATGAAGGTCACTGCCGGTGGCGGTGACCGGATTCGTCTGGAGGGCCTGTACGTTCGCGTCTCGGGCTCGGCCGGTCAGGAGTCCTGGCTGCAGGCGCAGGAGTCCGAGCTGCGGGCCACCGCCACGGGCGATGTGGTGAAGGTGTTCAAGGACCGGAGCTCTGGCCTGCGTGAGGACCGGCCCGGCCTGAACAGGCTCCTTCAGGCTGTCGCCGGCGGTTCGGTGACGGTGGTCCGGGTGACGCATGAGGACCGGCTGGCCCGTTTTGGTGCCAGCTGGCTCAAGCGGCTGTTCGCCGTCCACGGGGCGACGATGGAGACCCTGTATCCGAAGAAGCTCGGCGGGCGGGAGGAACTCCTGGAGGACTTCGTTTCCCTGGTCACCATGTTCGCGGGCCGCTTGTACGGGATGCGCTCGGCGGATGAGCGCAGGCGGCTTTTGGTCGAGTCCGGGCAGTGCCCGCAGCCGCAAGACGCCGCGTGAGCCGCAAACCGCCCGTCGCTGAGAGCCAGACCTGTCGTACCGCGTGCGCCCGCGTCCTGATCCGTACGGGCGTGGAGGAGAGGACCGGCGAGGTCATCCCGGCTTCCGTGCTGGCCGGACGGATCGGCTGGTGCCTGGATCTGGTCTCGGAGATGGCCGGGCAGCTCATCGCCGGGCATTGGAACACCTCGGACGTGTGCACCTTGGCGTCGGGTGTGGATGCGGGGGGCCGGAGACTTCCCTCGAACGCGTGGATGGCGCTGCGCCGTCTGGGCTGGAGCGTGGCCGTCCCGGCGAAGGTCAACGACCGGATCGTGCGCATGGCTCAGGAGCAGGCCGGGCGTGTTCTGCGGTCGGCTTGGTGGCGGGCCCAGATCATGGCGGGAATCCTCGCGGCCTGGCCGGGCGATCCGGCCAGGCGAACGCCGCAGGAGTGGGACGCGGTCCGTGCCGCCGTGCCGGGCGGGGAGTATCTGCCCTCCAGCGTGATCAAGGGCCGCACCCGGCAGATCGCCCGCTTCCACGCCGCACATGGGCGGCTTCCTGTGGACGTGTTCGAGTTGGAGCCGGTGCCCCGCGTGGCGCGGATGCTGCTGCTCGCCGCCTGCGACGGCCAGCAGGCCACCATCGAACGCTCCGAGACCGACCCCCGGCGCGCGGTGCTGCGGTTGCAGCTTCCCACCCGCCCCGACCCGCGGGCGTACGCGGACTGGACGTGGGTGACCTGCCCGATCGCTCTGCCGCCGACCGTGCCCGCCGGCGCGGTGCTGCACCTTCCCACCCTGCGCCCCGCAGGCGGTCAGGTGCGCGCCGACATCGCCTACAGTCATGCCGTCCCAAAGACCCGGCGTACCGGCCACACCATGGCGCTCGGCGTGGACTGGGGCCTGGGCACCCTGTTGTCCGCCGGGGCGGCCCGGCTCCATGCCGACGGGAAGATCACCGTCCTCGGGACCGGCGCGCAGTTCCGGGCCGCCGGGGTCCTGGCCAAGCAGCACCGGCTGCGCCGCCTGTCGGAACGCCTGCACGCCAAGGCCAGCCACATCGAGCGGCTGATCGGCGGCGACCAGGAGCACCCCCTGGTCGGCAAGCGCACCGTGCTGCGCGGAGAGATCCGCGCGGTGTCCGAGCGGCGGTCGAACCTCAACGACGCCCTGGCGTGGTCCGCTGCCCGGTGGGCCGTGGACCAGGCCATCGCCGCCCGGGCGAGCGTGATCTACCTGGAAGACCTGCGGTCGATGGAAGCCCGGGGCATGGGCGCCACGATGAACGTGCGCCTGTCCCAAGCGGTGCGCGGGCAGATCGCCGGCCGCATGCGGCACCTGGCCGCCGAGGCCGGCATCGCCGTGGTGACCGTACCGGCGCGCAACACCTCCAAGCACTGCCCGCAGTGCCTCACGCCGCTGCGGCACCGCAAAGCCCCAGACCGGCCGGCGGTCGCGGGCTGGAAGTGGGCCATCTGCCCCGACCGCGACGGTTGCGGCTGGCAGGGCGACCGTGATCACGGCGCGTGGCGTCGCATCGCCGCCCGCGGCCTCACCCACCAGGCCAAGACCGTCGCCGACCGCACCACCGGGCAGATGGCGATCCGCACGGTGGTGGACACGCTCGAAACACGCGCGGTCATCACCCCGGCCGCACCCCAGACCAGCCGCAAGGACCGGTCGAAGACCGGCCCCACCCGGCCCCGATCCACACGCCCCGCGCCCAGGCGACGCAGGGCACCCTCCCCTGCCAGGCCCTTG